>NZ_CP086113.1:300000-529001 GCF_016806835.2 Skermanella rosea | reverse complement strand
CAGCCCGCCGTGAGCCTGGCGCTGAAGAGGCTCGAGGCGCGCCTGGGCCGGGAACTGGTCGAGCGCGGGCAGGGCCGTTTCCGCGTCACGGAGGCCGGGGAAACGATCTACCGGGAGGTCGTGGACATCTACGGCACGATCAGCCGCTTCGGCATCCTGGTGCGGGAAATCCACGAGGAGATTTCCGGCCATGTCAGGATCTTCATGACCAGCCGCATCCAGACGGTGCTGCTCGACCGCGTGCTGACGGAGTTCCACGCCCGCTACCCCAAGGTCACGTTCCGCATCGACGTCATTCCCTCGACCGACATCCACATCGCGTTGCAGCAGAAGATCGGCACGCTGGGGATCTGCCTGATGCGCGAGCCCATCCCGGGGCTGCGGAGCGAGGTGCTGATCCACCAGACCTACCACCTGTATTGCGGGCGCGGCCATCGGTTCTACGGCAGCGAGGGCCTCGACGTCGCCGACCTGCGGAAGGAGGATTTCGTGTCCTTCACCACCGACCAGATCGACGGCACCCTGTCGCCGCTGGCGGTGTTCCGCGCCCGGGAAGGGTTCGGCGGCCGGATCGTCGGCGCGTCGGCCAACCTGGAGGAGGTGCGGCGCATGATCGTCTGCGGCCTCGGCCTTGGCCCGCTGCCGGAGCATATCGCCGCCCGCGACGTGGCCGACGGCGAGCTATGGGAACTGCCGCCCTACGAGGGGGTGGCTCCGGTGGACGTCCACCTGATCTGGAATCCCCAGTCGAAGTTCAACCGGGCGGAGATCGCGTTCCGCGAGATGCTCCTCGCCGAGATCCGGGACCTGCCGGTCGACCGGCGCCTGCCGACCTGACGGTCCGGCCGCCGGGCATCGTCATGGGGCCGAGGGGAAATCGGCGTCGGCCTCGAACAGCCTTTCGACGGCGTCCGCCGTGTTCTGGTAGTGGTTGCGCAACGCTTCGACCGCCTGGTCGGATTTCCGGGCGATCGACAGCTCCATGATCTCCTTGTGCTCCTGGGCGGCGTCGCGGGTCTGCCCGGGAATGCTGATCGACATCCGCCGGTAGCGGTCCGCCTTCCCGAAGAGCTTCCCGCACAGGTCCGTGAGGATCGGGGAACCGCAGGCCGAGACGAGGGCCTTGTGGAAGGCCGCGTGCTTCTGCTCCCACTCCTCCCGGACGGCCGAGGGGATGTCGTCGCGCTCCCGCGGGACGCGGGACATCAGGTGGTGGGTCGCCAGGACGCGGCTCTCCCATTCGGCGTCGCCGAGCAGGATCGACAGGCGCAGGGCCTCGCCTTCCAGCAGCTTGCGATTGTCGACGATGTCCCGGAGCTCGGCCCGGGACAGGGGAGCCACCCGGAAGCCGCGGTGGTCGTCCGAGATGGTGAAGCCTTCCGCGGTGAGGCGTGCCAGCGCCTCGCGCACGGGGCTGACGCTCATCCTGCACAGGCTCTGCAACTCGGCGAAACGCAGGCGCTGGCCCGGCCGGAGCGACCCCGTCCTGATCGCCTGGTGGATCGCCGCGTACGCATCGCCCGCCAGGGTGCGCGGCTCGTCACGGTCCTTCATGGCTGCCCTCTCGCGCCTGGACGGCAGGATTTTCGAAAATCCGGCCTCTTATCGAAAAACGTTGACTGCATACAAAAACCATGTGAACAGTACGATAACGAAACATGTTCAAAAACACGACGCCTTTCGGCGTCCGTGATACCAGGAGGCTACGCTTTGAAGCTGGTTCGCTTTGGTGCCCCGGGCGAGGAGAAGCCCGGCCTGGTCGATGCCGCCGGCCGCCTGCGCGACCTCTCGTCCGTCGTGGCGGACATCGACGGCAAGACCCTCGCCCCGGAAAGCCTGGATCGCCTGCGTGCACTCGATCCCGCGCAGCTTCCCGAGGTGCCGGAAGGCACGCGGCTCGGCTCATGCGTCACCGGCGTCGGCAACTTCATCGCCGTAGGGCTGAACTACGCCGACCACGCGGCCGAGAGCGGCATGCCCGTGCCGGAGGAACCCGTCCTGTTCAACAAGGCGCCGTCCTGCATCGTCGGGCCGGACGACACCGTCCTCATCCCGCCGGGCTCCGAGAAGACCGACTGGGAGGTCGAGCTGGCCATCGTGATCGGCAAGCAGGGCAGCTACATCGCCGAGGCCGATGCGCTGGACCATGTCGCGGGCTATTGCGTCTGCAACGACGTGTCCGAGCGCTCCTACCAGCTGGAGCGCGGCGGCCAGTGGACCAAGGGCAAGGGCTGCCCGACCTTCGGCCCGCTGGGACCCTGGATGGTGACCCGGGACGAGGTGGAGAACGTCGACGATCTCGCCATGACGCTGGCCGTCAACGGCGAGGTGGTCCAGGACGGCTCGACCCGGACCATGATCTTCAAGGTCCCCTACCTGGTGTCCTACATCTCGCAGTTCATGACCCTGATGCCGGGCGACGTCATCACCACCGGCACGCCGCCGGGCGTCGGGCTGGGCATGAAGCCGCCGCGCTACCTGAAGGACGGCGACACCATGCGCGTGGAGATCCAGGGCCTGGGCGTGCAGCGGCAGAAGGTCGCCGCCGCCTGATCCGCCGGCGCCGCGCGGCCGGGAAAGATGAACCGGCGAAAGAACAATGGGAGCGAAGCGATGAACAAGATCGATCTGGCCGGCAGGAACATGGTCGTCACCGGCGGGGCCCGCGGCATCGGCTACGCCATCGCCGACCGCCTCGTCCAGTCGGGCGCCAAGGTCGCCCTGTGGGACCGGCTGGGCGAAGAGGCCGAGGCGAGTGCCGGCGAACTGGCGAACGGCACGATCGCCTGCGCCGTGGACGTCGCCGACGCCGCCTCGGTCGAGGCGGCGGCCAAGCGCACCCGCGAGGCCTTCGGGCGCATCGACGGGCTGGTGAACGGCGCCGGCGTCACCGGCCCGGTCAAGCCGCTGGCCGACTATTCCGCCGAGGAGTGGCGCGTCGTGGTCGAGGTGAACCTGACCGGCACCTTCAACTGCTGCCGGTCGGTCGTGCCGATCATGCAGGAGAACGATTACGGCCGGATCGTCAACATCGCCTCGGTCGCCGGCAAGGAAGGCAACCCGAACCTGGCCGCCTACAGCGCGGCGAAGGCGGGCATCATCGGCCTGACCAAGTCGCTCGGCAAGGAGCTGGCCAAGACCGGGATCGCGGTCAACTGCATCACGCCGACCACCGCCAAGACGCCGATCCTGGACCAGCTGACGCCGGAATTCATCGAGTACATGCGGGTCCGCATCCCGCGCGACCGCTTCGTCGAGCTGACCGAGATCGCCGCCATGGTGGCCTGGCTGCTGTCGGAGGAGAACTCCTTCACGACCGCCGCGGTGTTCGACCTGAGCGGCGGCCGCACGACCTACTGACGGCCCGGGCGCAAGCCCCTTTCGGAGCTGTCACCCCTTCAGAACAGACCAGGTGAGACATGAGGAACACGCTGAAAAGCCTGTGCGCGGCACTGGTCGCGACCGGAGCCCTGCTGACCGCCGGCACGGGCCACGCCGCCGACATCCGCGACCGCACCGTCAAGTTCGCCTTCGTGCAGAACATCGACAACCACTGGGGCGCCGGGGCCGAGAAGTTCGCCGAGATCGTCAAGGAGAAGAGCGGCGGCAAGATCAAGATCAAGCTCTTCCCGGGCGGCGTCCTGGGCGGCGACGTCCAGACCGTCTCGGCGCTCCAGGGCGGCACGGTCGAGATGGCCATGATGGGGCCGTCCCTGCTGGTAGGCCTGGTCAAGGAATTCTCCGTCTTCGACTTCCCCTTCCTGTTCCGGAACGCCCAGGAGAGCGACGCGATCCTGGACGGCCCGGCCGGCAAGGCGCTGATCGACAAGCTTCAGGCCAAGGGGATCGTCGGCCTGTCCTACTGGGAGCACGGCTTCCGCAACCTGACCAACAACCGGCATCCCGTGGCCAAGTGGGAAGACATCCAGGGCCTGAAGATCCGGGTGATCCAGGTCCCGCTCTACATCGAGGCGTTCAACGCCATGGGCGCCAACGCCGTGCCGCTGCCCCTGCCGGAGCTCTACACGGCGCTTGAGACGGGGACCGTCGACGGGCAGGAGAACCCGCTCGCCTCGATCCTCTCCTCCAAGTTCAACGAGGTGCAGAAGCACGTCTCCACCACCAACCACACCTACAATCCGCTGATCGTCCTGAGCAGCAAGAAGTTCTGGGACAAGCTGACGGCGGACGAGCAGAAGCTGCTGCTCGACGCGGCGGAGGAGGTGAAGCCCTATCAGCGCAAGGTGTCCCGCGACATGAACGCGGCGGCGCTGGAAGAGCTGAAGGCGGGCGGCATGACCGTGACCGAGGTTTCGGACGACGAGAGGGCCCGCATGGCGGAGAAGCTGCAGCCGGTCGTCGCCAAGTTCACCCAGGAGACCGACGAGGCGCTGGTGCGGGACATCAACGCCCAGCTGGAGAAGATCCGGGCGGCCCAGTAGGCTTCCCCTTGGCCGGCGACAGAGCCCCACCTGGCCTGTCGCACGGTGACGAAACCGCCCGGAGGGCTAGCCTGCAGCGGACATAAGGCTCTCGGTCCCGGAAATCCGTATCTGCACCTTCAGTGGTTTCTGATAGTGGGAGGTATATCGTCACGGGAGGTTACGCCACACTCAATAGATAATTGCGTTCTCATCCTATCGTGGAAATAGTCTTTGCGTTGATGGGGCGCCTGACTGCGGGACCCCGATTCCATGTGTTCCTGGACGAGGTGCGCGATGGCAGTGATAACAGGCGACAACGCCGACAATACTCTGAACGGCACGCCGAAGGGTGACCGGATATCCGGACTGGCAGGCAACGACACGATCCACGGTTTGAACGGTAACGATTATCTCGCCGGCGGTGGCGGAACGGACCTGATATACGGGGGAAACGGCATCGACGCCTTGAGGGGCGGGCAGGGCGACGACAACCTGATCGGCGAGGCCGAGGAGCTTGCCGGGAAGTCCCGGGGCGGAAACGACCTGCTGCAAGGAAATCAGGGCATCGACGACATGATCGGCGATGCCAGGTTCCTTCGTGACGAAGCGCGGGGCGGCAACGATCGCCTCGAGGGCGGCGATGATCGTGACCTGATCACCGGCGACGGCAATTTCCTGCTCGATGCTTCACGCGGGGGAAACGACCTGGTCCATGGAGGCAGGGGGCCTGACGAGCTGCTGGGCGACAGCCTCTTCATGGGAGGGAAAGCCCGCGGCGGCAATGACAGGCTGTTCGGCGGAGAGGATGGCGACTCGCTTTACGGCGACTCCGTGAACTTCATGAACGGCGACGTTCGCGGCGGCCACGATCGGCTGGAGGGCGGGGCCGGGAACGACTTCCTGATCGGTGAGGGCGGCATCATCACCGGCACGTCCCGAGGCGGCAACGACCTTCTTGTCGGCGGCGGCGGCGGGGACACCCTGCTCGGGGACAACAGCGAAGCCTACGATGACACGGTCGGCGGCAACGACACGCTCAGGGGCGGAGCCGGCGACGACCACCTCGTCGGCGACAGCCGCGAGATGTATGCCTCGAGCCGCGGCGGGGACGACCACCTTGTCGGAGGAGCGGGTGACGACGTGCTTTACGGCGACGCGCAAGCCATGTCCGAGGCCACGGTCGGCGGCAACGATCTTCTCGAAGGCGGGGCGGGGCGTGACGAATTCCGCTACGCGGGACCGTTCGCCGGGGTTCCTACGGACGCCGGCCATTTCGGCGACGACGTGATCGCGGACTTCCGGCAGGGCGAGGATGTCATAATCTTCGAGAGGTTCCCCGACCTCCGGTTCGAAGACCTCGGCATCGAGCAGGAAGACGGCGGCACGCTGATCTCGGTCCAGCACCATGGCACGATCGAGCTTGCCGGGTTCACCGGCACGCTGGGCAGCACGGACTTCTTCTTCGTTTGAAGCAAGGGCGGACGGATCCGTCCGTCACTTCCACCCCCCTGCCGGCGTGTCGCCCAAGGGAGAGAGGCTGGGGGCTCCCCCATACCTCATCCATTGATCATGCGACGCGGGATGGGACACGATCTTTTCGCCGAAAGGATCGTGTTCAGAAGAAGCGTCTGGATGCATCCTTGGCCCTGGACATCCTTCTTGGGACCGGGAGATGCCACAGACGCCCAGGGACGCGAGGATCCTTGCCGGCCGGACGGGCCGGGCAGGGTTCGACGACGTGCAGTCGATGATGGACAGGGTGCTGCGCGATTGGACGCAGGAATGCTTCCAGATCTCGCCCGGCCCCGGAAGCGGGCAGCACATGTTCGTGGAAACCGAGGGGCTGAGGCTGGACGCCAGCCACTGGTCGACGGGAGTGCTGATCCGGGGAGAGGGAGCCCCGGAAAGCGTCTGCATCGGCCTGGTCGACGGCGATCCCGCCTCGGTCCGGTTCCGCGGACGTCCGGTGGCGCCCGCCCGCATTCCGCTGGTCCAGTCGGCGGTGGAGTTCGAGTTCGCCTCCGTGCTGCCGACGGCGGCCCTGGTGCTGACCGTCGATCGGGCGGTCTTTCAGCGCCACGCGAACGCCATGTGGGGACGGGAACTGGCGCCCGGCGCGGCCTACATGCTGGCCCTGCCCGGCATCGACCAGGGCCTCGTCCTTGTGCAGCGGCTGAAGGCCATGCTCGCGATCCTGCACCAGCAGTCGCCTTACCTCGCGTCGCCGCGGGTCGCGGCCCTGGCGACCGACAAGATCCTGTCGGAACTGCTGGCTTCGGCGGCGATGGATCCGCAGCGCGTCGTCCTTCCGCACCGCCATCACCTGGCCCGGGACGCGGCGGCCTACCTGCGGGCCGTGACGGACCAGCCGGTGAGCATCAGGCAGCTGTGCGAGCTGCTGGACGTGAACTGGCGAACCCTCGACCAGGGCTTCCTGGAACTGTACGGCGTGACGCCCAAAGCCTACATGCGCGTCGCGCGGCTGCACCATGTCAGGCGTGCGTTGTCGGCCGCCGATCCGGCCGACCGCACCGTGACCGACATAGCCGTATCCTGGGGGTTCTTCCAGCTCGGCCGCTTCGCCGTCGAGTACCGGAGGCTTTTCGGCGAGAAACCCAGCGATACCTTGTGGAAACGGCAGACCGGAAGCCGGGACGCCGACGGCTCCGCCCGGCCGAACGACGTGCCAATTCCGCACAGCCGGCAGAGTCGGCGCCTGGATATGATTGTTTCCAAACGAAGATCGGCCGACGACGCCGATACGACGGAGGGAACGACGTGACGCGATATCCAGACGCCTCGGCCTCGGCAAGCGCCGTCCCGGTTTCCCGGCGCGGCTTCTTCGGCTTGGCGGCAGGTGCCGCGGCGGCCTCATCGGGGTTGGGGCCGGCGCGGGTCGCGATGGCCGACGAAGCGCCGCGTCCTGCGCGGGCCGCCGCCAGGAGCCGGCCGAACATACTCTTCCTGTTCTCGGACCAGGAGCGGTACCGTTCCTCGTGGCCGGCCGGGCTGAGCCTGCCCGGACAGGAAATGCTGCGGCGGAAAGGCGTCACGTTCCACGCCCATTACTGCCCGGCGACCATGTGCACCTCGTCGCGCAGCGTTCTCATGACCGGTCTCACGACCCCGAACAACGGCATGTTCGAGAATTGCGACGTGCCCTGGATCAAAGGGTTTCCGCCTGGCGTCCAGACCATCGGCCATATGTTGCGCAAGGCCGGGTACTACACCGCCTACAAAGGCAAGTGGCATCTCAACAAGGAATTCGACAGCAAGGATCCGGACCTTCTTTTCACCGGCGAAATGGAGCGGTACGGCTTCGCCGATTACAACGGCCCCGGCGACATCATCGGGCACACGCTCGGCGGATACCAGTTCGACCACCTGATTTCCGGGAGCGCGGTGACCTGGCTGCGCCGCAACGGCCGCCCGCTGTCGGACGACGGAAAGCCGTGGTGCCTGTTCGTCAGCTTGGTCAACCCCCACGACGTCATGTATTTCAATACCGACCTGCCGGGCGAGCGGGTCCAGGACCCCGGCGGCCTGATGATGCAGGCGGCGCGGGCGCCCGACCACCCCCTCTACAGGAAAAGCTGGGATCAGCCGCTGCCGACGAGCCTCAGGGAGCCGCTCGACGCGCCGGGCCGTCCGAAGGCCCATGGGGAGTTCATGAAGGCCTGGCGCCACATCCTGGGCGAGGTGCCCATGGAAGAGGAGCGCTGGCACCGGTTCAACGACTACTACGTCAACTGCACGCGCGGCGTGGACGCCCAGCTCGCACGGGTTCTCGGCGAGCTTGACGATCTTGGTCTGGCGGACCGCACGATCGTCATCTACACCACCGACCACGGCGAGGCGGCGGGCGCGCACGGGATGCGCGGAAAGGGTCCCTTCGCCTACCAGGAGGCCATCCACCTGCCGTTCTACCTGATCCACCCCGACGTCGGCGGCGGGCAGGACTGCCGAGCGCTGTCGTCGCACATCGACATGGTGCCGACGCTGCTTTCCATGGCCGGCGTTCCGTCCGGAGGCGTGGGGGAGCTGGCCGGGCGCGACCTGCCGGGCAAGGATCTTTCGCCTCTCCTGGCCGGTCCGGCTTCGGCCGGAGTCCACGCCGTCCGCGATGCCGTCCTGTTCACCTACAGCGGGCTGGCCCTCAACGACGCGGGCATCATGGAGCGCAACGCCGCGGCCAGGGCCGCCGGCAAGAACGCGTTCATCGAACTGGCCCGCCAGCGATACCTGCCAGACTTGAAGAAACGGGGCAGCCTGCGCACCGTCTTCGACGGCCGTTACAAGTTCAGCCGCTATTTCGCGCCGACCGAGCACAACGAGCCGACCACCCTCGACCAGCTCTACGACCATAACGATGTCGAGCTGTTCGACCTGGAACGGGATCCTTCCGAGACCGACAATCTCGCCAGGGACAGGGTGGCGAACAAGGATCTCATCCTCGCGATGAATGCCAAGCTGAACACGATCATCCGGACCGAGATCGGCGTCGATGACGGAAGGGAGCTGCCGAACATTCCGCTGGTGGACTGGGCCATCGACCGCGTGGACATGTAAGGGGAAGGGCGCGACGGCAGCGCCCCGTGCAAGCGGAGCCCGACGGGAGAAGTCAATGCGATCAGCCGCCTTCAGTTCGGCACGTGTCCTTGCCGTCGCGACCGCCGCGGCCGCTGCCCTCCTGGCGGGAACCCGCGGCATCCGGGCGGAGGAGTTCGGCGGCTCCGCGGCCCTGTATGTCTGGCTGCCGAGGATCGACGGCGAGTTCTCTTCGGCGGCCGGCGGGCGGACCGTCGAGACCTCGATCAGCCGGGGAGACCTTCTCGAATCCCTGGATTTCGGCGTGATGGGGGCCGGGGAAATCACTTACGGACGCTTCGCGCTGCTCAACGACACCGTCTATTCGGACCTGGGCAACGACGGCTCGGTCCGCGGCAATCCGTCGGTGTCGGTCGATGTCGATACGAAGATGCTGCTCACCACGACGGCGTTCGGATACCATGCCTATGTGGACCGGGGAAGGCTGATCGAGCCCTTCGCCGGAGCCAGGTACGTGCGGATGAGCACCGACGTGACGGCGACGAGCAGCGCCCGGGAGGGAGCGACGGCCGGGGCTGATCTCGACGTCAGCTGGTGGGACCCGGTTATCGGCGTGCGCGGGCGGCTGCCCTTGTCCGAGACGTGGACGGTGGGCGGAATCGCCGAAATCGGCGGGTTCGGGATCGGATCGGAGTTCACCTGGCAGATCTTCGCCGGCGTGGAATACGCGATTTCCGAGCGGGTCAGCGCCAATGCGGGGTTCCGCTATCTTTCCATCCGCTATTCGGCGGATCGGGTCGATGTCGATGTCAGCCAGTACGGTCCGCTGGTGGGATTGGTCATGCGTTTCTGAAGGCGCCTTCCCCCCGGGGCCTCCCGGGGTCACCCGGCCCGAACGCCTCCGGATCGCGCGGCCCCGGATTTCAGGGGCGATCCGGGGCGCGGTGCACGGTGCGGAAGCCCAGATGGCTTGCCCCCAGGCTCAACTCCTGCGGCTGGCGGGCGCTCGGCCGGTAGCGGGCGCAGAAATTCTGCGCGCACAGCCATGATCCGCCCTTGATGACCACCGAAGGACCGGCCGCTCCGGCATGCCGTGCCGCAGCGGACTCGCTCGGGCCGCCCGGGTCGGTCGCCGCATCGGCCGGATGGCCCGGGACATACCAGTCCTTCGTATACTCCCAGACATTGCCGGCCATGTCGAACAAGCCGTACCCGTTGGGAACGAAGCATCCGACGGGCGCGGTACCGTGATAGCCGTCGTCCGCGCTGTCCTTGACCGGGAACAGACCCTGCCACGTATTGGCTTTCCATCCCGACGCCGGGTCGAAGTACCGGTCCCCCCAGCTGTAGGTGGCGCCGTCGAGCCCGCCGCGGGCGGCGAATTCCCACTCCGCCTCGGTCGGCAGGTCGTGGCCCAACCAGTGCGCATAGGCCAAGGCATCCTGATAGGCGACATGTATGACGGGATGATTGTCCTTGCCGACGATCTCGCTTCCCGGCCCCAAGGGTGCGCGCCAGTTTGCCCCGCGCGCAAAGCGCCACCACTGCCTGACATCCGCCAAGTCGCGCAAACCTTCCGGGCTGTGGAACACGATCGATCCGGGCTCCAGAAGCTCCGCCGGGATCCCCGGGTTGTCCTTCGGATCGAGCCCCCGCTCCGCCATCGTGACGTAGCCGGTCGCGGCGACGAACCGCCGGAACTGCGCGTTCGTCACTTCGTGCCGGTCGATCCAGAAACTCGATACGGTCACCGGATGCGCCCTGCGCTCCTCCGGTCGTTCATCGTCGTCACCCATGGTGAAGGCGCCACCTTCGATGTGGGCCATTCCCGCCAGGGAGTCCGGGCCGGGCGGCATGCCACCGTAGCTGTCGCAGAGCTGATCAGCCTGTGCTGCGGCACTGGCGAGGATTGAGCCAAGAACGACGGCCCCGTGCCGGATCGCCTCGCTTATTCCCATGGAAATACGCGCTCCCAGTCGCGCCGCATGGAGACGACCAGCCAGTTCGCCGGACCCGCGGCATCCAGCGCCTTGTCGAGGCGACCCACATGGCTGTCGCGATCGTAGCTGTATTCGCGTCCGGCGTCGTCATGGTGGACGATCACGCCGAGCCGGCGGCCATTTCCCGATGTGCCCCATTGCAGCATCTGGAGATCGCCGTCGGAATTCCCGAACACGGCGATCGGCCGGCGCCCGATGAACTTCTGGATGGCCACCGGCTTGCCCGCCTTGTCGTCGATGAAGTCCACCTGCGGCAGCCGCACCAGGACAGGCTTGCCGTCCCGCACGCGGAATTCCGTGACGATGCTCGACCCGATGACACGCTCGCGGGGCAGGCCGTAGACATGCTCGACCCAGGGCCTCATGAACTCGATGCCGCCTCCGGAAACGATGAAGCTCTGGAAGCCGTTCTCCTCAAGCAGCCTCAGCGCCTCCAGCATCGGCTGATAGACCAGTTCGGTGAAGCGCCGATCGAAGCGCCCGTGCCGCGCCCGTGAAATCCAATCGGCCACGAGAGCGGCGAATTCGTCGGTGGTGTTTCCGGCATGCGTCGCCATGAGGAGATCGAGCAGTCCCCTCTCGCCAGCCGCCAGGAGGGCCCCGGTATCGTTTTCAAGCACAGCCTTGAAGGGTTGATCCGTTTTCCACTCCGGATGCTCCGGGGCCAGGATGCCGACGCGGTCAAGGGCGAACTGAAGTTGGGCATAGTAGGGCTGCTCCACCCACAGCGTCCCGTCATTGTCGAACACCGCGACCCGCTCGGCCGGCGCCACGAAATCCGGCCCGCCCTCGGCGGTGACGGCGGCAACGAACTCGAGGATCGCCGCCTTGCCGGCGCCATCCCTCCAGGATGGAAGAGGGTCGGCCGAGGCATGGCCGACCTGAAAGAGGCACAGGATCGCGACCACCGCGATCAGCCGAAGGCCGGATGAATCACGCGTATCGGCACGCATAGCCGTTTCTCTCCCGTGGAACGGATCGATCCAGCTCGATGGACGGCCGGAGCCGTCCACCGGCGGCAAGATCAGTTTCCGGATGCGTTGGTTTCCAATCGGGCCATGACCTGATCGATGCTGAAGCTCGCCGCCTTCTGCCGGGGCGGGAATTCCTTGAAGCTCTGGAGCCAGTTCGCGACGTAGGCCTGGGCCGGCACCAGCGCGAAGATGCGCTCGAACCTCCAGCGGACATAGTCCATGCCCTCCTCATCGGCCCGCTCGAACGGGTCGCCGCGCAACGTGAACAGCTTCGGTACGCGGAGCTGGACGAACGGTTCCTGCCACACATCGAAACCCTCGGCCCGCTGTTCCAGGAAGTGCAACTTCCACTGATCATAGCGGAGCGCCGCCAGATCCCCGCCGTCGGTCCAGTACAGGAACTCCTTGCGCGGCGCTTCCCGGACCTCGCCCCGCAAGTAGGGCAGCAGGTTGTAGCCGTCGAGATGCACCTTGTAATCGCGCCCGATCGCCGAATACCCCCTCAGCAGTTCTTCCTTGATGTTCGGATTGCCGGCGGCCGCCACGAGCGTGGGCAGCATGTCCTCGTGGGAAAAGACATCGTTGTGGATGGTGCCGGGCTCGATCACGCCGGGCCACCGGATCAGGGTCGGTACGCGATAGCCGCCTTCCCACTGGGTGTTCTTCTCGCCGCGGAACGGCGTCGTGCCGCCGTCCGGCCAGCTCATGACCTCGGCGCCGTTGTCCGTCGAATACATCACGATGGTGTTGTCGGCGATGCCCAGATCGTCGAGCTTCTTCAGCAACTGCCCGACGTGCCCGTCATGCTCGACCATGCCGTCCGGATAGATGCCGATCCCCGTCCTGCCACGGGATTCAGGCTTCAGACGGGTAAAGACGTGCATCCGCGTGGAATTCCACCAGAGAAAAAAGGGCTTGCCCGCCGTGGTCGCCCGATCCAGGAAGTCCAGGGCGCCAGCCGTCACTTCCTCGTCCACGGTTTCCATCCGTTTGCGCGTCAGCGGACCGGTATCCTCGATGGTGCCGCCCGCGGTCGCCCTGATGACGCCGCGCGGCCCGTATTTTTTCTTGAAAGCCGGATCCTTGGGATAGTCCTCGTTCTCCGGTTCCTCCTCGGCGTTGAGGTGGTAGAGATTGCCGAAGAACTCGTCGAAACCGTGGTTCGTCGGCATGTGTTCGTCACGATCGCCCAGATGGTTCTTGCCGTACTGGGCGGTCATGTAGCCGCGGCTCTTGAGCAGGCCGGCAAGCGTCGGATCTTCCATCCTCAACCCGATCTCCGCACCGGGGAGGCCGACCTTGGTCAACCCCGTGCGAACCGGCGCTTGCCCCGTGATGAACGCCGCGCGCCCGGCCGTGCAGCTCTGCTGTCCGTACCAGTCGGTGAATAGCGCACCTTCACGGGCGATCCGGTCGATATTGGGCGTCTTGTATCCCATCACGCCCAAGTTGAACGCGCTGATATTGTACCAGCCGATATCGTCGCCCCATATCACGAGGATATTCGGTTGCCCGTCCTGCTGTTGTTGCTGAGCCATCGAGGGAGGAACAAAGACTGCGAATGCCAGGATGAAAGAGGCGACAAGCACATGCATTTTGCATCTCCTTCATTCGTTTCATTTCTTATGTTTCTTTTCTGATTTTGCATTGACCATGCTGTTTTTCGCTCTTTTCTAGTCTGCTTACAACAAATTGAAGCGTATGTTTCGCAATTGCCTTTGGATCATCTCAAATAGGGTATGTTGGAAAGCGCGATCACTTGATCTGGTGATCGCCCATGGCCCCGGGACGGCCTTTCGGACACTGATGAGTGTTCGGGCCCGCTGTTTCGTGGAATGTATCGAGGTTGAACCGTCGGGGCTTGTTCATCCCGCCCGGCAGCCGTGGTCGCAGGAACCGCCCGCCCCGCCGGACACGGCTGTCCGGCGGGGCGGTCCGGGAATGCGGAACCTACGGCCGAGGCGCCCGCGTCGCCGCCGACACGTCCCTGACGGCGCCGCGGGCGGCGCTGGTGGTCAGGGCCGCGTAGGCCTGCAATGCGACCGAGACGGGGCGGTGGCGGTCGCGCGGCTTCCAGGCGTCGGCGCCGCGCGCCTCCATGGCGGCGCGGCGGGAGGCCAGTTCCTGGTCGGTCAGGGCGACCCGGATCGAGCGGTTCGGGATGTCGATCTCGATCAGGTCGCCTTCCTCGACCAGCCCGATCGTCCCGCCCTCGGCCGCTTCCGGCGAGACATGGCCGATCGACAGGCCGGAGGTGCCGCCGGAGAACCGCCCGTCGGTGATCAGGGCGCACGCCTTGCCCAGGCCCTTGGACTTCAGGTAGCTGGTCGGGTACAGCATCTCCTGCATGCCGGGTCCCCCGCGCGGTCCCTCGTAGCGGATCAGCACCACGTCGCCGGCCTGGATGCCGCCGTTCAGGATCGCCTCGACCGCCGCGTCCTGGCTCTCGAAGATGCGCGCCGGGCCGGAGAATTTCAGGATCGAGGCATCGACTCCGGCCGTCTTCACGATGCAGCCGTCCTCCGCCAGGTTGCCGTAGAGGACCGCCAGGCCGCCATCCTTGCTGAAGGCGTGCTCGGCATCGCGGACCACGCCGCCGGCCCGGTCCACGTCGATCGTCTGGTAGCGCCGTTCCTGGCTGAAGGCCACCACCGTCGGGATGCCGCCGGGAGCCGCCGAGTAGAAGCGCAGGACATCATGATCGTCGGTGCGCTTGACGTCCCAGCGGTCGATCGCGGCGCCCAGGGTCGGGGCGTGGACCACCGGAAGGTCGCGGTGCAGGTGGCCGGCCCGGTCCAGCTCGCCCAGGATCGCCATGATGCCGCCGGCGCGGTGGACGTCCTCCATATGGACGTCGGGGACCGAGGGGGCGACCTTGCAGAGCTGCGGGATGCGGCGGGACAGCCGGTCGATGTCCGCCATGGTGAAGTCCACCTCCGCCTCGTGGGCGGCGGCCAGCAGGTGCAGCACGGTGTTGGTCGAGCCGCCCATGGCGATGTCGAGCATCATCGCGTTCTCGAACGCCTCGAAGCTCGCGACCGAGCGGGGCAGGACGCTGGCGTCGTCCTGCTCATAGTAGCGGCGCGCGATCTCGACCACCGTCCGCGCAGCCTGGAGGAACAGGCCCTTCCGGTCGGCATGGGTCGCCAGCACGGAGCCGTTGCCCGGCAGCGCCAGCCCCAGCGCCTCGGTCAGGCAGTTCATGGAGTTGGCGGTGAACATGCCCGAGCACGACCCGCAGGTCGGGCAGGCGGACCGCTCCATCTCCAGCACCTCGGCGTCGTCCAGGCTGGGATCGGCCGCCGCGACCATGGCGTCGACCAGATCGACCGCCCGGGTCTTGTTGTGCAGCTTGACCTTGCCGGCCTCCATCGGGCCGCCGGAGACGAAGACGGTGGGGATGTTCAGCCGCAGGGCCGCCATCAGCATGCCCGGCGTGATCTTGTCGCAGTTGGAGATGCAGACCAGCGCGTCGGCGCAATGGGCGTTGACCATGTACTCGACGCTGTCGGCGATGATCTCGCGCGAGGGCAGGCTGTACAGCATGCCGGAATGGCCCATGGCGATGCCGTCGTCCACCGCGATGGTGTTGAACTCCTTCGCGACGGCGCCCGCCGCCTCGATCTCCCGCGCGACCAGCTGGCCCAGGTCCTTCAGATGGACGTGGCCGGGCACGAACTGGGTGAAGGAGTTGGCGATCGCGACGATCGGCTTGCCGAAATCGCCGTCCTTCATGCCGGTCGCGCGCCACAGGCCGCGTGCACCGGCCATGTTGCGGCCGTGGGTGGAAGTCCTGGAACGGAGATGGGGCATCGGGTCCTCTGCGCAGCCGCCCGGGAGCGGGCGGCCTTTGATCGTCGGGGGCTGCGGACGGAACCGCGCGAGGCCGGCGGAAGTCGTCGTCGAACCCCTGGTCCCGGAACGTTCCGTCCCCAATTCGGCGCGATAATAGAAGGCGGCGGGAAGGGGGGCAAGGCTCCTCGTCCGGGATTCGGGACCGCGGGAGTCGCCGGTCCGCCGGGCGGGAGCCGCGGGCCAGGAGAGTTTGCCGGCCGGCGCTCCGTGGCGATGTGGCAATGCGATCCATGTTGCGCCCGGCCCCGGTCCAGCGGCATCGGCAGGCCGCTCCGCGCCGTCATCGCGGCCAGCCCGTCCTACTCGGCTCGGGGAACGGTCAGGGGCGCAGGCCGGCTGCCTTGCGCAGCGCCTCGTTGATCCTGGTCTGCCAACCCGGACCCGTCGCGCGGAAGTGTGCCAGCACGTCGGGGTCGAGGCGAAGCGTCGTCAACTCCTTGGGCGCCGCAGCCTTCGGGCGGCCGCCCCGCCGCGCCTTGGCGAACCATTCGTCCGTCAGTTCCGGCACATCGACGGCGTCCCAATCCTCCTGGCTGACATGGTCAGGCTTCGGCGGCGTGGTAGCGGCGTTCTTCCCGGTCATTGGCCTTCCCCGATCCGATGATGCGCGTGTCGTCACCGCGCGGCGTCCATACCATCACGTGCAGGCGGGGACCGATATAGCCGATGGATATGAAGCGGCCCTCGCCGTAATCCCGGCGCTCGTCCACGGCGGTCAGCGCGGTATCCCAGTCGAACCCTTCGGCGACGGCGAAGTCCAGCCCATGCTTGGCAAGGTTCGCCACGCGTTTGGCTTCGTCCCAGGTGTTCATCCCGGTTATCGTAGCTACGATAACATGGACGAGAAAGCGGTTCTCGTAGCTACGGCACGGGGATGTATGCCTAGCCCGCAGCCGCGGAACGGTCGTTTGAGGACCCATGTGATCCGTCTGAACGGCGTGGCGAGCCGGCGCTTTCCGTGCCGCACTCGATTTCCAGTCCAAGCCCTGGCAGGCGGTACCACGGGTCCCGGCCGGCCATGGTAGGCTAGAGTTGCCACCAGCGCAGGGCGCCGATCCGCCGCAAATGAAACTAATTTGCTGGTCACTCAACCGTAGGTCGGGTAGAGCGCAGCGGCACCCGACAAGCAGGCGAGTTGGTGTCGGGTGCCGCTGCGCTCTACCCGACCTACGGCTACGGCTACGGCTAGTATTTCGCCGGTCAGTTTCTTCATAGCTGTACCCGATCAGGTTGATCCGCCCGAGAGAGATGATCCATTGTGTTGCGCCATGGACGCAACCTACGACCGTCGGCCCGCATCACCTCCGCCCTGCATCGAGCCGTAGGTTGCGCCCATGGCGCAACACAGTGCGCCGAGTGGAACGGCCGGCTCCGAGGACCGGAGTGGCGAAGGCCGACACCCTGCATCAACGCTCCGGCCGCGCTGTCGGCGTCGGCCTTCGGCCGAGGCCGACCTACGAAAAACCAATGAAAACCACTGTGCAGGGCTACTAGCCGCTTCGATCAGAAAGAGGTCTTGGGGAATGCGGAGTCACGCTGCCCACCTCAGCGATGCGGCAGGAGAAATAATAGCGCCTTCTGAGCCGCATGATCGACATAAGGAATACCGTGAATTCCCTTCTATTAATTCCGATCTACAGGAAACTCATAGAAACCCAACGCCATACTTTATTGTAAGCAATAAATAAAATTTGGCCTAAGTAGATATTTTACTATGTTATTGCACCGCAGCATACTACATTGCAGTAGCGAGATGGGCGCTGATAACCCAGTTTCCCAAGCACAAATCATCAAGGAATTTAGCATGACCACTTCCATCATTGGCCTTTTCGAGAACGGTAGCATTGCGAGCAAGGTTCTTGGCGAACTGACCAAGGCCGGCTTCAAGAAGAGTGCGGTCGAGATCCTGCAGGACGTCGCCGTTTCCAAGATCTCCAGCCGGCTGGTCGAAGCCGGTTATGAAAAGGACAAGGCCGACAGCTACGGCAAGGCGATGCAGAAGGGCGGCGCCCTGGTCGTGGCGGAAGCCGAAGACGACAAGGCCGACGATGCCCTCAGCACGATGCGCAGCTTCAAGGCCCTGACGCCGGAAGCGCTGTTGGAGAAGCTTGGCAATCGGACCGACGAGGCGACCGGAAGCGCCCAGGTGATCGAGGAGGAACTGGAAGTCGGCGTATCCCGCACGACCGGCGGAAAGCGCCTGAAGACCGAGGTCAGCGAGCGCGAAGTCCAGGAGACCGTGACCCTCCACGAGGAAAACGTCGAGGTCGAGCATACCAAGGTCGATCGGGTCCTGAAGCCGGAAGAGGCCGCCAAGGCGTTCCAGGAGGGCACGATCGAAATGACCGAGGTTTCGGAAAAGCCGGTCGTCACCAAGCAGGCCCATGTGGTCGAGGAAGTGGCGCTGAGCAAGCACTCGGGCGAGCGTGACGTCACGGTCAGCGGCACCGTTCGCCGTCAGGATGTGACCGTCGAGGAAATCGACCGTAAGCCGGCCGGTTCCAAAGCTTCCTAAGCCGGGATTCTGAACCCGGGCGGTGCAGGTCGTTTTGCCGGACATCGGGTCGTCGATCCGATGTCCGGCGGCCGGTGACGCCTGTCTCCCGCATTCCCCTTCAAGGGCTTGCGATGCAGAGACTTCAAACCGAGGAACAATCCATGTCAGCCGTAGTGAAGACTGCCGATGCCGGCAAGACCGTTCGCGATGCCGGCGCCGAGATGGCGAAAAGCGCTCGCGACGCGTCCAACCCGGATACCCAACCGGTCCGGAAAGTCGTGGAAGCCACCAGCCGCGCCGAGATCCGGAAGAATGCCGAGGCCGCGGGACAGAACCTCCAGAACGCCGCCCAGGAACTGCGCGGCACGATGGAGCGATCGGATGAATCGGCCGGCGATGCCGCCGATGCGGTCCATCAGGCAGGCGGCCGGGTGGTCGAACAACTCGGCCGGATGCCGGCGATGCAGGACAAGGCATTCAAGCAGGTGGCCGGCCGCACCCAGCAGAACCTGGGTGTCATGATGCAGACCGGCGTCATGCTGGCCGACGGTTTCCAGACGGTGATGCGCGAATGGGCCGACTACACGCGCCAGGCCATGCAATGCAACATCGACGGCATGAACAGCATCCTGCGCGCACGAACCCCGCAGGACCTCGTGGCAGCGCAAAACGCCCTGCTGAATCAGGAAATGCGCGTGATGCTGAACAGCAGCATCAGGATTGCCGAGGCGACGGCCAAGGTCGCGAAAGAGGCTTCCCAGAGCATCAGCGGGCGGGCGCAGCCGCGGGACCGGTAAGCCCCGTCGGCTTTCCCAGTGAGGTCCCGCCCGACGGGCATCTCGTTGGGATGGCAATCCTAACGTGCTTCTGCTACTGTGCTGCCCGCGCTTGCGCGGGATCTTTGACAACCAAATCACGGGTTTGCCGGTGCGGATCGGTTCGCCCAAGCCAACAGTCGGGCCGGCGTCCAGGGCCGGTCGGGATGACCTTGGCTGACCTCCGCCGGCTTATCGCCCGGCGACCCGCCCGCCCGCGACACCGGCTTGGACCGATGATGCCCGGGCGGATGATCACGTTCGCTGTCGTTTGCTGACATGCCCCGGGGGCTTCGGCGACGCCGGGCGGCACGAGATGGCATGGCCCGCAAGGCGGAAGATCGCCCTCCGCCCGCGGGAGGGTCTCCTTAATGAACGGCGCCCGAGCCGCCGACCGCGACGATGGTATAGGGTTTGCCCTCCACCGGGATCGTGCGCTCCTCCTCCAGGGTTTCGGTGGAGACGAGCCGCACGAGCCCCTTCAAGGGGTCCGTCACCGCGACGTGCCCGCCGGCGACGGCCAGGCGTGGACGCGGGTCGCGCCAGTGTCCGTCCATGGAATAGGGCTCGGTGATCCGGACGCTCTTCTCGATCCTGCCGGAGAGGATGTCGAGCAGGTGCAGCTCTCCGTCCTCGGTGAGGATGTAGGCGTTGCGCGCCTTCGCCGGGTCGAGCGCGAAGTCCACGCGGCGCGTCGGAAGGTCGATCTTGCGGAAGCTCTCCCCGGTGCCGGGCTCGATGATGACCACGGCGCGCGGGCCGTAGTTGCCGAGGAAGAACTGCATCGCCGTCCCGCCCTTCAGGGTCGAGACGTAACCCTCGCCGAGCCCCGAGGTGGAAACATGCTCCAGCACCGGCGGTTCGGACCCCTTGCCGGGAGTGGCGACGACGATGCCGTCCCGGCAGCCGAAGGCGAATGTCCGGGCAGACTGGGCTTGGCCGTGGACCCCTGGGCAGTTCACCACTTCGCCGACCTGGTTGCCGTCCTTGTCGATCACCTTGAGCCCCACGCGCGGCTCCTGGGGATCGTCGTGGGGAACGGAGACGACGATATGGCTCCCCATGGGCGCGGCAAGCCCGTGGTGGGCAGCACCCGGCTTCAGCATGCGAGGCTCGAAATCCCCCTCGTGGAGGTGGCGCTCCGGGAACAGGGTGAGCTCGCCGGTCCCGTCGTCGAAGACGGCGATCGTGCCGGAGCCCTCGACGACGTGGGCGGGCTTGGTGCCGGCGATCACCGTCGGCAGGAGCCTCGCGGCCTCGACCTTCAGGTCACCATGGTCGCCGTGATCCTCGAGCGAGATGCCGGTGCCGATCGCGGCGATCTTCCCGGCGTCTCCCTGCACCGCGAAGACCGTGCGCCCGCTGAGGCTTGGCGTGAGGGCGGGCGTCTGGTCGATCCTGAAGGTTCCGGCGCTCGACCCGTCCTTCACCTCGACGGCCCGGACGACGCCGTCGGCATGGTCGCCGATGAACAGCCTGTAGTGCGCGTCACTCCCCGCGTTCCGTTCCTCTTGCGCGTGCAGCCGGTCAAGGCCCAGGCCGACGGCGAGCCCTCCCGCCGCCACGCCGACGCACAGCAGCCTTTTCAAGGATGACGAGCCGTTCATCTTTACCTCCGATATTTCCAAGATCACCACGTTTCCGCAGGTTTCCTGCGGTTCCCCGGGGTTGTCCTTCACCGCACGGCGCCCCGGCGCGCGCAGGCGCGGTCCACGACCACGGCCTTCAGTTCCCGCGGGACCCGCCGGCGGTCGGGCCAGCGGAGCGACAGGCCCAGGGCGCGGCATTCCGCGGCGATCTCGCGGCCGTTCTCGTAGCGGATCTGGTCCAGCGATTCCCAGCCGTCGAGCGTCCGGTAGTCGAACGGCAGGCCCGTCCGGTAGTCCAGGTAGCCCCGATAGAACATCGGATGCAGCACGACCGGCCTGGCCTCGCGCCATGACCAGGCTCCCGCCAGCCGGCTGTTGACCGCCCGCGGCCCGGGATCGCCGCCGTCCTCTCCGCCCTGGTTCGCTTCCCGTCGCACCCTGCTCACTCCCGGTAGTTATGATATAACATAACATACACGAAGCGAACCGGAAGGGAAGAGGCTTGAGCCGCATCGGCGGGCCCTCGTCCCCGCGGACCTGGCGGCTTGTCGATCCCGATCTCCCGGAAAACCCTGGGCTTCCGTGCATTTCGTTGGCACAGGGCGGACGAGTGGACTATGTCGCTGTTCCCTTGGCGGGAGCCCGCGGCCTCGGGACCGGCGGCCTCCTGCCCGTGTCCTGTCCCGCGGGCGATGAACTCCATCGGCACGAAAGGATCATTTTTGGAAAGCCGGAACGCCGCCCCCGGTGAGGGGCTTCTCGGCATCGTGGCAGAATCGACCGCGGTGCAGACGATCGCCTCGATGGCGGTTCTCCTGGTTCCCGCCGTGGCCCCCGAAGTGGCGCGCGACCTCGGCATCCCGGCCAGCATGGTCGGCTACCAGATCGGGCTGCTCTACATCGCCGCGATGGCGTCGTCGCTCGTGGCCGGCGGTCTGGTCCGCCGCTACGGCGCCTGCCGGACGGGGCAGATCAGCATGGCCCTCACGGCCCTGGGATGCCTGGCGGTCACCATCCCCCACCTCGGCGCCCTGCTGGCGGGTTCCTTCGCCATCGGGCTGGGCTACGGCATGCCGAACCCCTCCGCCGCCCACCTGCTCGCGCGCCACGCCCCGGAGCATCGGCGCAACCTGATCTTCTCGATCAAGCAGACCGGCGTGCCGCTGGGGGGAATGGCCGCCGGACTGCTCGGTCCGTCCCTGGCGGTCGCCTACGGCTGGGAGGCGGGCCTGCTGGCCTGCGCGGTCGCCGCGGCGGCTCTGTGCCTGATCGCCCAGCATGTGCGGAACCGCTGGGACGCCGATCGCAGCCCCGGCAGTCCCGTGCTTCGCATGCCTTTCGAGGGACTCAGGGCCGTGGCAAGCGACCGGCGGCTGTCGCTGCTCGCCGGTGCGTCGCTCTGCTTCTCGGCGATCCAGCTCAGCGTCATGAGCTTCATGGTCGTGCTCCTGGTCGAGGAGGTCGGGACGGGGTTGGTCGCCGCCGGCTCGATCCTCGCGGCGTCCCAGGTCGCCGGCGTCGTCGGACGGCTCCTCTGGGGAGGGGCCGCCGATCGGGTCGGGGATGCCAACCTGGTCCTGATCTTCCTGGCCGTGATCATGGCGGCGGCCTGCGCGGCCGTCGTCGCGATCGGTCCCGACTGGCCGCTTCCCGCCGTCACCGCCGTCTTCGCGATCCTCGGCCTGACGGCGGCGGGGTGGAACGGCGTGTTCCTGGCCGAGGTCGCCAGACGGAGCCATGTCTCGCAGATCGGTGCCACGACGGGTGCTGTGATGTTCTTCACGTTCCTCGGCGTCGTCGTCGGCCCTCCGACCCTGTCCTTCGCCCATGACGCGTTCGGCGGTTATGCGGCCAGCTTCTCCGTGCTGGCCCTGGCCGCATCCGTCGGGGGGATCCTGGCCCTGCTCGCCCGCAGAAGCCATTGACGGGACGCGCCGCTCACCAGGCGACTGCGGCGGCGGGAAACACCTCCGACTTGGCGCCGCGGGGATCGCAGCCCGCCTCCAGCACGCCCGCGGGGCCGGACGCCGCCGAATGGCGCTCGACCGCCAGCATGAAGCCTTCCGACCAGGCCGGTCCGACGGAAACGTCGTGGCCGCGCCGGGCCAGCTCCTCCAGCACGGCCGCGCCCAGGGACTCCTCGGCGCGCAGGCGGTTCGTGAAGAAGTTATGGGGCGCGAAGAAGCCGGGGAAATGCTCGCTGGAGAACTTCGGGGCCTCGATCGCCTGCTGGAGCGGCATGCCGAACAGCAGGCGGTTCAGCAGGAACTGGAGCTGCCACTGGTCCTGCTGGTCGCCGCCCATGCTGCCGCAGGCGATCCAGGGCTCGTCGTCCCGCGTCACGATGGTCGGGCTGATCGTGGTGCGGGGCCGCTTGCCCGGGGCCACGACGTTGGGATGGTGCGCCGGCCCCAGGTGGAAGTTGGAGATCCGGTTGCCCAGCGGGAAGCCCAGCGCCGGCATCACGGGCGAGGACTTGATCCAGGCGCCGCTCGGCGTGAAGGAGCACAGGTTGCCCGCCGCGTCCGCCGTGTCGACATGGACGGTCCCCGGTCCCCAGGAAGCGCCGCCGAACCGCTCGGCGGGGTCGAGCAGGGCGGCCGGCCTGGTCGGGTCGCCCGGGCGCAGTTCGGCGTTCGCCGCGGCGGGGTCGATCAGGCCGGCACGGAGACGCCCGTAGGCGTCGTCCAGCAGATCGTCCACCGGGATGTTCACGTGGCGGGTATCGCCGTAATACTGTTCCCGGTCGGCGAAGGCGAGCTTCATCGCCTCGGTGACGGTATGCACGTAATCGGCGCTGTTGTGCCCCATGGCGGGCAGGTCGCGCGTCTTCAGGATGGACAGGCTCTGGAGGAGGGCTGGGCCCTGGTTCCAGGCCGGGCACTTGTAGATGCGGGCGCCGGCGAACTCGATCGAGACCGGCTGCTCCAGCGGGATCTCGAAGGCGTCGAAGTCCGACCTTTCCAGAAGTCCGCCCTGGTCCTTGGAGAAGGCGACGATCTCCCGGGCGACGTCGCCCCGGTAGAATCCGTCGAACACCGCCTGGAGCGCGTGCTCGCGCGATCCGCCGGATGCAGCCTCGACCGCCGCCAGATGGTCGAACATGCCGGCAAGCGCGGGGTTGGTCAGAAGGGCGCCCTCGGCCGGCGGGACTCCTCCGGGCATGTAGACGTCGCCGGTCGAGGGCCACAGGGTCAGGAACTTCTCGGCGTTCGGGACGATGCCGAACTTGTGCTGGCGCAGCAGCCCGGCATGCACCGGGAAGCCGTCGCGCGCCAGTTCCAGCGCCGGCCGGACCAGGTCGGCGAAGCTCAGCCTGCCGTATCGCAGGGCCGCCACGATCAGCGCGCCGAAGGCCCCGGGCACGCCTGCCGCCAGGATGCCCTCCGACGGGATCGCCTCGTGCCCGAGCGCCCGAAACACTTCGGGCGTCGCCGCGGCCGGGGCCGTGGCGTTGCCGTTGATGCAGATGATCTCCCCGCCGCCGGCCGGCGCGATCAGGATCGGGCACTCGCCGCCGATGGTGTGCATGTTCGGGTTCAGCACGCCTTCGACGAAGGTCGCGGCGACCGCGGCATCCACCGCGTTGCCGCCCGCCTTCAGGGCGTCGAGGCCGGCGCCGGCCGACAGATAGTGGTGGGAGGCGACCACCCCCCGCCGGCCGAAGACCCGGGGGTAGAAGGTGACGTCATCGTTGGGGGTGATCCTGAACGACCGTTCGCTCGTCATGTCCATCCTGTCTTCATCGTCTCCGCAGCGATCCCGGGCCATACAGGACCCGCGTCCCCGCTGTCCACGATCACGATGCCCGGACCCCCGCACGCGCCAGGATGCGCTGCATGGCGAGCACGACCGGCCGCTCGACCATCCGGCCGTCGAGCAGGACGACGCCTCCCGCGGCGGTTCCGCTGGCCTCCTCCAGGGCCGCGATGACGCGGCGGGCCTGGCCGATCTCCTCGGGCGTCGGCGAGAAGGCCGCGTTGACGACCTCCACCTGGGTCGGGTGGATCACCATCTTGGCCGAGAAGCCGAGCGCGAGGGCGCGCCGCGCCTCCTGGCCGCAGCCCTCCGGGTCGCCGACATCGACGAACGGCATGTCGATCGCCGGAACCCCGGCCAGCGCCGCCGCGTGGATCACCCGCGACCGGCCGTGGAGCAGGGCCTCCCACGATGCCGGCGCGCCCAGTTCCGCCGCCAGGTCCAGGCCGCCGAACATGATCCCGGAGAGCCGCGGCGAGGCGCCGGCGATCGCGGTCGCGTTCTCCACCCCGCGCAGGGTCTCGATCTGGGCCACGACCCGGAGACCGCAGCCGGCGGCGGTCAGCAGCTGGTCGATCCACTGCACCTCTTCCGCCGACTCGATCTTGGGAACGGCGATCGTTCCCCGTTCCGGGCGCGCCTCGATGACGGCCAGCAGGTCGCGGAGGCCGGGTTCGGTACGCACGCCGTTGATGCGGACCACGCGGTCGCACGCCCCGCCGCCGGCCTCCGCGAGGAAACGCAGCGCCTCGCCGCGGGCCTCGTCCTTCCGGCCCGGCGGCACCGCGTCCTCCAGGTCGACGCAGACCGCGTCGGCGCCGCTGGCCGCGGCCTTGGCGAACCTGTCAGGCCGCGTTCCCGGTACGAACAGCAGGCTGCGCCAGCCGATTCCGTTGGTCTTCATGTGTCTTCGTCCTTGTCGTCGCCCGGAGCCGGCCTATTCCAGGGTGTTGGCGAGGCGGCCGATGCCTTCCACCTCGATCGTGACGCGATCGCCCCGCTTCAGATATTTCGGCGGATCGAACCCGATGCCGACGCCGGCGGGCGTCCCGGTCGCGATGACGTCGCCGGGCATCAGGGTGATGCCGGCGGAGATGGTCTCGATCAGCGTCGGGATGTCGAAGATCAGGTCCCGGGTATTGGCGTCCTGCCGCAGCTCGTCGTTCACCCAGCAGCGCACGGCGAGGGATGCCGGATCGATCTCGTCCGCCGTGACGATCCACGGCCCCATGGGGCAGAAGGTGTCGAAGGACTTGCCCAGGAACCACTGCTTGTGGCGTCCCTGGACGTCGCGCGCCGTCACGTCGTTGATGATGGTGTAGCCCCAGACATGCCCGTAGGCCTGCTCCCTGGTGATGCCGCGGCCGCCCTTGCCGATGATCACCGTCACTTCGGCCTCGTAGTCGATGCTGTCGCTGATTTCCCCGGGATGGCGGATCGCCTCCCCGTCGGCGATCACGGACTCGGGCACCTTGGTGAAGATGATCGGGACCTCGGGCACCGCGTCCGCCTTGCCCTTGGCGCTGCTGTCGAACCCGCTGCGGGCGAACTCGTGCGCGTGGTCGTGGTAGTTCTTGCCGACGCACATGACGTTCCGGGCCGGACGCGGGATCGGCGCCCCGATCCTCACCGACGCGAGGTCGATGGCCCTGCCGGTCGGGCGGATGCGTTCCTTCAGGCCGTCGTACCGCCGGATCAGGTCGACCATGCCGTCCACGGGCTCGCCCAGGATCGATTCCAGGGGCCAGATCCCGCCGTTCTCCGGTTCGACCAGGCCGACGGCGGTGCGGCCATCCATCTGGAAAGTGGCGAATTTCATCGGGCCCTCCTGATCCATTCCAATGCCAATTGTCGCGCCATTATCGCCGGCCGCCGCGGTTTGCGCAACAATGGATCAGCGGAGCATCGCCGGGACTTGCCCGAGCCGTCCTCCACCGCATCATGTTCTTCCGATGTTTAGGGCGTTTCGGGATATTGCCGCCGGCCCTATTGACGGATAGAAATGGACGCTGTTTGGTTCACCATCGCGGACTGCGGGAACGGCTGATGAGCACGCAAGACATTCGCACCCAGAACATTCGCCCCCAGAATATTCGAACCAGGGCCGCGACGGGAGCCAGCGCCCTGGTACAACTCATCGAGAGCAACATCGCGGAGGGCGTCTGGAGTGCCGGCTTCAAGCTTCCGGCCGAACGCGACCTGGAGAAGCAGTTCGGCGTGTCGCGCAACACGCTGCGCAAGAGCCTGAAGCTGCTCCAGGACAAGGGCAGCATCATCCGCCACGTCGGCCGGGGATCGTTCGTCGCTCCGCCGCCGTCCAGCGCCGGTACCGGCACCGGTACCAGTTCCGGGGAGCCCGCCGCGGCCGACAGCCTGGTCCGCCGCATCCACGGCGCCAGCCCCGCGGAGATCATGGAGGTGCGCCTCGTGATCGAGCCCGCCGCGGTCGAACTGGCGGCGGTCCGCGCCAATGCCGAGGATTTCCAGCGCATCCGGGAGTGCCTGGCCCGGTCGGAGGCGGCCCCGGACATCGGGGATTTCGAGCACTGGGACGGCCAGCTCCACGTCTCGATCGTGATTGCGTCGAAGAACAGCCTGCTGATCGACCTCTACCGGACGATGAACGAGACCCGCAATCAGCCGGAGTGGCTCCGGCTGAAACGCCGCTCGCTGACGCCCGAGCGGCGCGGCATCTACCAGGACCAGCACCGGCGCATCGTGGCGGCGCTGACCGACCGGGACGCCCGGGCCGCCCGGTCGGAACTGCTCGACCACCTGCTGATGGTGCGGTCCAACCTGCTGGGCCCGACGGGGTCCTGAAAGCCGCCCGGCTCCGTCCTCTCTCGGACAGAATGGTTCATTTTTGGCACTCGAATTAGGCCGATTTCCCTTGGCGACGCGCCCGCGCGCCGTTAAGCTGCCGGCCATGGCCCGCCGACTCCTGCCCCCTGAGACTTCCGGCCCGCACACGTCCGGGAACGCATCCGGGAAGCGCCCGTGAGCGCCGGCACGATCCTTGTCATCGCAGCGGTCGTGCTCGCGACCTCCTTCCTGTCCGGGATCTTCGGGATGGCCGGCGGCATGATCTACATGGGCGCGCTGCTGCTCCTGCTGCCCGTCCCGGCCGCCATGGTGCTCCATGGCGTGACCCAGACGGCGTCCAACGGCTGGCGCGCCTTCCTGTGGCGCGGCTATGTCGCCTGGCCGATCCTGCTGCGCTACCTGATCG
Organism: Skermanella rosea; assembly: GCF_016806835.2. Taxonomy (NCBI): domain Bacteria; kingdom Pseudomonadati; phylum Pseudomonadota; class Alphaproteobacteria; order Rhodospirillales; family Azospirillaceae; genus Skermanella; species Skermanella rosea. The sequence goes on along the minus strand of NZ_CP086113.1, from coordinate 501,311 downwards.
GCTCGGCGCTGGCCTTCGCCGCCTTCTCGCTGGTGCGCTTCGTGCCCGACCCGGCGCTGGTGCTGGTGACGCTCGGGCTGACGCCGTTCCTGGCCTGGACCGTGCCGGACCGGCTGGCTCCGCGCGCCGACCGCGCCGGCGGGGCCGAACTGTGCGGCTTCATCGGGACCGCCTTCCAGCTCCTGTCCGGCGTTTCCGGCCCGCTGCTCGACGTCTTCTTCGTGCGCTGCCCGCTCGACCGCCGGGCGGTCGTGGCGACCAAGGCCGCGTGCCAGGTCGCGACCCACCTGATCAAGCTCGTCTATTTCGGCCAGATCATCGGCGGCGCCGGTGACTCGCTCGGCTGGCCCGTGCTGGCGCTCTCGGTGGCGCTGGCCATGGCGGGAACCAGCCTGAGCCGGGCGGCGCTGGAACGGCTGACCGACGTCCAGTTCCGCAGCTGGACGCAGCGCATCGTGCTCGGCGTCGGCCTCGTCTACCTCGTGCAGGGCATCGCCGCCTACGCCGGGGGCTGAACAGTTGGAAGCAAACGGGGAGGTAAGGACGATGGAGCGTCGCAGCCTGGGAAACGCCGGCCTCAGCGTTTCCGCCGTGGGACTGGGGTGTTCGGGCATGACCGGCGACTACGGGATTCCCGACGATGCCGAGTCCACCGCCACGATCCGCCGCGCGATCGATCTCGGGGTCACCTTCTTCGATACGTCCGACGCCTACGCCGACGGCCGCAACGAGCAACTGATCGCCGGCGCCATCGCCGGGCGGCGCGACGGGCTGGTCCTGGCGACCAAGTTCGGCAATATCCGGGGTCCCAACGGCGAACGGGGAGGGGTGAACGGCCGTCCCGAGCATGTCGCCAAGGCCTGCGAGGCGAGCCTCCGCCGCCTGGGCGTCGACGTCATCGACCTGTTCTACCAGCACCGCGTCGATCCCGACGTGCCGATCGAGGAGACCGTCGGCGCCATGGCCCGGCTGGTCGAGCAGGGCAAGGTCCGTTTCCTCGGCCTGTGCGAGGCAGGGGCGGAAACGATCCGCAAGGCCCACGCGACACACCCCATCTCCGCGCTGCAGATGGAGTATTCGCTGTGGAGCCGGGATGTCGAAGACCGCATCCTGCCGCTGCTGCGGGAACTGGGGATCGGCTTGGTGCCGTACAGCCCCCTCGGCCGCGGATTCCTGACCGGGGTCTTCCGCCGGCGCGACGACCTGATCCCGACCGACCGGCGACACGCCCATCCCCGCTTCCAGGAAGGCAACTTCGAAGCCAATCTCGCCCTGCTGGGCACCCTGGACCGCATCGCCCAGGAGCGGCGGCTGGCGCCCGCGCAGGTGGCCCTGGCCTGGGTGCTGTCCCGCGGTCCGGACATCGTGCCGATCCCGGGCACCAAGCGCCGCCCCTGGCTGGAGCAGAACGTGGCGGCATCGGCGGCTCGCCTGGACGACGCCGACCTCGCCGCGCTGGAGGAGGCCTTTCGGCCCGGCGCCGCCTCCGGCCCGCGCTACCCGGAAGCGCAGCTGCGCCGGCTCGGCATCTGAATCCGGCCTTGACCAATCCGTGATTGGTTCTCGCCCTGCAGCAATAGCACGGACGAGGAAATCACCGGCTTGACAATGCTGCGCCATTGTCGCCCAATACCAATCCATTGCGGATTGGTCATTGAATGGCGCAACGATAGGGCCGCCGCACCGCCAATCCGTGATCGTGACTTGCACCGCCAGACGGGAAAGGATCCGATGACGCAAGCTCAAGCCTCCCACGAAGCATCGCCCGGCGGCGTTTCACCCGGCGGCCTGGAACACTGGACGACCAAGGGCGACGTGCGGCTGTTTCTCTGGGAAAAGCCCGCCGTCGCCCGCTCCGGGAAGCGGGGCACGATCCTGTTCGTCCACGGCTCGTCCATGGCATCGACCCCGACCTTCGACCTCCAGGTTCCCGGCCGCGACGACGCTTCCGTGATGGACTATTTCGCCCGGTGCGGGTTCGACACCTGGTGCGTCGACATGGAAGGCTATGGCCGGTCGGACAAGAACCGGGCCATCACCTCGAACATCTCGGACGGCGCCGACGACCTGGCCGCCGCGTCGGCCTATATCCAGGAACAGCGCGGCTGCGGCCCCCTGCTGGTCTACGGGATCTCGTCGGGCGCCCTGCGCGCCGCCCTGTTCGCCGAACGCCATCCCGACCGGGTCGCGCGCCTGGCGCTCGACGCGATGGTCTGGACCGGGGATGGCAGCCCGACCCTGGCCGAGCGCCGCAAGAAGCTGCCCCAGTTCAAGTCGGGGAAACGGCGGCCGATCGACCGGGCATTCGTACATTCGATCTTCACCCGCGACCATCCCGGCACCGCCGACGAGGCGGTGGTGGACGCCTTCGCCGACGCGATCCTGGCGCTCGACGACTCCATGCCGGTCGGGACCTACATCGACATGTGCGAGAACCTGCCGCTGGTCGACCCGGCCCGCATAACGATGCCGACCCTGGTGATGCGCGGCGAATATGACGGGATCGCAAGCTTCGATGATCTGCTGAAGTTCTTCGCGCTGCTGCCCAATCCCGACAAGCAGTTGGCGGTGATGCCGGGCATCGCCCACGCCAGCTTCCAGCAGAAGAACTACGCGATCGTCTACCACATCCTCGGCTCCTTCTTCGAGCAGCCGGCCCCCGTCTACCGCGGGTGACCGGCGGCGTTCCGCCGCCCTTGGCCCGCGGGACCGGCCCGACAAGAGCTGTCCAAAGAAAAAACAACCTGGGAGGGAAATCCATGGACCATACAACGCGCATCAGCCGCCGGGCGCTGTGCGGCGGCATGGCCGCCGCCGGGCTGCTGGCCGGGTTCACGCCCGGACTGCCCCTGTCCCGCGCCGTCGCGCAGTCCTATCCCCAGCGGAACTTCCGCGTGATCATCCCGACGGGGCAGGGCGGCGGCGCCGAAAGGCTGGCCCGGGCCTTCGACGATGCCTGGTCGAAGCTGCTCAACCAGCAGTTCGAATATACCTTCCATCCCGGTGCCGCCGGACAGATCGGCTACGAGCTGTTCGTCAAGCAGCGGGAGGCCGACGGCTACAACCTCCTGTTCGGCAACATGGGACCGGAGATGATCATGTACGCGGTCCAGAAGCCCGACTACAGGTTCCCGGAGGACTTCGTCTATTTCAGCCGCACCGACATCGACGACAGCTGCATCTTCGTGCGCACCGACTCCCCCTACAAGGATCTGAAGTCGGTGGTCGAGGCGGCGAAGAAGAACCCGGTGAACGTGGCGGTCAGCCGGATCCCGCATCCCGCGTCGATCGGCATGCTGGCGCTGGGCGAAGCCACCGGCTCGACCTACAACCTGATCCCCTACGGCGGCGGCAATCCGACCTATGTCGCGGTGATGAACGGCGAGGCGGACATCGGCGCGCTGCCGATCACCGGCGTGCTGTCGCTGTCCAGCCAGTTCAGGGTGCTGGGCGTCTTCAACCGCGAGAACATCTTCGCCGACATCACCGGCAACGCGCCGACGGTCAACGCCGCCTTCGGCACCTCGATCCCGGACCTCTATTCGTCCAGGGCCTGGGCCGTGCACGCCGCCTGGGCCGACGCCAACCCGGAGGATTTCGCCCTGCTGGAGCGCACCTCGCAGGAGGCCCATGCCTCCGAGGCGTTCCGGGACGCCTTCGTCAAGACGGGAGCCCCGGTCGAATCCCTGAAATACGGCAACCGCCAGGTCTGCACCGAATACGCCATGGCCATGCTCGACCTGGCGAAGCGCTATGAACCGGTGCTCAGCGCGCAGCGGTAGCCCCGGCGGCCAAGGAGCAACGTCATGAGCCAGAAAGTGGCGCAATCGCTGCGGCAGCGCCGGAACGCGCAGCTCGGCGCCGACCTGATCATACCGGTCCTCGCCGCCGGCTTCACGCTCTACTACCTGATCTCCTCGTCCAACCTGGTTTGGGAAGCGCGGGCGAACGGGACGGTGGTGGGGGTCGTGCTGCTGGCCCTGATCGCGATCCAGGTCGCCCGCGTCGTCCTGCGCCTGCGCGGCGGCACCGGCTCGCTCGGGTTCGGCGACCTGGGCCGGTGGACGCCCGCGCAGGGCCAGCGACTGGCGCTGATCGGCGTCCTGATCCTGTTCATCGCCGCCATCCCCTGGCTCGGGACGACGCTCGGCCTGTTCCTGGTGATGCTCGCCGCCATGTGGATCCTCGGATTGCGGGAACCGGTCACCCTGTTCGCGGTCGCCGGCGGCGTGGCCGCGGCCGTGTTCCTCGTCTTTATCGTCTTGCTGGGGGCGCGGTTCCCCCCGGGGCCGGTCGAGCGGGTCCTGGTCCCGCTGCTCGGCGGGGGGATCTGAACCATGGGTTGGGACAGCGCACTCCTCCTCTCGCTCGCGGTCGACGCGGTCATGCTCACCTGGGTCGTGGTCCCGGCGGTGCTGCTCGGCATTCTGGTCGGCGCGATCCCGGGCTTCAGCGCCCAGAACACGCTGATCATCCTGCTGCCGCTGACGCTGGCCATGGACATCAACACCGCCCTGGCCTTCATGGTGTCGCTCTACTGCGCGACCCATCTGGGCGGCGGCATCCCGGCGATCCTGGTCAACATGCCCGGAACCGGCGGGGCGGCGGCGACCACGCTGGACGGCTACCAGATGACCCTGAAGGGCAGGGCGCAGCAGGCGCTCGTGCTCTGCTTCGTGGCATCCACCGTCGGCGGGCTGGTCACCAGCATCGCGACCGTCGCCCTGCTGCCGTTCCTGGCCCAGGTCGGGATGTATCTGCGGAGCGTCGAGATGGTCGCCGTGATGGTGTTCGGCCTGGTGCTGATCGCCGCGATCGCGGCCGACGATCCGTTGAAGGGGATCATCGCCGGCTTCTTCGGCCTGATGATCGGGGCGATCGGCACCGACCATATCTACGGCACGCCGCGCGCGGCCTTCGGTTTCCTGGAGCTGTACGACGGCGTGCCGCTGGTGCCCGCCCTGATCGGCCTTTTCGCGATCTCCGAGGCGTTCAGCATGATGGAGCGGTCGACCATCGTGCCGCGCTCCGCCGTCGTGGACTCCCGCGCGCACTGGGCGGACACGATCGAAGGCCTGCGGCTCAGCCTCAAATACTGGTGGCTGACGATCTGGACCAGCTTCGTGGGCCTGCTGATCGGCGTCGTGCCGGGCGCCGGGGCCAGCATCGCGTCGTTCGTGGCTTACCAGCAGGCCCGCATGTTCTCCAAGACGCCGGACGAGTTCGGCAAGGGCTTCGCCCCCGGCGTGGTGGCACCCGAGTCCGCCAACAACGGCGTCACGTCGGGCACGCTGGTGCCGCTCATGGCGATCGGCGTGCCGGGCGGCAGCACCGCCGCCGTGATGATGGTGGTCCTGCAGTACCACGGCATCGTGCTCGGGCCCCGGCTGTTCATCGAATCGCCGGACATCGCCTACGGCATCTTCTTCTCGATGACGCTGTCCTACATCGTGATGCTCTTCACGATCCTGCCGCTGGCCCGCTACATGAGCCAGGTGGTGCTGATCCCGACCCGGATCCTCGTGCCGCTGATCCTGTCCCTGACCATCGTCGGCGCCTTCGCCAACCGGGAATACGTGTTCGACATGGGCCTGGCCCTGGTCTTCGGCGTGATCGGGTACATCGCGCGCAAGACCAACTACCACGTCACCGCGATCCTGATCGGCATCATCCTGGGGCCGCTGTTCGAGCAGTACCTGCTGCGCTCGCTGCGGATCGGGCAGGGCGACCTGACGATCCTGTTCTCCTCCACCACCGGGAACGTGCTGTGGGCCTTCGTGGTCCTCTCGGTCCTGCTGCCCTGGCTGCGCAGCCGGCAGCAGGAGCGCCAGCGGCGGATCGAGCGCGAAACCCCCTCTGCCCTGACCGGAGACCAGCCCCGATGACCGGCATGCCGCTCGCGAAGAACCTCCGCCTGGTCGGCCACCTCGACCTGCCCGGCGGAGGCCAGGTGACGGTGTCCGGCGGCCACGCCTTCGTCGGCCACATGAAGCCGCCCTTCGGCACCACCATCGTGGACGTGCGCGATCCGGCCAATCCCCGGGTCGCCGCCTCGGTCGAACTGCCGGACGAAGCCTCCCACACCCACAAGGTCCGGGTCGTGGGCGACCTGATGATCACCAACGTCGAGCAGAACGACCGCCACGCCCTGCGGCGGGGAGCGAGGCTGGCGGAGGCGGCGTCCGACCTTGCCGCCCGGCTCGGCCGGCCGCCCTCCGACGCCGAGCTGGCCGCCGCCCTGAAGATCCCCGAAGACCTGCTGCCCCGGCTGCGCCACGTGCTGGAGCACGGCTACCGCGACGGCGGCTTCAAGGTGTACGACATCTCCGACCGGACCCGCCCGCGGGAGATCGCCTATGTCCGCACCCACGGGGTCGGCGTCCACCGCTTCGACATGGACGACCGCTACGCCTACATCTCGACGGAGATGGAGGGCTATGTCGGCAATATCCTGGTGGTCTACGACATCGCCGATCCGGCCCGGCCGGCCGAGGTCTCGCGCTGGTGGATGCCGGGCCAGCATGCGGCCGGCGGGGAAACGCCGCACTGGGCGGGGCTGCGCAACCGCCTGCACCACGCGCTGCGCTTCGGCGACGAGCTGTGGGCCTCGGTCTGGTATGCCGGGCTGCGGGTGATCGACGCGTCCGACATCACCGACCTGCGCACGGTAGGATCGTACGATTACCACCCGCCGTTCCCGGAGCCGACCCACACCGTCGCCCCGGTTCCGGTGCGGTGGCAGGGGCGCCAGGTCGCGGTCGCGGTGGACGAGGAGCACGACCATGTCCGCGGCCAGCTCCATGGGGGGCTCTGGTTCCTCGACGTGGAGGACCGGGCCGACATCAGGCCGATCGGCATGTTCCACCTGAGCGAGCTGGACTCGCCCTTCGCCCGCGCCGGGGCGCGCTTCGGGGCGCACCAGTTCCAGGAACGGGTGACCGGCGACCGGCTCTATTGCACCTGGTTCTCCGGCGGCCTGCGCATGCTGGACATCGCGGATCCCACGGCCCCGCGGGAGATCGGCTGGTTCATCCCCGAGCCCCCGAAGGGTCAGCCCTGCGCCCAGAGCAACGACGTCTTCGTCGATGACCGGGGGCTGGTCCACGTGATCGACCGGAACCGCGGCCTCGATATCCTTGAGCCGCTGATCTGACGGCGGCCGCGCCGGAGCTGGCCCGATCCGGCAGGGGAATTCCGGCCTATCGGCTCGTCGGCTGGTCGGAGAGCTTCGGTCCGACCGTCAGGGAGATCGCCTCTCCCTGCTTCACGCCGTAGGCTTCCAGGGCCTTGCCCAGCTCTCGCGCCGCACCGCCGTTGCCCAGGCTGGCGCTGCCGATGTCCTTCTTCCAGTTGTCGGATTCGTTCTCGGGGGCCGACCACCCGAGGCGTTCGAGGATGTCGGGAGTGTCCGCTTTCATGAGGGGATGGTTGAACTTGCTGACCGCTTCGGCCCGAAGCCCGTCATCGGTGCGGGTCAGGGTCACATAGGACTTGTCTTTCTCGCTATAGACCTTCGCCGCCATTTCGGGCTGGGACGCGACGAAGGTCGCGAGGTCGGACAGGCAGTCCTCGGTGAAGCTCCTCGACTGCTCCGTCATGACACCGGCGCACGATGCCCGATCCGGTTGCTGGGCGACCGCTCCCCCCGCACCGGCCGCGGGAACCGACAGCGCGAGGGCCGTCACCTGTAAGACCGTCTGCCAGCGGATCATCGAGCCTCTCCCTGTCATGCTGCCACGGACAACAGGGCGGCGGGACCCCCGGTTCCACTGTCCCGCTGGACGGGCATGTCTCTGGGATGGAAATCCTATCACGATTCTGCTACGGTGCTGCCGGCGCTCGCGCGGGGTCTTTGACAACCGAATCATGGGTTTCCCGGTGCGGACCGGTTCGCCCAAGCCAGCAGGCGGGCCGGCGTCCAGGGCCGGGCGGGATGACCCGGGATGACCTTGGTTGACCGTCCGCCGGCTTTTTCGCACGGTAACTCTCCCATCCGCGACGCCGATGCGGACGCATGATGACATCCGCTGTCGTTTGCCGACACGCTCCGGGGGGGCGGCAGGCTCCGGGTCAGCCGGCGAGTGACCGTCCCAGGAAGATCGTCCCCGGCACGGGCGTGTCGTAGTAGGCGGCGATCGGCGTGAATCCCGCCTTCCGGTACAGCGCGATCGCCTCGGTCAGGGTGGGCAGCGTGTCCAGCCGCATCTCACGGTATCCGATCCGCACCGCCTCGGCGAGGATGGCATCGACCAGCGCCCGGCCGAGACCGACGCCGCGTCCCCGCGGCAGGACGTAGAGCCGCTTCATCTCGCAGCAGCCGGCCTCGGGGCAGCCGGCGGGCGCCATGGGCCGGAGTGCCACGCAGCCCAGCGGCTCGCCGTCGATGCCGTGCGCCAGGAGCAGTTCGCCGGCCGGCGGCGCGTAGTTGCCCGGCAGGGTCGCCAACTCCTCGGCGAAGCCCTGGTAGGCGAGGTCGATCCCGAGCGAGGAGGCGTATCGCTCGAACAGGCGGGCCGCGGTCTCGAAGTCGGCGGCCGTCCTGGCCGGCCCGATCCGGAAGGGGGGTTGGGTCATGGCGTCGTCACGCTGTCCGGCGGTGTCCCGCGATCGTGGCATTACCGAAAGGTGCGCCGCCGGTTTCCCCGGGGAAACCGGCGGCGCACCCGTCAGGAGCGGTTGGCCTCAGCCCTGGATGAAGGCGAGAAGGTCGGGGTTGATGATGTCGGCATGGGTGGTGCACATGCCGTGCGGCAGTTTCTCGTAGACCTTGAGCGTCCCGTTCTTCAGCAGCTTCGCGGACAGCAGGGCCGAGTCCGCGATCGGCACGATCTGGTCGTCGTCGCCATGCATCACCAGCGTCGGGACGTCGATCGCCTTGAGGTCCGCGGTGAAGTCCGTTTCAGAGAAAGCCTTGATACCGTCGTAATGGGCCTTGGCGCCGCCCATCATGCCCTGGCGCCACCAGTTCTCGATGATACCCTGCGACGGCGCCGCTCCCGGACGGTTGTAGCCGTAGAACGGACCGCCCGCGACATCCAGGTAGAACTGCGCCCGGTTGGCGGCGAGCTGCTGCCGGAAGCCGTCGAACACCTCGACCGGCAGGCCGTCCGGGTTGGCCTCCGTCTTCACCATGATCGGCGGCACCGCGCCGATCAGCACGAGCTTGGCGACGCGCCCTTGGCCGTGCCGGGCGACGTAGCGGGCCGCCTCGCCGCCGCCCGTGGAGTGGCCGACATGGATCGCGTCGCGCAGATCGAGATGCTCCACCACGGCGGCGACGTCGGCGGCATAGTGGTCCATGTCATGGCCGTTCCAGACCTGGGTCGACCGGCCGTGCCCGCGCCGGTCATGGGCGACGACGCGGTAGCCCTTGTCGAGGAAGTAGAGCATCTGCGCGTCCCAGTCGTCGGAACTGAGCGGCCAGCCGTGATGGAAGACGATCGGCCGGCCGGAGCCCCAGTCCTTGTAGAAGATGTCGACGCCGTCCCGGGTGGTGATCACGCCCATGTCTCTGCTCCTTTCGATGACGGGATTGGTCCTGGTTCGCGAGGAAGGTAGGGAAGGTGCCGGCGCGGTGGCGCCGACACCGAATACCAGGGTATCACGGCGGGCCGGATTCACCGTTTCCGGATTGGCCGGTCCGCCGCGACCGCGCATCCCGCGGGATCAGACGAAGAAGTAGTCCACGCCCTCTTCCAGGCCGACCTTGTCGACCGTCACGGTCATGTCGCCGTAGGTATATCCGTCGTAGGTGGTCGTCACATGGAACGTCGTCCTGCCGCCGTACTCGGACACGCCGGTGGTCGTCTCCAAATAATCGTAGTAGCCATCGTCGAAGTAGATCCGGTCGCCGCCATAGGCGCCCGCCCGGTCAGGGCGATCGGCAGGCGCGCGACCTCGGTCCCGGGGCTGCCGGTGGCTTCGGGACGCCCGGATGCCCGGCCCGATCCGGAATCGGCTATGGGCATCCGGGTCTGCCGCGACGTATGTTCCGGCCGGCGCGCCCGATCCCAACTCCGGACAGGAACATTCCCGAGATGCCCGACACCCCGCCCCCGACCGTCACGGAGACCGATTGCCGGATTCCGATCGGGGAGGGGAGCCTCTTCGCCAGGATCTGGACGCCGGAAGGCGCGGAGTCCGGCCGGCCGGCGCCGGTCCTGCTGTTTCACGACTCCCTCGGCTGCGTCGAGCTGTGGCGCGATTTTCCCGGCCTGCTCGCCGCGGCGACGGGCCGGCGCGTCGTCGCCTACGACCGTCTCGGCTTCGGCCGCTCGGATCCCCATCCGGGACCGCTGGACCCCGATTTCATCGCCAGGGAGGCGCGGCAGGTGGTCCCGTCGCTGTGCGAGCAGGTCGGGGTGACGGACTTCGTCGCCTGCGGGCACAGCGTCGGCGGCGGCATGGCCGTCGAGACGGCGGCCCGGTTCGGGACGCGGTGCCGCGCGCTCGTGACGATCGCGGCCCAGGCCTTCGTCGAGGACAGGACGCTTGACGGGATCCGCGCCGCCCGGCGGGAGTTCCAGGATCCCGCCAACCTCGCGAGGCTGGCAAGATACCATGGCGGCAAGGCCGAATGGGTCGTGAACGCCTGGATCGGCACCTGGATGTCACCCGGGTTCGCGGACTGGAACCTGGACGAGGTCCTGCCGGCGGTCCGCTGCCCCGTGCTCGCCGTTCACGGCGACGGGGACGAATACGGGTCCGGCGAACACCCCAGGCGCATCGCCGCGGGGCGCGGGACCGTCCACATCCTTCCCGGGACCGGGCACGTGCCGCATCGGGAGAACCGGCAAGGGCTGATCGCCGCCATCCGCGGGTTTCTAGGCGGTATCTAGGTGCGGTGTCGTCGCGCCCCGCGGCGGGGTATGCCGGTCCGAACGGGAACAAAACATCAACCATTCGCGGGCCGGAAGCCCGGAACCCACAGAGATATCCCCCGATTCTGTGGATAAGGGCGATTTGCCCCGGACTTATCCGGCGTCGCCGTGATCCAGCGTGAAGAGTTCCTGCGGCCGCTCGATGCCCCGCAGGGCGTAGCGGCCCACCGAGACCAGGCGCCGAGTGTCGGGACCGCAGGCCCTGGCGAAACTCTCCGAGACCAGGATCGGCTGGTCCAGCGACCGGCACAGCGCCTGGATCCGGCTCGCCTCGTTGACCGACGGGCCCACCACCGTGAAGTCGAGCCGGTCCCGGCTGCCGACATTGCCGTACAGCACCTCGCCCTCGTGGAGCGCAAGGGTGAACCCCGTGGTCGGCAGCCCGGCCGCCGACCGCGCGCGGTTGAGGTCCGCGACGGCCCGCCGGGCCGCGGCGGCGGCGTCCAGCGCGCGCCCGCAGGCGACGCAGGCCTCCCCGGCGATCGCGGCGAGGATGCCGTCGCCCAGGAACTTCAGGACTTGGCCGCCATGGTCATGCACCACGCCGACCAGGCAATCGGCATAGGCGTTCAGCAGGTCGATCAGCTGCTCGTGGGGCAGCGTGTCGGCCAGCCGCGTGAATCCGACGAGGTCGCTGAACCACAGGACCTTGCGGACCGCCATGACCTTGCCGCGCTCGATCTCGCCGCGCAGGATCCGGTCGGCGACGTTCTCGCCCAGATATGTGGAGACCACGGTGCGCGCCGTGTCGATCGACATGGTGGCCTTGAAGGCGAGGGTGAAGGCCGGAAGCGTCGCCCTGATCAGGGCCAGGTCGCCCTCCCCGAACCCGCCCGGCTCGCGGGTCGCCCAGGACGTCGCGAGGCCGCGCGTCTCGCCCAGGAAGGCCCCCTCGCCGTAGCGGACGATCCGGGTCCAGTAATCGGTTCCGCCCGATGCCGCGAGGTCGGCCAGCAGCGGGAAGAGGTCGGCGCCTTCCCCGCGCGACAGGTTCCACCGGTTCTCGACGGCGCCCCGGTCCAGCATCCATTTCCAGGTGCTAAACCGCCACTCGTCGTTCTCGTCGCGCAGGGTGAGGCGCGGGAAGAATTCGACGCGCAGGCCTTCGCCGGCGATCCAGCGGTGTCCCTGGGCGTCGATCAGCGGGTGCAGCGTATCGGCGCCCACCGAGGCGCGCCAGACGGGAAGGCCGGCGGCGACGAGCCGCTCGCAGTAGCCGGTCACCAGCTCCGCCTGGGACAAGCCCTCCAAGCCGGCGGCAAGTGCCCATTCCTGTATTCCGGCGGCCGTGGTCGACATGTCACACTCTCCAAGTCATTCGCGGCTGCGGCCCGCTCCGTCAACCGGAAGACGAGGGCCCGTCGCGGAGACTTTACCTCCGGCAGGGGCGGTGTCAAAACTCTGAGTTGACGATGACAAGCCAGGCATGGGGAAGGGTCGGGAATGGTCAGCTGGAGCGGAACTGCCGCGGACGACGTGCGGCGCGGGACGGCGGAAGCGGACAGGCTCTTCGGACGCGGGGGCGACGACGTCCTGTCGGGGTTGGGCGGCGATGCCTCCCTCTACGGCGAGGACGGCGGGGATGGCTGTACGGGGACAGCGGGAACGACTTCCTGGGCGGCGGCAACGGCTCCGACACCGTCCGGGGCGGCGCCGGCGACGATACGCTTGACGAGCTGGATGGCGGCTGGTGGTACGACAACATCCTGGTGGGCGGCCCCGGCGACGATTTCTACCGTGTGTACGGAAGCGTGTTCGAGGATGTCAGCAGCTTCGTGAGGGAGGATCCCGGCGAGGGCATCGACACGGTGGAGTACCAGGGAGATTTCTTCACCGAGGACGGCACCCAGCTCGGGCATGTGGAGAATTTCACCGTCCTGGCGACGCCGATCATCGACATCGGGCCGTGGATCGAGTTCGACGGGAACGACCGGAACAACAGGATCGGCGTCAACGACTGGGCCACCTGGCACGTCAAGGGGCACGGGGGCGACGACGTCCTGTCGGGCAGCTACGGATCCGAAGCCTCCGACCAGGGCTTCAGGGCCGACGACCGGCTGGAGGGCGGGGATGCCCTGGTCCTATCGATGCATGTCCGCTCACCCGGCGAACCCGCCCTCGTCCAGGTAGCGGCGCTCCTCCGGGGTCGTCTCCCGTCCGAGGATGGGGTTGCGATGGGGAAAGCGACCGAACCGGCGGATGATGTCGCGGTGCCGCCGCGCGTGTCCGACCTCGACGCCGCCCATGCGCTCGGCCATCGATACCGAAAGGTTCTGGTCCGCGAGGGACTCCGAATGGCCGAAAGGCAGGTACACGAAAGGGCGGAGCGCACGCTCCACCCGGATGTCGTGACCGCGCTCCACGGCGGATCGGGCGACCGCGCGCGCCATCGGATCGGAGCCATACATGCGCGGGGAGTTGCGGAAGGCATTCCGAGGGAACTGGTCGAGCAGCAGGATCAACGCCAGCGCCCCCTCGGGCGTCTCCGCCCAGCGGTCCAGGTCGCCTCGGGCGGCGGCCTCGTGGAGGTCCAGGAACCGCTCCCGGAAGAGCCGGTCGAAGCCCTCGTCCTTGGCGAACCAGAGATCCGGACCCGCTTCGCGCCAGAAGGACACCACGTCCCGCCCGTCGGGTGCCTCGACCCGGTCGAGGCGCTCCGTGAATGCCGGCGTGCCGGCGATGAGATGGCTGAAGTCGATCATTCTCCGTCCTTCGTTGCCGATTTCGCTGTCCGTAGACTTCCCGCATCGTATGGCCGGAAGCAAACGACGAGTATTCAGCACCTCGCTGCACGGTATTCACGGCCCTGGGTGCGCGGGAATGGACGGTGTCGGGCTCCCGGCACCTGCACATCCATCGGCCCGGCGGCGATTCCGGGATATCGGCGACGCTGGCCGAGCACGACACCGTTATCATCGGGTAGGATAGGGAACGCATCCCGGGCATCGGAGCATGAAGGACATCGATCTCTCGCGAGCCGACCTCAACCTCCTCGTGCTGTTCGAGGCGGTGCTGCAGGAGGGGCACGTCGGCCGTGCCGCGGAGAGGCTGAATCTCTCCCCTTCGGCGGTCAGCCATGGGCTCGGGCGCCTGAGGCGGATGCTCCAGGATCCGGTCTTCCTGAGGACACCCCGGGGCGTGGTCCCGACCGCCCGCGCGCTGGAACTGGCCCCGCCCATCGCGGATGTCCTCTCGGGTGTCCGGCGGGTGATGGCGGCAGCGGAGCGGTTCGACCCGGCCCGGTCCAGGCGGCGCTTCACGATCGGCGCGCCGGACGGGGTCTCCGCGGTGCTCCTGGTCCCGATCCTCGCCGCGCTCGGCCGCGAGGGCCCGGGAATCGACCTTGGCTTGCGGCAGCTCCTCCCCAAGCCCGGCACCGTGGACCCCCGGCGCGCGTGGCAGGCCGTGCTGGACGATCTGGAGGCCCGCGCCATCGACCTGGCCATCGTCCCCCTTGACGAGATCCCCCAGCGCTTCGCGGCACGGACGCTCTACGAGGAGGACTTCGTGGTCGCGGCGCGGGCTGGCCATCCCTTCGCCGCCGACCCCAGCCTCGAACTCTACTGCGAGATGCGGCACCTGGTCGTCTCCCTGACGGGCGACGCGCACGGGATATTCGACGAGGCGCTCGCCGCGGTCGGGCGTTCGAGGCGGGTCGCGGTGACCGTGCCGAACTTCATGCAGGCCCTCGCGCTCCTGGCCGAGACCGACTTGCTGGCGGCCCTGCCGAGGCACCTGGTGGAGATGCACGCCGGGCGTTTCGGCCTCGTCAGCGTCGAGGCGCCGCTGCCCGGACCGGCCACCAGGATCCAGGCCGTCGCGACCCGGGCCGCCATGATGGACCCGGGGGTGGACTGGCTCTTCCGCGTGATCGGGCAGGCGGCTCCCGACGACGTGCCGCCCCGCTCTTTCGGCGTGTCCGGCACGCGACCGGGCAATCCCCGGCACCGGGCAGCCTAAGCCGGAATAGAAACGACCCGGACCCGACGTCTTGACCTGCGTCATGTCGGGAATCTTTTCGATTGCGTAGTATTCGTCCGCCCTCGATCAGAGAGCGGCATGCGAGAGTAAATGAAATGAAGACCTCGTATCTGCCTTCGACCTTGGCGCAGGTTCGCCACGAGGTCGAGGCCCTGCCGGCAGAAGGGCGCGCGGCGCTCATGCTGGTATGCGTGCAGGGACTGACCTATCAGGAGGCCGCGCGGGAACTCGGCCTTCCGCTGCAATCCGTCAGGAAGCACCTGCTGGGCGCCCGCCTGGCGCTCATGCGCGGGCTGGGGATGGCCGGCGACAGGCGGCTGGACCACGCCGGAGCCCATCGAACGTCCTGAAAGGGTCACCGTGACATCGGGCTTGCCTGGATGTTGTCCTGACCTTTGAGGAGGCGCTCGCGCAGCCGCGCAGCGACGCTCCCCAGCGACGGAGACCAGGCCTTGCACGAACCGGTGCTTCTTTCTCTCGGCAGCATCAACGCCGATTTCGAGGTGCGCGTCGACGAACCCCTGGCGGAGGGGCTCACCCTGATGGCCCATGACTTCGCCCGCGTCGGCGGCGGCAAGGCGGCCAACGTGGCGCTGCTGGCCCACAGGCTCGGGCACCGGGCGGTCCTGATCGGCAGGGTCGGGGACGACGACCTGCGCGAGCAGGCCCTCGCCCCGCTCCGGCAGGCCGGCATCGATCTGCGCCACGTCTCGACCGCCCCGCGGACCGCCACCGCCGTTTCCATGATCACCGTTCCCCCGGACGGCAAGAAGAGCATCGTGCTGGCACCCAACGCCAACGATCGCTGGGACGACGCGGCGGTCAGGGACGCAGTCGGCGCGATCGCCGCCGCTCCGGAAGGATCGGTGCTGGCCGTCGACTACGAGGTGCCCGCGGATGTCGTCAGGGCCGCGACGGAGGCGGCGGCGTCGCGCGGATTGCGGATCGTGCTCGACCCCTCCAGCGCCGACCGCGTCGAGGCGGACGTCCTGGCACGCGTCCACGCCATCGCCCCCAACGCCAAGGAGGCGGAGCAGTTGACCGGCATCGCGGTGGACGGGAGCGATGCCGCGCGGCGGGCGGCATCCCGCCTGGCGGACAGGGGTATCGCGGTGGTCTGCGTCAAGATGGCGGACGGCGGCTGCGTCCTGGCCCATGACCGGCGGTTCACCCTGGTCCCGGCGGCCGACATGGAAGTCGTCGACAGCACGGGAGCGGGCGATGCCTTCACCGGCGGGCTCGCCGTCGCCCTGCTGGAGAACAAGGATCCCGTGGAAGCGGCCTGCATGGCGGTCGCGGCTTCCGGGCTGGCCGTGACAGGCTACCGCTCCCAGGAGTCCTATCCGGACAGGGAGAGGCTGGACCGCCTGTTGCCCATGATCGCCGACGGAGTGCAGGCCTGTGCCGGAGCCTGAGATGACCGAGGTGCCGCACCTTGTCTGCACGTTCGACACCTATTCCCCGGAGGACGAGCGTCGGCGTGAATCCCTGCTCCTGCTCGGCAACGGCGTCCTCAGCGTCAGGGGTGCCACCACCGGCGCCGCCGGCGGGGAGTCGCATTATCCCGGAACCTACCATGGGGGAACCTACAACCGGCTCGCCGACACCATAGAGGGCGAACCGGTCGAGAACGAGTCCCTGGTCAACCTGCCCAACTGGCTGCCCCTCGAATTCCGGACCGACCGCACCGACGGCTGGTGCGCGATCGGATGCGCGGAGATCCTGGACTATTGCCACTCCCTCGATGCCGCGGAAGCCACCACGCTGCGCGAGGCGACGCTCCAGTCCGGAGGGGTGCGCTTCCACCTGCGTGAACGGCGGCTGGTCAGCATGTGCCAGCCCAATGTCGCCGCCCTGCAGGTCGAGCTGACGCCGCTCGACTGGTCGGGCCGGATCGAGATCCGGTCCCTGATCGACGGAGCGGTCGAGAATGCCGGCGTCGCCCGGCACCGCTTCTACAGCGGCCGCCATCTGCAGATCAGGCGGCTGGAGGAGGCCGGCCCCGGCGTCCTTCTGGTCGGGGCCGAGACGAACCAGTCCCACGTCCGGATCGCCGTGGCCGCCCGGACCCGGGTCAGCGGCGTCACGGTCGAGGATGCCGCCGTCCGCAGCGGCGATGCCATGATCGCGCAGCATGTCTTCTGCCGCGCCGAGGCCGGCCGCCCGATCCTGATCGAGAAGGCGGCGGTGATCCTCACTTCGCGGGATCCCGCGATCTCGGAGCCGGACGAGGCGGCCTGCGGCCTCGTCGCCGAGCTTCCCGACTTCGACGGCCTGCTGGATGCGCACCGGAACGCCTGGCGGCGGATCTGGAAAGGGTGCCGGATCCGGACGGAGCGCGAGGATCTCGGGAACGCCCTCGGATTCCATGCGTCCTACCTGTTCCAGAACACATCCCCGCACACGGCTTCCTACGATACCGGCATCCCGTCCCGCGGCTGGCAGGAGGGCTACCACGGCCACATCTTCTGGGACTCGGTCTTCTCGTCGGAGGTGCTGGCGACCCGTCTCCCCGATGTCGCGCGCTCGCTGCTGGTCTACCGCTACAAGCGGCTCGACGCCGCGCGCAGGGCCGCCAGGCTGTGCGGGCTGCGGGGTGCCATGTATCCCTGGCGCAGCGCCGCGGACGGCAGGGAGGTGACGCCGCGCCTCCAGTACAATCCGCTGTCCGGGCGCTGGATGCAGGACCATACCCATCGGCAGCGCCATGTCGGCTCGGTGATCGCCTATCAGGCCTGGCGCTACTTCCAGGCGACCGGCGATCGGGAGTTCCTGAGCAGCTACGGCGCCACCATGATCCTGGAGATCGCCCGCTTCTGGGCCAGCCTGGCACGGACCGGAGAATCCGGCCGCACCGAGATCCACGGCGTGATCGGACCGGACGAGTACCACACGCTCGACCCCGCGACCGGCGAACCGGGCCTTCGCAACAACACCTTCACCAACGTCATGGCCGCCTGGACGCTCGCCCACGCCGGCGAGGTCCTTGGACTCCTGCCCGACCGGCGCGCCGGCGAGATCCGGGAGAGCCTGGGTCTCGGGCGGGAGGATTTCGCGCGCTGGGACGACATCACCCGGAACATGCGCCTCGTCATCCGCGACGACGGCGTGATCGGGCAGTTCGAGGGGTTCGACGAGCTGATCGAAGTGGACCTGGACAGCTTCAAGGAGGAGCTGGGGGGCCGTCGGACCGACTGGGCGCTCGAAGCCCGCGGCGACGACGTCAACCGGTACCAGGTGGTCAAGCAGGCCGACACGATGATGCTGCTCTACCTGCTGTCGGAGCGGGAGCTGGCGGACATCGCCGGGCGCTGCGGATACCGGCTCACGCCGGAGCAGCTGCGCCGGACGGGCGACCATTACCTGAAGCGCACCACGCATGAGTCGAGCCTGTCGGACCTGGTCTATGCCGGCGCACTGTC
This sequence comes from Skermanella rosea, assembly GCF_016806835.2. Taxonomy (NCBI): domain Bacteria; kingdom Pseudomonadati; phylum Pseudomonadota; class Alphaproteobacteria; order Rhodospirillales; family Azospirillaceae; genus Skermanella; species Skermanella rosea. The sequence continues at coordinate 483,028 of NZ_CP086113.1, read as the reverse complement.
GCGCCTGGCGCCGTCCCGGGCGCGGGACCTGTACTGGAGCGCCCTCAGCCCCGACGGCGAGACGGGTCATTCCGGCACGGACGAAGGCGTTCACCTCGGCGCGATGGCCGCCACCATCGACGTGGTCCAGCGGCATTTCACGGGCATGACACCGCATCTCGACGGGATCGAATTCGATCCGGCCCCGCCGGACGATCTCGGCTGGATCGCGTTCGAATTCGCCTACCAGTCCGGCGCCTACGAGATCAGGCTGGACTCGGAGTGGCTGGAACTCGCCTCCGATCCTGGCAACCCGTCGCCGATCCGGGTTTCGTGCCGGGGAAGGCAGGAACGCCTGGCTCCCGGCTCGACGCTCAGGCTGCCGATCTCCCGACATGCCTCAGTGGTGAAGCGATGCGAACCTGGTCCGGCATGACACCGGGCACCCGTCACATGCTTCCGGATCGGCGCAGGCGCCGTCTCGAACCGCGCTGAGCCGGAGGATCAGGTCGCGCACCGCCGGGGAGCGCGAATCGGATCGGGAACTGAGGTCGGAGATGGTCTCCTCGAGACGGTCGGTTCGGCCGAGCATGGTGCAGGCTTGTCTTTCTTGAAGTGACGGCGAGGGCCGGAGCCTGCCCGGGACAGGCTCCGGCTGCCTGACGCAGCGAAGATAAGGATCCGGGCCCGGAAGCGTTTGACCAGGATCAAGACAATCGGATTTTCGGGTTTCCGTTGGGCAGGCCCGCGTGCCGGCGATCGCCGCGCCGGCACGCGGGAAGGGTTGATCATGCCGTGTAGATCGACTGCCGCACCGCGTCGATGTCGCCGGAGATGACCGTCACCGTGTCCAGGCCGGCATTGATGCCGACCACCGGCACCAGGATCTGGCCGTTGGCGTCCGGCTCCAGCCCGGCCAGCGGCGCCAGCGCGTCGGCCACATCCTCGCCGTCCTCGATTCCGGCGAGCAGCGACTGGAGCCGGGGGCTCAGGAGTCCCAGGTCGCCCTTCAGCAGGTCGTCGACCTGCCCGAGGATCGGAGCGAAGTCGATGGTGTCCGCCGTCAGGTCGAGGTCCCGCTCGCCCTCGAACAGCATCGCGTCGCCGTCCTCCAGGTCGGCGACCAGCGTGGTGTCGGCCCGGTCGTCGTCGAGCCAGGCCTTGGAGAACACGATCAGGTCGTCGTCGGCGCCGAGGAACGCCGCGTCCTGGCCGGAGCCTGCCACGATGACGTCGCTGCCCCGCCCGCCGGCCAGCAGGTCTATCCCGTCGCCGCCGGCCAGCAGGTCCGAGTCCGATCCGCCGAACAGCGCGTTGGTGCCGCTGGTCCCGATCAGCCGGTCCGCTCCGGCCCCGCCCAGGGCGATGTCCAGGCCGGTGCCGGTGCGGATCGTGTCGGCGCCGTCGCCGCCGGACATGATGTTGGTCCCGGCCTCGCCGTCGATCGCATCGTCGCCGGCATTGCCCTCGGCGATATCGGTGCCGTCGCCCAGCGCGATGAGGTCCGGCCCGCCTTTGGCGGCGATCCGGTTGTCGCCGTCGCCGGCCCGGATCACGTCCCGGCCGTCGGTGACCTCGAAGGTCTCCGGCAGGTCCAGCCCGACCACCAGCGGGTCATGGTCGCTGGCCTGCTCTGCGAACTCCGCGTTGACGTGGACCACGTCGTAGTCGGCCTTTTCCGCCAGCGCGTCGCTGACCAGGGCGTGGTCGAGCGCCTGGGCGTTGCCCTCGAAGACGTAGCTGTAGCGCTCCTCCTCCGGCAGGGTGAGGGTCAGGTTGTTCAGCACCTGCTCGTCGCCTTCGCCGGTGACGGCGGCCAGCGGCTCCAGGAACTGGAACTCGTTGAAGTCGCCCAGCACCACCACGTTGGCGTCGCCGTCCTCCTCCAGAAGCCCGTCCACGAACGCGTTGATCGCCTCGCCCTGGGCGATCCGCTGCTCCTCGCCGCCGTTGACCGGCGGCTGGACCGCGCCGAACAGCGGGGTGCCGCCACCCTTCGACGTGTTATGGACGGTGATCACGTCCACGGCGTTGCCGTTGAACTCGAATTGGGCGTAGAGCGGCACGCGGCTGTCGGTCCAGGGCTCCTCCCCGAACTCGCCGATCGCCTGGACGCTGTCCTCGACCAGATCGACCCGGTCGCCGTTGTAGAGCATGCCGACCCGGATGTTTCCGCCGGGCTGGCCGCCCGACGTGCCGTCCTCGGGAGCCACCTCCACATAGGTGTAGGTCGGGCCGCCGGCCTCCTCGATGGCGTCGATCAGCGCCTGGGCGGTGGCCTCGCCGCTGACGGTCCCGTCGTCGGCCGAGCCGCTGCCGTCCTGGATCTCCTGGAGGGCGATGATGTCGGGCGACTTCAGGTTCGCGACGATCTGTTCGGCCTGGGCGTCGAACTTGCCGTCGGCCAAGTCGGTGTCGCCGTCATCGTCGTTGGGGTCCAGGTTCTCGACATTGTAGCTGGCGACGGTCAGGCGGCCGGCGCCGCCCTCGATATCGATGGTCTCCCGCTCGATCGGGCTGGGCACCGCCTCGCCCAACTCCTGGACCAGCACCTCGTAATTGCCGAAGGCGTAGGACACCACGCCGGTCGCGTCGCCCAGCAGGGCGCCGGTGTCCACCTCGGCGGTGAGATCGCCGGAAACGTCGGCGTCGAACTGGAGCTGGATCCGCTCCGGGTTGAAGTCGTCCGGCCCGATCACGATGGCGCCGCGATCGTTCAGCCCGGTCGCCCCGGCGCCCTGGTCGGCCACAGTGAAGATCTCGCCGAAGCCGTTGGTCGGCGACGTGGCAACGGCGTCGGCGACGGTGACCCGCATGCCTTCCAGGCTCTCGTAGAACGCGATGCCGTCCGGGCTGATGATCTCGGTCGGCGGTTCGCGGCCCGCCTCGCCGCCCGTTTGCCCGATGATCACCGCGTCCGGCAGGTCGGCGTCGGTCACCAGCACCCGGGTGTCGGTCACCTGGGAAATCTGGGTGGTGGACAGGTTGCCGCTCGACGCACCGCCGGGGGTGAATTCGGAGACGGTGCCGGTGACGGCGATCTCCATGCCCTGGACGACCGTCGGGGCGGCCCCGGTGAAGACGAAGATGCCGTCCGAGGTGGCGTCGTCGCCATCGCCCTCGCCGTTCTCCCCGGTGTCCTGGAGATAGTAGCCGTTGCCGTCCACCGCGGTCACGACGCCGCGCGCGGTGACGGTCTGGCCGGTCAGCGGAGAGGTGGCGCCGGTCCCCTGGATCTCGCCGATCGCGGTATAGTCCGGCTCCGCCGGGACGCCGATGCCGAACAGGCGGGTGGTGCCGCTGACCTCGTTGGTGACCGCCAGCAGCGGCTCGCCGGTCGGGCTGTCGCCGGCGGCGATGAAGGCCAGCCCCTCGGGGCCGAGGTCGCCCGCGGTGCCTTCCTCGGCCGAGCCGGCGAAATCGCGGGTATTGACGTACTGGACGAACCGGGCGCCATCGGCCTCGGTCACGTCATAGACCATGACCCCGCCGACCCGCTCCAGCCCGACGAAGGCATAGGTGCGGCCGTCGATCTCGCCGACCGCGACGCCTTCGGGCTCCGGCCCCTTGTTGTCCGACCGGTCGTCGAAGCTGTCGTTATCGTCGTTGTTGGCGTTGAAGCCGGTGGTGCCCAGCTCCGCGGCGGTGATCCGCTCGAACTGGTCGCCGCTGTCGAAGACCCGTTCCCCCTGGTCGTTCCAGATCGTAAAGGACCGGCCGCCGAAGGTGTAGAGCTGGTCGATGTCGCCGTCGCCGTCGGTGTCGCCGTCCACCGCCGAGACCGTCAGCCGGCCCAGTTCCTCGTCGGACTGGAGCGATTCGGCGTCGGGGAAAGCGGCCGGGTCCAGCTCGGCGTCGGCGACGCGGATCTCCTCGCCGTCGCGGGTGTCGCCCTCGTTGGCGGTGACCCAGTAGGTCTCCCCGTCCGCTCCGGCATAGCTGGCGATCGCGTCGGGCTGGTACAGGCCCAGGACGGGGACCGGGCGGATCGCGATGCCGTCCTCGTCGCTTGAATCGATCCCGTTGCCGTCCTCGGAGAAGTCCTTGGTGCCGAGCGGCAGGATGTCGGTCACTTCCAGGGTGGCGAGGTCGATCCGCGCGACCGCGTTGTTCTCCTGCAAGGTGGCCCAGGCGGTGGCACCGTCCGGGGACACCGCGATGTATTCCGGCTCGATGTCCTCCGAGACGGTCTTGCCCGCCTCGATCCGCACGCCCTGGTCGCGCAGCTCGTCCTCCCGCCCGTCGAAGGCGGAGAAATCGATGGTCGTCACCTCGGCCCCGGTCAGTCCGCCGGCCAGGTCGATCACGCTGATGCTGCCCTCGGGGTCGGTCGTGTCGGCCGGTTCGCCCTCGTTCGCGACCAGCAGCTTCGTCCCGTCGGCCGTGAAGGTCAGCGAATCCGGCAGCACGCCGGCCTCGACGGTGCCCAGGAATGTCCCGCCGTTGCTGTAGAAGGCGACGACACCGTTCTGGGCGCCGTCCTCGTTCTGGACCGCGGCGGCGACCAGCCCGCCGGAAACGGCCACGCTGTTGACGCCGCCGACCCCGGCCAGCACGCCGATGTCGGCCTGGCCGACGCGGACCGGCGCGTCGGGGTCGGAGACGTCGAGGATGTCCACCGTCAGGTCGCCGTCGTTGCTGACGAACAGCCGCTGGGTCAGCGGGTCGTAGGCCGGGATCTCCTGGGCGCTCTCGTCGAAGATGCCGGTCTCGAACACGCCGAGCGGCGTCAGCGCGATGCCGGCGGAGGGGGCGCCGCCATCTCCGTCTCCATCTCCGTCTCCATCGCCGCCACCGTCGCCGCCACCGTCGCCGTCATCGAGCGTATCCTCCCGCACCGCCAGGTTCTGGATGCGCTCGTCCTCCGCCTGGGAGGTCTCCGCCCCGTCGAACGGCGCTTCGGCGAACTCGGCGGCCAGGTACTCGGCCAGGGCGTCCTGCTCGGTGCCGGGATCGGCGAAGGTCGCCGCACCCGGGTCGGTCAGCACGTCGGCCAGATCGACGCGGTTCGCGAAGTCCGGATCGGCCTCGATGAAGTCGCGGAACGGGTAGCCGTCGCCGCCGTCCGCCAGGAAGCTCAGGGTCACCACCCGGATGGCGTTCGGCGCGTCCGCGACGACCTCGCCGTCCGCGACGACGGTCCGGCCCGGTTCGCCCTGGTCGTCCAGCAGCACGGCCGTGCGGACCCGCTCGCCGGCCGGCAGCTCCGGGTCATAGCTGAAGGCGACGCCGCCGACCTGGGCGAACTGGCCCGGCGTGGCGCCGGGGGCGACGGCGGCGACGCCGTGCTCCAGGGCCGCCTTGAGCTGTTCGGCCGTCACGGTCAGCGTGGTCAGGCTGTTGTTGAAGCGAAGCGCGTTGCTGATGTCCAGTTCGGAAACCTCGCCCGCCTCCTTGCCGGCCTCCGGATTGGCCTGGGTCGGCAGCAGGGTGCCGTCGTCCGCCACCGTGCCGATCGGCGCGCGGATTCCGCCGCCGTTCTTGATCGAGACCTGGACGTCCGGGTCGATCTCGCGCGCCGCCGCGATGTTGGCGTCGGACGACAGGTTGCCCAGATTCGTCTCCTCCGTCCGGACCGCGGTCCGGCGGCCCTCCAGGAAGACGGAGCTGAGGCCGAACACGTTGGCGTCCTGCGCCGTCACGATGTCCTGGACCTCTCCCACCAGATCCCTGACCTCGCCGGCGGCGGTGCCCTCGGCGAACGGGTCGGCGCCGTCGTAGAGCGCCGCGACCTCCTCGTCGGTGGTGGCGACGGGGCCGCTCTCGTCCGGGTCGATGCTGCCGGGGATCACAACGCCCTCGGAGTCGAACTCGACCACCAGCCGGCCGACATAGCTGTATTCGCCGTCGGTCGAGACGATGGCGATCGGGTTGCCGTCCGCGCCGGTCGCGGTGACCGGGTAGGGGCCCGCCGCCTCGTCGCCGGGGCGGAGCGTGTCGGTGCCGTCGGCCAGGATGGTGTCGGACCCGCCGGCGATGATCACGTCCACGCCGTTCAGCAGCGGCGCCAAGCCCTGTTCCAGCGCGAGCTGCTGGAGGTGGCTGACCAGCACGATCTTGGTGACGCCCTGGTCGGCGAGGCGCGCCGCCTCGGCATTGACGATTTCGGCCAAGGTGGAAAGATCCTCGTCCGATCCTTCGACCCCGACGGTGCCGGGGGAGGAGATCTCGGCGAGGCGCGGCGTGGTCAGGCCGATCACGCCGATCGGCTCGCCATTCTCCTCGACGATGGCGCTGTTCGCGATCTTGGCCGGATCGGCGGTCCCGGCCGCCGCAGCGTCCAGGTCGGTGCGGAAGCTGTCGGATGTCCGGATCTCGTCCGTGTAGAGGGATTCGAGCCCGGAGCCGGTGAATTCCAGGTTGGACGACAGGTAGGGGAACTGGGCGCCCAGCCAGTCGATCCCGGACAGCGGCGGCTCGCCCGCTTCCGGTGCTCCGGCGGCGACGCCGATGATCGAGGAGATGGCATCCAGCCCGAGGTCGAACTCATGATTGCCGAAGGCCGAGGCGTCGAAACCGACCAGGTTCATCACGGAGATGTCGATGCGGCCCTGCGCCGGGGCCAGCTCCTCGAAGCTGACGGTGTCGGCGTCCGCCGGCAGCTCGTACAGGAAATTGTAGGCGTCGGCGAAGGCGGGGCCCAGGTCGGGATCTGCCGATGCGTTGAAGAAAGGGCCGGAGATATAGTTGTCGCCGGCCGACAGGGTGATGGAATTCGTTTCCTCGCCCTCCAGGGCCTGCTCGATGGCCGCGAAATTGGGTGCCCGCTGGATCGCGTCGATGCCACCTTCCAGATCCGAGGCGTGGAGTATCTGGAGGCGGAAGCTCTCGTCGGTGCTGATCGTATTGGACATCAAATAGGCCCTCCCTGCGCCCGTAACATAGATGCGGAGGTCTAGGTGTTCGTTGGAACTCCGCGACCGGCCGAGGGACAGTTTCAGAAAGCAATTTCAGTAATGTGACAGGTTGATGATAATAGACTTGGCTCGATTATTGAGTTAATCCCAACGGGATGTTGCCGATACGTCCCGAGGAGCGGAGCAAGACGATGTCCGCGGACGGGACTTGCGGGTCGGCACGGTGCTTCGATGGACCGTTGTTCGGCTGATGCGAGGCGTAAACCGGGAAACATGATCCGACCCCGCTCCAAGATCTGAGCGGGAGGGGCGGAGCATGGGGCTCGATCGGTGCCTGTGGCATCGGTCTGCCGGGCTCCCGGTTTCCGGAGAGTCCTGCCGATCCTCCGGAAACCGTATCAGGCGACCGCCGGCAGCCTCAGGGCTGGCACCGGCACCGGCACCGACAGGGAGGTGGACCCGAACAGGGCGGCCGTCGCGGGCGAGGTCACTATCCGACGGGCCGAAAGGTCACTATTCCGCCCGATGGCCTGCGGGGCAACGGGCTTTCCGGCGGGCAGGGAGCGGAGCGGCACGGCCGGTTCGGCCGGAGACATCGCCGGTTCGGCCGGAGACATCGCCGGAGCATCCGGGGGCTCAACCGGGTCGGTCGCGGCCGACTGTCCGGGCGAGGCGTGGTCGGCATCCTCCTCCGGGTCGCAGTCCAGGGTCTCCAGGTCGGCGTCGGGGTGCGGCTTGTCGCCCAGGAAATGGTGCGGGATGCGCTTGTCCTGGATCACCCCGAGGAGTTTCAGGCCGAATTCCACTCCGCGGAGCGCCAGGCCGAGGCTCTTGCGCTCCAGCGCCTCCCCGACGATCGTATCGACCAGGCCGGCGGCGCGGTCCAGGGCGGCCTGATGGCCGGCCTGCCGGTCGGTCCGGAGCTGGTCGATCCGGACGCGGATTTCCGGCTGGGTCATCAGGAAGGCCCCGCGCTGCTTCGCGCCCTTGGGCGAATAGCCCGCCCGCCGTGCCGCCTCCGCCCCGCCGACGCCGCTGGCCATGGCCCGGCAGAAGGCTTCCTGGCGCGGCGTCAGGACGATCACGGGCGGGACCGAGGCGGCGGATGCCGGAGAACTATGGTCGAGCATGGCTGGGGCGCCTTCACGGAAAAGAACAATACATGAACATTAAATCATGTTTGTGGTATATGCAAGTTGCTCGGCGACAGGATCATCAGGGGGCGCGAGGTCGCCGCGGGCGCTGTCACCGGTCCCCGGGTACCCGATCAAGTCGAGCCGCCCGAGACAGCTGATCCGATGCGTTGCGCCATGGGCGCAACCTACGATCGTCGGCCCGCATCACCTCCGCCTTGCATCGAGCCGTAGGTTGTGCCCATGGCGCAACACAGTGCGGCGAGTGGAACGGCCGGGACCTGGACGGGACGGGGCCTGTGGGACTCCGTCCCGCTTCGCCGGAGGAGGGGCGGCGTCACTCGGCCCTAAGCGTCATCTGAAGCATAGCTGCAGCCCGTTCGGGCACGGCGACATGAGCGTCGAATTGCGCAGGGCGGAGTAGATCTCCGCAGCGGCGCGGTGGCCGCTGTTCATCGCCCCGCCCGCGGTCTGCGCGAGCGGGCCGCCCGTCGCCTCGCCGGCGAAGAAGACCAGGTCGCCGACCGGCTCCGCCACCACCTCGCGCATATGGGCCATGCCCGGCAGCGCGCCCGAATAGGCGCCGCGGGTGAGGGGGTTGGTGCCCCAGTTCGTCACGTCCCATTGGGAGATCCTGGCGACAGCCGCCGAGCCAAGCGCTGCAGGCCGAGCAGTTCCTTGGCATCGAGCGGCACGCCGTCCAAGAACGCCTTGTCGATCCGGGTATCGTCCTGGTGGACCAGCTCGTAGCCCGAGGCACGCCGATCGGCAGGAACGGGTTGATGTCGGCCGAGTGAATCCAGGCGCCGCCGTAATCCATCGGGACGTTGTTGAACCGGCGGGTCTGGAGCCGGCTGCCGAGTTGCCCGGCCGCCTCGACGATCTGGACCCTGTATCCGAACTGCGCCAGCCGTTCCGCCGACGATGACGACGTAGATGGGGATCGATGTCGGCGGCTTGTTTAGTTGCGCGAAGGCGGGAGCATGGCGCAGCAGCGGCGCAGCGGCGCAGCGGCGCAGCGGCGAGCCACACCCCCGGGAGGAACTGAAGAGCTTCCTGAAATCACACCATCATGACGTAGCCGACCACGGCCCGCGGCGAGTTCTCGAACGGAGCGAGCCGAGCTTGTCTTTCCGCCGACAGAAATTGACCGGACGTCGTCATGGCGGCGGTCTACAATGCGGAGCCGGCGACGTGACGCTGGTCTCGGACTTGCAAAAGGAGAGGACGGGACGGACATGGACCTTTCAGGATGGAACGGCGCTCCGCGCCCGGAGCGGATCGTGATCGAGGGCTCCTACGCGCGCCTGGAACCCCTCGACCCGGCCCGCCACGGCGCCCAGCTCTTCCGTTCGGCCCGGCAGGATGGCGCCGAGGACCGTTTCCGATACCTCTTCGAGGAAGTGCCCGCCGACGAGGAGAGTTTCGCGAGGTGGCTGAAGGGCGCCGCTGCCTCGCAGGATCCCCTGTTCTTTGCCGTGATCGACAAGACGACGGGGCGGGCGGAAGGACGCCAGGCGCTGATGCGGATCGACCCGACGCACGGGGTGATCGAGATCGGCAACATCCTGTGGGGTCCGGCGATCTCCCGGACCCGTGTCGCGACTGAAGCGTTCTTTCTCTTCGCCACGCATGCCTTCGACACGCTCGGCTACCGCCGGTTCGAGTGGAAGTGCAACGACCGGAACGCGCCGTCGAAGAGGGCCGCCGAGCGCTTCGGATTCACGTTCGAGGGGGTGTTCCGGAACCACATGGTGGTGAAGGGGGAGAACCGGGACACGGCCTGGTTCTCCATCGTCGATTCGGAATGGCCGGCGCTGCGGACCCGCTTCAAGGCTTGGCTCGATCCCTCGAACTTCGACGGTGCCGGAAACCAGAAGCGCCGGCTGGGAGAGCTCCCGACCTGAGGGAAAGCGGCGAGCGCATCTCATCCGATCCGAAACGGAGCACTCGATGACCACGACGGCAGAGAAACGAGCGGCTTTCCGCAAGATGCACGAGAGCGGCTTCTTCGTGATTCCCAACGCCTGGGACGCGGGCAGCGCGGTTCGCCTCACCAAGCTCGGGTTCAAGGCGATCGCCTCCACGAGCTCGGGCGCCGCCTGGGCGGCAGGCAGGGACGACGGGGAACTCGGTCTCGACGCCACGCTCGACCACCTGAGGATGCTCGTCGCGGCCACTCCCCTGCCGATCAACGCCGATTTCGAGAACGGCTACGCCGATCATCCCGAGGACGTCGCGGCGAACGTCGCGCGGGCACTCGACACCGGGATCGCGGCGCTGTCGATCGAGGACTGGTCGGGCAGCTACATGTACGAGCAGGGCCTTGCGGTCGAGCGCATCGCTGCCGCTCGCGCCGCCATCGACGCCGTGGATCCCAGCGTCATGCTGATCGGCCGCAACGAGAACTTCCAGGTTCCCGGCATGCCGGCAGGCGAAAGCATCGCCCGCGCCGTCGCCTATGCCGAGGCCGGGGCCGACTGCCTGTTCGTTCCCTTCATCCTTGATCCGGCTGCTGTGGCCGAGCTTGTCGCGGCGGTCGCGCCAAAGCCGGTCAACGTGGTTGTCCACGAATACGACGACGGCATCCGCTCCCTTGCGGCGCTCGGCGTCCGGCGCTGTAGCGTGGGCGGCAGCCTCGCCCGGCGGGCTTGGTCGGCCTTCGACGCCGCGGCCCGGACACTTCGCGATTGCGAGGCCTCGGCCGCGAACCCGGCTTAAATATACAGGCCGGCATTCAGGCAGGCTCCCGCCAGACGGGTTCAGGGTCAGCAACCCGTCAAGGCGCCCATTATACTTTCCATAACAAACATTATCACATTCTTGGGTATCCTCATGGCCCCCGTCCGCCGCGCCCGCGTTTCCCCATCGGGCTACTGATCTGCCTTGCAGCGGTCCCATATAGTGCCGGCTCGCGACAACGACGATAAAGCCGAGGAAACACCGGAGTCTACATGCCTCAAAGTCTGCAATTCCTTCTAGCACTGATGCCGATCTGCATCGTGTTCGTCCTGCTGGTGGCACTCCGCCGGTCGGCCAAGCTGACCATGGCGGTCGCCTACGCCGCGACGGCCCTGATCGCCCTCGCGCTGTGGGGCACCCCGATCGAAAAGGTCATGGGCGCCTCGGTCAACGGCCTGGTGACGGCGGTCAACGTCCTCTACATCGTGTTCGGAGCCATCCTGCTGCTGTACACGCTCGAGGAGAGCGGAGCGATCGCCCGGATCCGGCAGGGCTTCACCTCGATCTCGCCCGACCGGCGGGTGCAGGCGATCCTGATCGCCTGGCTGTTCGGATCCTTGGTGGAGGGCGCCTCGGGTTTCGGCACGCCGGCGGCGATCGCGGCGCCACTGCTGGTCGCCATCGGCTTCCCGGCCATGGCGGCGGTGCTGGCGGCCCTGATCATCCAGAGCACGCCGGTCTCGTTCGGCGCGGTCGGGACGCCGATCCTGCTGGGCGTCAATACCGGCCTCGCCAACCAGGAGATCGTCAACAGCACGATCGCGCCGATGGCCTTCGGCGACTACCTGGTCCATATCGCGGTCAACGTCGCCATGGTCCACGCGCTGGTCGGTTTCCTGATCCCGCTGATCATGGTCGCGATGATCACCCGGTTCTTCGGACCCAGGCGTTCCTTCGCCGAGGGATTCGCCGCCTGGAAGTTCGCGCTGTTCGCCGGCATCGCCTTCACCCTGCCCTACTATCTCGTCGCGGCCGCGTTCGGGCCGGAGTTCCCGTCGCTGATCGGCGCCATGATCGGGCTCGGGATCGTCATCCCCGCCGCCCGGCGCGGGTTGTTCCTGCCGCGCGAGGTCTTCGATTTCGGGCCGCGGAAGAACTGGGAGGACCGCTGGATCGGTACCCTGGAGCAGTCCCAGCAGGCGGTCGAGCATGAGCAGCCCATGTCGCTGCTGAAGGCCTGGACGCCTTACCTGCTGGTGGCCGCGCTGCTGATCGCGACGCGCGTGATCGATCCCCTGAAGGCGTTCCTCACCTCTCCCGAGATGACGCTGAGCTGGACCAACCTGTTCGGGTCCGGCATCTCGGCCTCGTCGCAGCCGCTCTACCTGCCGGGGACGGTGTTCGTCCTGGTATCGCTGTTCGCCTATTTCTTCCAGGGCATGGGCAAGGACGGCAGCTACCGCGCCGTCTGGTCGCTGTCGGGCAGCACCATGATCAAGGCGGCGCCGGCGCTGCTGCTCGCCGTACCGATGGTGCAGGTGTTCATCAACTCCGCGTCGCCCGACCATGCCAGCATGCCGCTGGTGCTGGCCGGCGGCGTGTCGGCCGTGTCGGGCGAGTTCTGGCCCCTGGTCTCGCCGATCGTGGGCGCGCTCGGCGCCTTCATTGCCGGATCGAACACGGTCAGCAACATGATGTTCTCGCTGTTCCAGTTCTCCACGGCGGTCAACATCGGGCTGGCGTCCGCGGGGGCCGCACTCGTGGTGACCCTTCAGGCCGTCGGCGGTGCCGCCGGCAACATGATCTGCGTGCACAACGTGGTCGCGGCGTCGGCGACCGTCGGGCTGGTCAACCGAGAGGGCGACCTGATCCGGATGGCGTTGCTCCCGATGACCTACTACGTGGTCCAGGCCGGCCTGATCGGAATGGCGCTGATCGCGGGCGGCCTGAATCTCTGGTGGGCCGGCGCGGTGGTGTGGCCGGTCGCCTGCCTGCTGGCCATGCGCAGCCTGGGCAGCGGCAGGCCCGCCGCCGTGGCCCCTGGCGTCAGGTAGCGGGCGCGCTCCGGCACCGACGCGGCGGACTTCCGTCTTCCTGTAGAAAAAATGGAACTTCCGCTTCGTCGGTGCTGTCTTCCAGTCGGCGGGCCTGCCGGACCTTCCGGCCAGGCCCGCCTTCCGGCCCGCCGAGCAATCAAGAAACGAGCATTGGATCTTCAAGCGAACGGCACCGCCAAGCACGGCGCGGTGACCGCACACCTGTATTTTGCCTCCGAACCGTCAAGGAGTTCACGATGCATACCCAAGATCGGAAGGCGCGCGTTTCCGCTCTTCCCGGCCTTGTCCCGGCCGGCTTCCCCGTCGCGGCATCGACCCCGTGACCAGCCCGACCCGCATCCTGCGCCGCCCCGCGCGGTGACCTCCCGGCAATTCACGGAGGGCAGGTGACCGACCAGACCCACGAAGCGGGATCCTGCCCGCACGGAGTTTCCAGGCCGGCGGGCGGGGTGGCGATGCTCGCCTCCGTCCTCATCGGTCTCGCGGCACTGCCGCTCCTGGCGACCGGAACGCCGCCGATCTTCGACTATCCGAACCATCTGGCGCGGGTCCATGTCCTGGCCCACCTGGACAGCGTCCCGGCCTTCTCGGCCAATTTCACGGCGGACAGCCTGCTGCTGCCCAATGTCCTGTCGGACCTCGTGCTGCTGGCGCTCGTGCCGGCGCTCGGGGTCGAACCGGCGGGCAAGGTGCTGCTCGGCCTGCTGCTGGTCCTGACCGTCACCGGCACCCTGGCGCTCGGTTCCGCGGCGACGGGCCGCCCCTCGGTCTGGCCGCTACTGGCAGCGGCCCTGGCCTGGAACGAGGTGATGCTCTGGGGCTTCCTGAACTACATGCTGGGAGTGGGGCTGCTGTTATGGGGGCTGGCGGCGTGGCTGCATCTCGGACGCCGGTCGCGCGGCGGCCAGCTCGCGGCGGGCGCCGTCTTCGCCCTGCTGCTGCTTCTGGCCCACATGGTGGCGTTCGGCCTGTTCGCCGTCGGCATCGCGGCCCTCGAGCTGGGCCGTGCCTGGACGGCGCGTCCCCGCGGGGTGCGTCCGGCGGCACGCCGCCTCGCAGCCTCGGCCGGCATCTTCGTTCCGGCCCTCGCGCTGTACCTGGCCGCGAGCCCGGCGAACGGCCTGCCGCTGGACCTCCGATTCGATTATACCGCTTGGCAGAAGCTGTCGCCCTTCACCCGCCTGCTGTCCACGGGCAACACGATGCTGGATACCGCGACCCTGGCGACGGCCTGCGCCGTGATCCTGATCCTGCTGGCGAGCCGGCGCGTCACCTTACACCCGGGGCTGGGCGGAGTGGCGGCGGTCTATGCCCTGATGGTGCTGGCGCTCCCCTACTCGGCCATGGGGTCCTACTTCCTGGACTCGCGGATAGCGCTTCCCGCCGCGCTGCTCCTGGTGGCAGCCCTGGCGCCCGCCCGGCCCGCTCCCGGGACGGCCCTGGTCTTCGTCCTCGGGCTGGTCCTGGCGACCGGCGCGCGCGGCGCACTGATGGCTCAGGACTGGGTCCGGCAGGACCGCAGCTTCGCCGCCGTGAGGCAGTCCCTGGACCGGCTGCCCGCCGGCGCGATCCTGGTCCCGGCGGAGGCGGCCCCGTTCGAGCTGGGCGACTGGTTCACGACCCGGCACGTGCGGCCCGCCCACGAGCACACGGCATCCTATGCGGTCCTGCAGCGGAACTCCGTCGTCGTCAACATCTTCGCCCGCGAAGGCCAGAACCCGCTGATCTTCACCCCGGCCGACCAGGGCCTGCTGGAACTCGCCGTCAACCCGATCGCCCGGGCCGAGACCGCGGACCAGGTGAGTGCGCTCGTCGATCAGGTGGACGGCGCGGTCGAGGGGAGCGGCGCCGGCGTCTACATCATCGTCTTCAACCGGGGCTGCGCCGGATGGCCCGACCGGCTTCCCGTCCGCGCCGTGGCCTGCGGCGCCCACCATGCCCTGATGCGCCTGCTGCCGCCCGGCGAGCGGGAACCCGGGACCGAGGAAATCGAGGCGGTGCGGAGCAGCTCATGACAGCGCCGCGCGGGAAACCGGACAAGCCGGCCCAGGCCGTTCCCACCGGACTGCTGGCGGCCGGCCTGACGGCGCTGATCGTCTGGCAGCTCCAGCGGTCGCTGCCGGGAGCCTTGCTGTGGGACTTCGGTTCGTTCATGGGGGCGGGACGCGCCGCGGCGGAGGGGCTCGACCCTTACGGGATCTATCCAGGGCTGACGTTCCGGGTCGAGATGCCCGGGTTCGAAAGCTGGAACCTTAACCTCAACCCGCCGGTCTCGCTGCTCCTGTTCCAGCCGCTCTCATATCTCGACCCGGCGGAAGCGTTACGGCTCTGGTGGGCGGTCACGGCGGTGGCATACGTCGCCCTGGTCACCCTGCTGGTCCGCCGCTACCGGCCGGAAGCCCCGCTGATGCCGGCGCTGGCGGCCTGTGCCGCGGCGGGTTTCTGGGACACGCTGGTGCTGGGGCAGATCTATGTGCCCCTGGCGCTCGCGGCGACCGGAGCCTGGCTGCTCCTGGAACGCGGCCGGCCGCTGGCGGCGGGGCTGCTGATCGGGGTGGTGGTCGCGGTCAAGCCGAACTTCCTGGTCTGGCCCGGGCTGCTGCTGCTGGCCGGGCATGCAAGGGCCGCCGTCGCCGCCGGGTGCTGCGCGGCCGTGCTGAGCCTGGTTCCGGCGGTGCTGTACGGGGCCGGCATCTACCGGCTCTGGCTCGACGCGATATCGCACGATGCCGACCGCGGCGCCTTCCTGACCAATGCGTCGCTGCCCGGGCTGTTCCTGCGGTCCGGGTACGGCACCGCCGGCCTGGCGGCGAGCCTCGTGCTGCTCGTCGGGCTCGCCGTCCGGGCACGCCGGCACCGGCCGGACCCCCTCCGAACGAGCGCCCTCGGCCTGCTGGGCGCCCTGGTCGCCTCGCCCCTGGCCTGGGTCCACTACAGCCTGTTCCTGCTTCCGCTGTTCTTCCGGCCGCCTTTGACCCCGGCGCTGGCTGTCGCGGCCTGTCTGCTGATCGTTCCGGTGCCGGTCCTGCTCGACCGGTTCATGTCCGCCCCGGGATGGCAGCAGGCCACGATCGGATCGGCCTATGCCTGGGCTCTTCTGCTCCTGATGGCGGACCAGTGGTTCCGGGACCGGAAATGACGCGGGGATCTCGCGTCGCCGACCGGTGCCATTCCTGCCCGGCGGGTCGTCCATGAAAAAAGACGGCCACCCCGAGGGGTGGCCTTGAGTCTAGGGAGGAAACGCCCAAAGAGGCGCATGCAGCATCGCTGCTGCAGTGCAAAAACTAATATACCGAGCCGCGCGAGGCAAGCGGCAATAATTCATTCCAGATGAGTTATTCCGTCATGCCACCTTGTTCGCCGCACCGGGTCAGGTCCCGCGGCGAGGCCGGAACCTCAGCGCTCCGCGGACGCGGCGACCTGCTCCTCGCCCCTCCCGTCACGCCAGTCCGCCAGCCCGGCCAGTTCGCCGTCCTGCTCCGCCGCGGTCGCCCGCGCCGGAGCGACGCGGTCGATGGCGGCCAGCCGATCGGGGAGGTCGAGCCGGGACATCTTCGCGATGAACCGCTTCCGGATCTCCCCGAGCGTCGCCGGCTGGCCGCCCATCCGGAAAAGGCCCGGATTTGCCCTGGCCTCCTTCGGAAACACCGAGGCGCCGACCCTGTCGGGCGTGCTTTCGGCAGCCTTGAGGAAGCGCGCCGTCCCGGCCACGCCGAAGACGTGGGCCAGATAGGTCTCGGTCTGCGTGACCGGGCGAGCCATCAGCTTCTGGAGACGCCGCCTGTTGTCGACCGTCAGCTCCGCGGCCAGGAAGGCACTCAGCCTGACATCCTCGCGCAGCGCCAGGATCTGCTCGCGGATCCGGGGATCGTCGACGACGGGTTCGCCCAGCGGTCCTCTGCGGATATGCCTGGCGAGATGGCCCAGGCCGTATTTCCGCCCGTGGGTCCGGACCTTGGACAGCCAGGTCGCCTCGATGAACTGGTAGAGTCCGGTCGCAGAGCTCGTCGATGCCCTGGCCGTGGCGTCGAGGCTGGACTCCAGGCTGGCTATGGCGCGCATCAGGCGCGCGGGCGCGCCGACCCTGGCGGCGGCCTCGTCGATCACCGCCAGGGTTCCGGCCCTGCGGTTGAGGCGCGCGACGAGGCTCCCGATGCCGGACGCGTCCGGCTCGCCGAGCCCGACCGGCGGATCGTCGGGGTCTTCGCCGAACTCGAAGGCGGCGATCTCCGGCCCGCCCGCCTCCGCCAGAATGTCGTCGAGCGTCCTGGCCTGGCCGGAACCCTCCGCCGACCCGGCCTGCCCATCCCGGTCCGGCAGGGACATCCCGCCGATCTGCAGGGCGGCACCCAGGACGACGCCCAGGACGACCAGCCCCAGGGCGGCCCGCCGGACATAGGCCATCAGGAGATCCGACGCGCGATCGCCCACCGCCGTGCGGATCATTCCCGTGCCCAGCGGTCGCGCGACGAGTTCCCCGATGGCTTGGCCGGTCCTCTTCATGATGCTTCCTCCGTCGTCGGGCCGGCCCTGCCCGCGGGCCGCCCCGGGCATGGGACGGCGCGGACGGCGGCATGATCAGGCGTCCAGGATGTTCATGATTTGTTCTAGTTGCGGGAACCTTACAGGGACTTCTCCGGTCCGGCAACTATCCGGATGGGATAGGATCGCGGCATGGTCCCCGCGATGTCGCGCCGATCCGGCGCTACCCCCAATGAGCGGCCGGCCGGCCGGTGCCCTACCCTGCAAAGCGGGAACAAAATGAGTACATAAGGTGCATTCTGAATTTGGGAGCGCTGCAATGTCCTCATCCCCGTCAAGGTTGGCCGAGACCACTCCGGACCGCCGGAAAGCCCTTGACGCCGCCCTGACCCAGATCGAACGCTCGTTCGGCAAGGGCGCCATCATGAAGCTCGGGGGCGGCGCCGAGATGCCCGCGGTGGAGGCGATCTCCACCGGTTCGCTGGGGCTCGACATCGCGCTCGGCATCGGTGGCGTGCCCAAGGGGCGCATCATCGAGATCTACGGCCCGGAAAGCTCGGGCAAGACGACGCTCACGCTGCATGTCATCGCCCAGGCCCAGAAGAGTGGCGGCATCTGCGCCTTCGTCGACGCGGAGCATGCCCTGGATCCCGCCTATGCCCGCAAGCTGGGCGTCGACGTGGACGAGCTGCTGATCTCCCAGCCCGACGCGGGCGAGCAGGCGCTGGAAATCGTCGATACGCTGGTGCGCTCGGGCGCCATCGACGTGCTGGTGGTCGACAGCGTCGCGGCCCTGGTGCCGCGCGCCGAGCTGGAAGGCGAGATGGGCGACAGCCATGTCGGCCGCCACGCGCGTCTGATGAGCCAGGCGCTCCGCAAGCTGACCGGCTCGATCTCCAAATCCAACTGCACCGTGATCTTCATCAACCAGATCCGGCTGAAGATCGGCGTCATGTTCGGCAATCCGGAGACCACCACCGGCGGCAACGCGCTGAAGTTCTACGCCTCCCAGCGTCTCGACATCCGCCGCATCGGCGCGATCAAGGACAGGGAGAACGTGGTCGGCAACCAGACCCGCGTGAAGGTGGTCAAGAACAAGATGGCCCCGCCGTTCCGGGTGGTCGAGTTCGACATCATGTACGGCGAGGGCATCTCCAAGACGGGAGAGCTCCTGGATCTGGGCGTGCAGGCCGGGGTCGTCGAGAAGTCCGGTTCCTGGTTCAGCTACGGCGGCCAGCGGATCGGGCAAGGCAAGGAGAACGCCCGGACCTTCCTGAAATCCAACCCGGACATGGCGGACGTGATCGAGTCGAAGATCCGGGAGAACGCCGGGCTCGTCGCGGGTGCGATGATGGGGTCCCCGGACGGCGACGGCGAGGCGGCCGACGATCAGGCCGCTCCGTAAGGGTTTCCGGCGGGAAAGGGCGGGTTGCCGGCCCTTTCCCGCGGCCCGTCAGATCACGTTTCGCGCCACGTGACGCCATACCTTCGATCCGTTCGCCGGCATCGGCCGGCCCGCCGCCAGGCGTTCCGCCGGCAGGCTGATATGGACCGTCTTGCCGCTGTCGGACCTGCTCTCGACCTCGAGGCTGCCGCCGTGCCGCTCGACCAGGACGCTGGAAATGAAGAGTCCCAGGGCGTTGCCCCGGTACGGCCGGGCCGTCACGCTCCCGAGGCGGTAGAGGGGATGCAGGAGGGAGGGAGCGAAGTCGTCGGCGTTTCCGGGTCCGGCATCCTCGACCCTGATTTCAAGGGCGGTTTCGGTCCTGCTGACCTTGACGGCGATATGGCCGTGCTTCGGCGAAGAGTCGACCGCGTTCCCCAGGACATAGGTCAGCACCTGCGTCAGGCGGTGCCGGTCCGCCGACAGCACGGGCAGAGGGCTGGGCAGGTCGAGCGTCAGTTTGTGCCGGGGTTCCCGTTGCGACGCCCGGACCGATCGGATCGCTTCGTCGAGGATCGCCGCCAGGACGACCGTCTCCTCGTGGAACTCGACCTGTTCGGACTCCAGCCGGGCCATCTCAAGGATGTCGTTGATCGATCCGGCCAGCTGCCGGCCGCCGCTGTCGATGATCGCGGTGATTTCCCCGGCATGGGCGCTCGGCGGTGCGAGGGCGGCGTCCTTCAGGGCCTCGCCAACTCCCAGCAGGGAGGCGAGAGGGGACCGCAGCTCCTGGCCGATATGGGCCAGGAATCGGGATTTCGCCTGGCTTGCCGCCTCGGCCGCATCGCGGGCGGCGCTCAATTCGCTCTCGCGCCGCATCCGATCGGTGATGTCGAAGACGCACCCGGCGAGATGGACCGGCCGTTCGCCGGCATCCCGCCCGGCCTGGGCGGTGACCCGGATCCAGCGCCAGTCTCCGGCCGCCTGCCGGACACGGAACTCGGCGTCGTACGGTTCCCGTTCGGCCAGGTGGCGCCGCAGGACCTCCCCTGCCCTTTCCCGGTCGTCGGGATGGAGCAGGCCCTCGAACGTGATGCCCGGGACCGGCTCGTCCCCCGGTTCCATCCCGAGCATGCGCTTCAGCAGCGGCGACCAGTAAAGCGTGCCCTTGGCGATATCCCATTCCCAGAAACCTATGCCGGCCCCCTGCATCGCCGATGCGAGCCGTTCCCCGTCTTCCGACGGGCGTTCCTCCGTCCGTTTCCGCTTGACGGCGAGGCCGGCCAGCGTCGCGAAGCGCCGGGCCAGGGCGGCTTCGGCCCCGCTCGGGCCACGGGCCTCCTCGTGGTGGACGACGAGGAACCCGTGGACCGCCCCGCCGCGTCCCAAGGGAAAGGTCCAGCAGGACCTTATGCCGTGGGCAAGGGCGATCGCGACGAACCCGCGCCACGCCGGATCGGAGGCGGCGTCGCTGGTCAGCACCACTTCTTCCGCCTCGCCGGCGTCGCGCGACCTGTCGGGCAAGGCGATGGGCATCGAACCGACCGCCGCCCCGAACCGCAGGACACCGCCATCGGGTTCGGCGAGCAGAATGGAGCAGCGCGCCCCCTCGAACAGGGCATCCGACGAGCGGCAGACGCGGTCGAGGATGCCGTCCAGACCGTCTCCCCGGGCGATGGCGTCCAGGACCGCTTCCTCGCTCTCGGCCAGGACATGCTCTCGCTCCAGCCGGGCGGGCGGCCGGCCAGCGGGACCCGGTCCGCCGCCATGATCGCCAGGCCAGACGAACTCGACCCGGGCGGACCCAAGGCTCGGACCCACGAGAGCGCCGGCAAGGCGGGTCCACACCGGATCGGAACATCTTCCCGCCGCCGTCGCGCCTTCGGCCGGGAGAGCCGCCGACACCCAGGGCTGTTCAGTTCTCCCCGTTGCGCGCCTGACTCGCGCGCAGCGAGTCCTGGCGGGGTGTGAAGCAGCGTAGAAAGAGTCTACCATCTCGCGCGAATGTGTGAATCCTTGCTCGGCAATTCCTGGACTTGGGGGTTGCCATGGTACCGTTCGGCCGGCTTCTCGCGGCCCTGGGCGAGGTTCCCGATCCGCGGCGCGCGGCGGGCAAGCGCTACCCGCTGGCGCCGCTGCTGCTGTTCACCGTGCTGGCGCTGCTGTCCGGCGCGACCTCGTACCGCCGCATCATCGTCTTCCTGGAGCAGCGCCGGGAGTTGCTCAACGAGCTGTTCGGCGTCGCCCTGAGGCGGGCGCCATCGGTCAACACCCTGCGCACCGTGCTCCAGGACCTCGACGCCGACGCCCTGGAGCGGGCGTTCCGCCGGCACGCCGCCAGCCTGCTGGCGCGCCCCGAGGGCGGGATGCCGGCGATCGCGCTCGACGGCAAGACGCTCAAGGGCAGCTTCGACCACCTCAACGACCGCAAGGCGGCCCAGGCGCTCAGCGCGTTCGCCTCGGAGGCGGCGATCCTGCTGGCGCACAGCGAGATCGACGACAAGAGCAACGAGATCCCGGCGGCCCAGCGCCTGATCGCGGAGCTCGGCCTGAGCGGCGTGCTGTTCACCGCCGACGCGCTGCACTGTCAAAAAAACCTTTGAGGCGGCCCGCGACACCGGCAACGCGTTGCTCGCCCAGGTCAAGGCCAACCAGCCGACCCTGCTGGCCACGCTCGAGGCCATCGCCGCCACCCAGCCCCCGGCCGAAAGCCACAGGAGCGTTGATCCCAAGGGCCACGGCCGCCACGAGACCCGCACGGTCGAGACCTTCGATGTCCGGGGCAAACTCGACGCCGAATGGGACGGCCTAATCGTCTGCGCCGCCCGCGTCGCCCGCCTGACCTGGCACAAGGACACCAGGTCAGGCCTGTGGCACGCCACCGAGGACGTCTCGTTCTACGCCTGCCAGGTCGCGCTCGGCGCCGAGGCGTTCGGACGGGCGGTCCGGGGGCACTGGGCGATTGAAAACCGGAGCCATTGGGTCCGCGACGTCACGTTCGGCGAGGACGCCAGCCGAACCCGCGTCAAGCCCACCCACGTCGCCCGGTTCCGCAGCTTCGCGATCAACATCCTGCGGGCCAACGGCGTCCAGAACATCGCCCGCGAACTCTACGTCAACGCGCTCAACTTCGACAATGCGCTCGCATATCGCCTCTCATAGCGAGAACTGAACAGCCCTGCGCCGACACCTGATCGATGATCATCGGCTCCGTGCAGAGGAGGGGAACATCGACACCACCGGACCGGTACGGGAATCGCTCGCGAGCCTGTGCAGCAGACATGATTGTACCTACGGACCAAGTAAGGATAGTTCAGGAAACATCCTGATCTTCAAATACTAACAGGAATTTACTTGCAAGTATCTCTGGAAGATAGGCATAGATTTTTATCCATCCTTCGGCCCGGGGATGGTACATTTCCGAGTGGAAAACATGGATTGCAGCAAAGACGAAAAGTCGTAGACTTTCAAGGGCTTACATGATGGTCCTAAATGCGTTGTTTAGAATGCCCATATTCCTATCGCTTGACCCACTTTTCCAGACACTTGCCGGAAAGTCATACCATCGGGACTATTTGAAAATTCCTCCGTGAGGCGAGTATGCCGACGGTAAGAAGAGGCGTTGCTCTTCAGCCCCTGTAGGCGAACTCGGGTCAAAACTCCGGGACGTTCGGGCTGCGATTTGCCGGAGATTTCCCGGAGTGGCGAATCCTGCCGCCGCTTTGAGCTTCTTCTCGAATCCCTCGTCCGGAATTTGAGGTTCGATCGTCGATCTCCTCCGGACACCCCTCCTACATGCGGACTGAGGTCACAGCGCCGGAGTGCGCCCGTCACATCGGCCTGCCCGGGCAGACGCCGTCGCGCTGCCGTTCAGGAACAAGCAAGCGCCGGAGCTGTTCCGATCGGACGGCATTTTGCAAAACTTCGGGATTTTCTTCAGAGGGTGCTTGGGATGAGCAGAATACTATTGGCAATAGTATCCGGAATGATGGCTTTTACCTGCGCCATGCACCCTCTGAGCGCGCAGGACAGGGTCGTGACCATAGGCATGACGAACTGGGCCGAGAACATCGCCGTCGCCAACCTGTGGAAGATCCTGCTGTCGGAACGGGACTACCGGGTCGAACTGAAGAGCGTCGACCGGGTGCTGGCCTTCAGCGGGCTGGCGCGCGGCGACATCGATCTCGGCCTGGAGACCTGGCTGCCCAAGACCGACAAGGAGGTCATGGACCGGTTCGGGAAAACCATCGAGGTGCATGATTCCTGGTACAAGGGAACGAGGCAGGGCTTCGTCGTGCCGTCCTATGTCGGGATCGACAGCATCCGGGAACTCTCGGAGCACGAGGCCGAGTTTCCCGCGGCCGGGGAAGAGGCGGCGATCGTCGGGATCGATCCCGGCTCGTCCCTGATGCAGATGGCCGAGAAGGTGCTCGACACCTACGATCTCGACATGAAGCTGGTCAATTCCTCCGAAACCGGGATGATGAGCGCGCTGGCACGCGCCTACCGGAACCGCACCCCCATCGTCGTCACCCTGTGGAGCCCGCACTGGGCCTTCGCGGAGTACGACCTCAAATACCTCCAGGACACCGAAGACGACTTCGGCGGAAGCGACAATATACATCTCATGAGCCGCGCCGGGTTCGGGGAGGACCATCCCGAGGCCCTGCGCTGGCTGAACGCCTGGGACATGAGCGACGAGGAACTGGGTTCGCTCATGCTGACGATCGAGAAGGCCGGCGACGCAGAGGCGGGCGCCCGCCGGTGGCTGGCGGAGAACCGGCCCCTGGTCGACGGCTGGTTCGGCGCGGGCGAGGCGGCCGCCCCCTGATCCCGACCTGACGATGGATGATGCATACCAGGATATCGGCCGCCTGTATCTGGCGCTCCTGTCGCCGGAACGGGAGCGCGGCGACCGTCTCGGGGACGACGCCATGAACCGGTGGATGCTCGACGTCCCTCCCGGTGCTTCGATCCTGGATGCCTGCTGCGGGGTCGGCAACGACGTGCTGGCCCTTCACCGGGGTATTCCGGCAGTGGGCAACGCCGGCCCCTGGAACGCGTTCGGCTCCGACTTCTCCGAAAGCCTGCTCCGGGTGGCACGCACGCGGACGGCGGCTTGCGGGCTGCCCGCGGACCGGTTCCGGCGGTCGTCGTTCGCCGACCTGGCCGGGATCGCGGACTGGCACCGCCGTTTCGACGTCGTGCTGGCCGCCCACGCGATCTACACCGCTCCCGACGGGATCGACGAGGGATCGTACGACGATTATCTCCGGGCTTCCCTGCACGGCATGAAGGCCGTGCTCAGGACCGGCGGCCATCTCCTGACCAATATCCGCGACTGGGCGGCTGCCGAAGCGCGGGGTTTCCCGCCGACCATCGTGGAAAACCGGCACGGCGGCGAGATCTTCCGGTGCCGGTACCACTGGCAGCCGGGAAGGACGCCCGGTTCGCTGCACGCCGCCACGCTCGCCTTCGAATGCCGGGACTCCGGGGAGCGCGCGCTATCGACCCTGAGGTTCGTCGGGCGCAGTGCCGACGAGATGGCGGGAATGTTCCGGGAAGCCGGATTCCGCATCGTCGGGCGCGAGGCGACCGGCGCCGACGGCGACCCGTTCATCACCTTCATGCTCCAGTCGGTTTCCTGACGCGAAGGTGATGCCGGTGGCCGCGGCGCGGAGGTCCATGTTCACGTTCGCGAACAGACCGCCGCCCCGCCGTTCACAGGGCGAAACATCGGCACCGGCCCCACGGCCGGCGACGCCGGGAAACTCCCGGGAATCCTGTCTGGCACGCCTCTTGTAAGGCTCCGGTTCGAGAGGAAACCCCTGCCCTGCCCCACTGGAGGGAGCCATGACCCCGATCCCGTTCCGCAAGCCGTCCCATCTCGCGAGCCCCTCTTCCGCCGCGTCCGCCGCCGCCTCGACCAGGCGCGTGGTGGTCTGGCTCGGCGGCGGCGACGCCCAGCGGTCCGCGATCGAACTGGCCACGCGGATCTCGCTCGCCTCGGGCGCCCAGCTGACGGGCCTGTCGGCCTTCGACCCGGAGCCGGAAGCCCAGGCGATCCCGGCAGGCGGCACCTACTGGGCTCGCTGGCTGGCCGACCAGCGCCGGGCCCGGAGGCGCGAGGCGGCCTCGGCGGCGCTCCGCGACTTCGACGAGGTCACCCGCGGCCATCCGATCGAGATCACCAGCCGGCACGACGAGACCGGCTTCGACGGGCTCGCGGCGGTGGTGGCCGGCTGCGACCTGCTGGTGGTCCCGGCCGGCGCCGGGCTGTCCGGGACGGGGCAGCCGCCATCGGACGAACTCGCCGCGACCCTGGCGGCCCGGTCCGCGGTTCCCGTCCTGCGGGTGCGGCAGCATCCCCCGGCCGTGCGCAACGTCGTCCTCGTGGTATCCGGGACGGACGGCTGCGCCCGGCTGGCCCGGCGGTTCCTGCATGCCGGCCTCTGGACCGAGGCGCCGGTGACGCTGCTGCCCGTGGGCGGCGACCGGCAGCGGGTCCAGGCGGCCCTCGACGAACAGGTGGAACTGGTTCGGGCGCACGGGCGCAAGGCCACGGTCATGCCCGCGATCGATCCCGACGCCGGGGCGGACGTGCTCGACCGCGAGGTCCGGCGCTTCGATGCCGCCGCGATGTCCTGCCTGTCGCATCGGAGCGGATGGCTCGGCATGGTCCGGACCTGCCCGTTCGAGGTCGTTTCGGACCGCATGCCGGTGACGCTCTTGCCCTGAGCCCTCGGGAGGCCAACTACGGGGCAGGACGAGACTTCCCGAAGCGCCCCGGATGCCGAGCTTGATCGGACTGAAGACCCTGATTCCCCCGTCGCTGCAGCTGCCGGCCCTGGCGGCCGCGATGGTGTTCGTGGTCGCGGTCGGGTCGACCCAGGTCGCCCTCCAGGTCATGAATTCCCGCCAGACGGACCAGCTCAGGCAGATCGGCCAGGTCTATCTCGACGGGCTCGCGGCGAGCGTCCGGCCCTATGTGGAGGCCGGCGACGCCGTCGAGTTGGAGCGCCGCTTCGCGCAGGCGCTAGCCGAACAGCACGGCATTCCGGAACAGGCGCTGTTCGCCTTCGGTGGCGACGGCCGGCTGATCGCCCGCGCCGGCGATCCCCGGATCGGGCCGCCCGACGCGGCCGAGCTGATGCGCCTCGGGTTCCGCATCGACCCCGCCGGGGACATCGGCTGGGCCAGCCGCCCACTCGGCGATCCGGGGGCCGGCGCCGGACCTGGGATCGTGGCGGCGCTCGACCTGTCCGAGGTCATCGCGGCGCGCGAACGGCTGCTCTGGGCGGTGGTCCTGATGGACTTCGTCATCGCCTGCCTGTGCGGCACCCTCGCCTTCGCGATCCTGCAACGCCTGTCCCGCCCGCTGCGCACCCTGGTCGATCACCTCGGGTCCCAGCCGCTCGGCGAGCCGGAGCCCCTGCCGGTCGCGGCGGTCGGGACCGCGGGGCCGGAAACCCGGCGCCTGTTCGATGCCTACAACCGGCTGGCCGAGGGGGTCCGGGACCGCGAGCGCCTGATCCGGGCGCTCGCCGACCGGGAGCAGGCGGCGGCGCTCGGCCGGATGGCGGCGACCATGGCCCACGAGGTGCGCAACCCGCTGGGCGGGCTGGCCACGGCGGTATCGACGTTGCGCCGGTTCGGCGACGACCGGCAGGTGCGCGACGAGGCGCTGGGTCTGCTGGACCGCGGCATCGGGACGATCGACCGGATCGTGACCGGCACCCTCGACCTGTACCGGCCGCCGGAGGATCGGCGGCTGTGCCGCGAGGATCTCGAGGATCTGCGCCATCTGGTGGCGCCCGAGGCCGTCCGGCGCGGCGTGACCCTGGACTGGCGCGTCGAGGTGGCGGACAGCGTCGAGCTCGGCGCCGTCGAGGTGCGCCAGCTCCTCCTGAACCTGCTGCTGAACGCCTGTGCCGCGACGCCCGGCGGCGGCAAGGTCAGCCTCGCCGCCCGCACCGAGGGGACGGACCTGATCTGCGATATCGTCGACCAGGGTCCCGGCCTGGACCGCTCCGTCGCGTCGCGCCTGACCGGCGGCGGGGCGGACCGACCGGTAATGGAGGGAAGCGGCCGGCGCCTGGGCATCGACGTGGTGGTCGCCCTGCTGGGCTCGCTCGACGGCCGCGCGACGGTGATCGACGCGCCCGGCCGCGGGACCTCGATCCGGATCGCCATACCCCTGGGAGCCAAGGCATGAACGACACTCCCTCCGTCCTGGTGATCGAGGACGATCCGGTGCTCGGCCCGGCCCTGATGCAGCGGCTCCGTCTGGAGGGTTTCAGGCCGCGACTTGCCGCCACCGGGGCCGCCGCGGTCGAGGCCCTCGCGGGCGGCGCCCCGCCCCACGCCGTGGTCAGCGACATCCGCCTTCCCGACATGGACGGGGAGGCGCTCTACCGGCACCTGCTGGACATGGCCGGGGCGCTGCCCGTGTATTTCATCACGGCGCACGGCCAGGTCGACCAGGCCGTGCGGCTGATCAAGGCGGGAGCCCGCGACTATCTGACCAAGCCCGTCGACGTGGACTCGCTGGTTGCGGAGCTGCGCAAGGCCTGCGTGCCGGACGCGCCCGCGGATGCCGCCGCCCTGGGCGCCGCCCCGGCCATGCGGCAGGCCGAAGCGGTCCTGCGCAAGGCGGCCCGGGTGGAGATCCCGGTGCTGCTGACGGGCGAGACCGGCGTCGGCAAGGAGGTCGCGGCCCGGCTGCTCCACGCCGCCAGCCGAGCGGACCGGCCGTTCGCCGCCGTCAACTGCGCGGCCATCCCGCGCGACCTGGTGGAGAGCACGCTGTTCGGCCACGAACGCGGCGCCTTCACGGGGGCGGTGGCGTCCAGCCCCGGCCTGCTGGCGCGGGCCGGCACCGGGACGCTGTTCCTCGACGAGATCGCCGAGCTGCCGGTCGAGCATCAGTCGAAGCTGCTGCGGGTGATCCAGGAGCGCGTCTTCCTGCCGGTCGGCGGCCGGGAGGAACGGCGTTTCGAGGCGCGCTTGGTCTGCGCCACCCATGCCGACCTGGCCGCCTGCGTCGCCGCCGGGACGTTCCGGGAGGATCTCTATTTCCGGATCAACGTGGTCGAGGTACGCATCCCGCCGCTCCGGGAACGGCCCGAGGACGTGCCCCTGCTCGCCCGCCGCTTCCTGGACGACGCCGTGGCGCGCTTCGGCCTGGAAGCCCGCGCGCTGTCACCCGCGGGGCTGGCGGCCCTCGCCGACCATGACTGGCCGGGCAATGTGCGCGAGCTGCGCAACCGGATCGAACGGGCGGCGGTGCTGGCCGACGAGACGGTGATCGGACCGACGGATCTCTTCCCGGAGGCGGCGCTGGATGGGCCGTCATCCGCCGGGACCGGCACCCTGGACGAGGCGCTGACCGTCGCGACCCGGGCCAAGGTGGAGGAGGCGCTCCGGCGCGCCGAGGGCAACCGCGGCCAGGCGGCGAGGCTGCTCGGCGTCTCGCGCACGACCCTGTGGAAACGCATGCGCGAGCTGGGGATCGGCTGACGGGCGTGGGAATCGGCGCCGGCCGTGGGGACCGCCAAATGACCGCCGGGCAGGGCTTGTCCGCGTGGTCGGCGACGGTCCGGATTCCCCCGCTTCACTCTTCTTCGTCCCAGGACTGACCGAGACGGCGTCGATGAAGGCCTGTTCCTCGTCCTCGTACGGGCTCCGGCTGACGAGGAGCGACTGCCGGCGCGCCTCGGCGGCGAACCGCGGCGACCGGACATCCGGGATCCAGATCTCGACCGGCCGCGGTCCCGGGACCCGCAGCTTCGCGCGGTGGATGCGGACCATGTCCCTGGACGGTTTCGGGGTTGCTGTCACGGCGGCCTCACTGGTCACATGCAACCATAGCGCCGCCGTGGGGGAGCACGAACTGGAATTTCGCTTGCCCGGCCGTCCTCCCGCTCAGGCCGCCTGGATGCGTCCGAGGAAGCGGTCGATATGCTGGCCCAGCACGGCGGCCTCGCGGCGCAGTTCCTCGGCGGCGGCATGGACTTCGCCGGCGGCTCCGCCCGTGCGGTTGGCGTCCTCGGTCACGCCCAGGATGTTGGAGGAAACTTCCTGGGTGCCGCGGGCGGCCTCGTTGGTGTTGCGGGTGATCTCGCGCGTCGCCGAGGCCTGCTGTTCCACCGCAGAGGCGATCGCCGCCGAGGTCTGGTCGATCTCCTCCACCGTCGCCGCGATGCCGACGATCGCGTCCACGGTCTGCCGGGTCGAGGCCTGGATCGCCGAGATCTGGCCGGAGATCTCCTCCGTCGCCTTGGCGGTCTGGCCGGCCAGGTTCTTGACCTCGTGCGCGACGATCGTGAAGCCCTTCCCCGCCTCGCCGGCGCGCGCCGCCTCGATCGTGGCGTTCAGCGCCAGAAGGTTGGTCTGGTTGGCGATCTGCTGGATCAGCCCGACCACGGCGCCGATCCGCTGGGCCGCCTCGTCCAGGGCGCGCACCGTCTCGCCGGTCTGGCGGGCCTCCGACACGGCGTCGCGGGCGCGGCCGGCGGCGTGGGTGACCTGGCGCCCGATCTCGGAGATCGAGGCGGCCAGTTCCTCGGTCGCGGCGGCGACGGTCTGGACGTTGGCGGAGGTCTGCTCGGACGCGCCCGCGACCACGGTGGCCCGCGATTTCGACGAGTCCGCGACCTCCGTCAGGTTCTCCGACGCGGCGGTCATGCGCTCCGCCGAGACGTTGAAGCCCTGGAGGACGCGGGCGACGGCCGAGCCGAACTCCGCCAGCGCGGCCTCCATCTCCCGATGGCGGGCTTCCTTGCCGACCTGCTCCTCCTGCTGCTCGCGCTGCAGGCGGCGGGTCTCCTCGGCATTGCGCTTGAAGGTGCCCAGCGCACCCGCGAGGCGGCCGATCTCGTCGCCCCGCTCGGCATAGGGGATCGTGCCGGACAGGTCGCCCTCGGCGACGCGCAGCATCGCCCCGGTGATGCCGTCGATCGGCCGCAGGACCCGCCCCCGGATGACCGCCAGGGCGCCGGCCCCGATGGCGACGGCCAGCAGCAGCAGGCTGGCCTGCAGCGTCAGGTTCCCGGACGCGGCCGACGATTTCGCGTCGGCATGCAGGACGATGGCGTCCAGGGCCGCCTCGCAGACGGCGACCAGGCTGGTGGTCCCGGCGTCAACGGCCTTGCTGAACTCCGCCGCCCCGACCGGCGGAGCGTTCCCGGCCGCGACGGCCTGCTGGATCTGGTCGCTCAGCTTGACGGTGGTGCCGAAGTGGAGCGCCTGCGCGGCCTCGGCGGCGGCCACGACCGGCGCCGGCATGCCGGGACGCCCGGCGATCTCCCTGACCAGCTTCCAGCCGGCGTCCGCCTTGCCGCGAAGTTCCGCGATCCTGGCCCGGTTCTCGGCCGAGACGGCCTTGTCCTTGATGATGGCCGCGACCGGATACTTCTCCAGGCCGGCGGCATCGCGCGCCAGGTAGGCCGCGTCCTTGACGGCGACCTGGACGGCGGTGAAGGCGTCGACCTCGCCGAGCCGCGCCGTCAGGCGCCCGGAGATCAGTTCGAGCTGGTCGACCAGGGCGGTGATGACGGCATTCGCCTCCTTCGCGAACCCGTCCCGGCGCGCCGGGAACGGCTGGCGCAGGTTCCGGTCGATCTCCGGGCGCAGGGCCGCCAGCCGGCCGCTCCGTGCCTCGAGTTCCGACATCTCCGCCGCATCGGCGCAGTCGGTGCGTCCGCAGGCCGCCACCAGGGCTTCCAGCGCCGCGTCGGACTTGGCGCGGACGGTTTCCAGGCCGGTCAGCATGGTCGCCGCGGCGGCGTCCTGGGCTTCCAGCTGGAGGCGGGTGCTGCCGCGCTCGATCCGGACGCTCTGGAGCGCCGTGAAGACGTCGCGGCCGGCGCGCGCCAGATCGCCCGCGCGCTCCGCGGAACGGACGGCACCGAAGGCGCCGATCAGCGTCGAGCCGGTGATGCCGACCAGGATCAGGCAGAGCGCGGCGACGATCAGGTTCAACGACGCTCCGATGCCGGGGGAACGGAGATGTCTCGGCGCGGTCGGGAGGGATGGCATGGCAGTTCCTTGGTTGCGCTTTCCTTCGGGGCAGTGCCGATCGACGCGGCGGTCCGACCGGATGCGCGCTATTCTTGGCCAAGGTTTTTTGCAATATTCGTTAAATAACGGGCCTGATTTTCGGCGTATGACCTTCATCTTTACTGCTCGAACCGATGCCGGAAGTCCGGAGGGCGCAGGCCGTATCGATCAGGGCGGGCGGGGTGTCGGCGGCCCAGGCCAAGCCGTCCGGCAGGCCGTCCGACGTAAACGGGGCGTCCGCCGGGAACACCGCCTCGCGCCGCCCGGCGCAATCGACCAGATGGCGCGTGACCAGGGTATCGTCGGCGCGCCGCACGATCAGGACGTTGATGAGAACGAGGTCGGCGTGGGCGGGGTTGGTCCGCGCCGATCCCCTGTCGGCCAGCACCAGCGTGGTGACGACCGGCTTCACGTAGGACCAGGGTTCGAACGGCGACCGGGTGGCGAGACGCTCGACGACGGCCATCTCCTTCGGCAGCATCGCTTCCATGCGGCCGGCCCACTGGTAGCGCAGCGTGGCGGTGACCGCGACGACCGCGACGGCGGCGACGACCGGGCCGAGCCAGCGCGGCGGCGCGGCGCGCAGCGCCTTGAAGCAGATCAGCATGACGCCGAGCGCCGCCAAGGCCGCGCAGGCAGCGATCAGGACATCGAGAAGCATCGGCGGGGTTCCCGGTTCGTCCGCGGTCAGGCCATGCCGCCGCGGTAGGCGGCGAGGGCCGCCGATTGCATCAGCTTCACCACGGCGAAGGCGTCCTTGAGGTGCCCCCGCTCGAACGGCGACAGTTCCTGCGGCGACAGGTAGTTGTCGGGGGACTTGCCGGCCTTCAGGAGCCGGGCCTGGTGCCGGATCCTCACGAGGCCCAGGAACTCCAGCGCGTCCACCAGGTCGCGGGCGCCGTCCCGGCTGACCTTGCCGGTCTCGCCGGCGACCACCAGCCGGTCGTGGGTATTGACCACGGGCGAGCCGGCGTCCAGGGCGTAGACCCGGGCCAGATCGACGATCGGCGCCAGAACGGAGTGCTTGAGGTCCAGCGATCGGTGGTGTTCCCCGCCGGAGATCAGGACGAAGTTCCGGAAGAGTCCCAGCGGCGGCTGGTGAGTCAGCGCGTTGCGGACCATGTGGCCGAGGAAGATGCCGTTGCTTCCGGTCAGTTCCAGGACGTGGCGCTGAAGGTCGCGGAACAACGGCGGCGGGCCGGCGACCGGCCGCATGTCGAAGAAGATGCTGGCGTTCATCAGCGCCTCGGGCAGGGGCTCCCGCACCCAGTGCTCGAAGGCGCGGCGCCAAGCCGCCAGCGGCATCCGCCACCGCGGGTTCCGGGCCATGATGCCGCCGGGGCAGAGGGGATATCCTGCCTCGGCCAGCCCGTCGCAGACGAATTCCGCCAGGGCCTTGAAATAGTCCCCGTGGGCCGCCTCCTCGTAGTCGTCGGACAGGACCAGGGCGTTGTCCTGGTCCGAGCAGGCGGTCTGCTCGTTCCGCGCCTGGGACCCGAGGGCCATCCAGAGATAGGGCACCGGCGGAGGACCCAGCCGCTGTTCCGCCAGCCCGATCAGCCGTTCCGTCGCCGCGTCCGTGACGGCCGAGACGGCATGGCCGATGCCGTAGGCGCTGCTGCCCCCTTCCGCCAGGTCGTGGACCATGTCCGGCAGCGGCTTCACGGCCGCCGCGACGCCCGCGGCATCGTCCCGCCGGGCGATGTCGCCCGCCATGAACACGACCGACCGGACATGGGTCCGCAGGATGTCGGTGCTGGTGATCATCCCGGCCAGTTCCGCCCCGCGCATCACGGGCAGGTGGTTGATGCCGTGGCGGCCCATCAGGATCTCCGCCTGGAAGACCAGGGCGGTGTCGTCGATCCGGTAGGGATCCGGCGTCATCACGGATGTCACCGGGCCGGCCGGGTCCAGGCCCGCCGCCAGGACCCGGTTGCGCAGGTCGCGGTCGGTGACGATGCCCAGCAGCCGGCCGTCCTCGACCACCGGCAGGCAGGAGACCGCGGCCCGATGCATGTGCCGGGCGGCGTCGGCGATGCTGGTCCCGGGGGCGGTCACCTCCGGCGGGCGCCGGATCAGGTTCCTCACCTCCCGGCGGCCGGCGGGATCCATCCGCCCCCGGGCCGCGCGCAGCCGTTCGCCCGGCTGCGGGTCGAGCAGGCGGGCGAAATCGGGGTGGGCCGCCCGCAGCCGGAGGACCTGGTCGGCCGGGATCCGGTAGAGGAGGGTGTCCGCCAGGACGGCGACGCGAAGCACGGCCTCGCCGCCGGACGTCCCCAGGGCCGGCACCGGATCGCCTTCGCCCAGGCGGGCGACGGGTTCGCCCGTGACGGTCCGGACCTCCAGCGATCCGCTTCGTACCAGGGCGATGCCGCCGGCCGGATCGCCCGGCCAGGCCGGCGTCTCGCCCCTGTTCAGGCGGATCGGGACGACCTGGGCGGCGATGGCGTCCAGGTCGTCCCCGGGAAGTTTCGCGAAGGCCGGCTGGTCGGCGATGAACTCGCGGACCGCGGCAGGCTCGACCGGCATGTTCAAGGTCGCCTCCACCACGGTGGTTTGCCATACGATGGCGCGGAAGGGCAGGACGGCGGCCGCCCTGCCCTTCCGGCCGGTGGTCGATGCTCAGTGCTCGATGCTCAGTGGTCGATCGCGGCCTTGGCGCCCCGCGGCGACCGGATATAATCCACCAGTTCCTGGATCTCGCGCGGCGGCGCCGCCGTCACCTTGCTGATCGCGAACGCGACCGCGAAGTTCAGCAGCATGCCGACGAACCCGATGCCTTCCGGAGAAATCCCCAGCAGCCAGTTCGCCGGCGCGTTGACGCCGATCGGCTCGATGAAGATCCCCTTGAAGTAGACGATGTAGCCCATCGTGAAGATGAGGCCGGTCAGCATGCCGGCGATCGCCCCTTCCCGGTTCACCCGCTTCGCGAAGATGCCCATCATGATCGCGGGGAACAGCGAACTGGCCGCGAGACCGAAGGCGAAGGCGACCACCTCCGCCACGAAGCCGGGAGGATTGTAGCCCAGGTACCCGGCGATCAGGATCGCGCCGCCGGCGGCGATGCGGCCCGCCATCAGCTCGTTCTTCTCCGTCATGTTCTTGGCGAGGGTGCTTTTCAGCAGGTCGTGGGAGATCGAGGACGAGATCACCAGCAGCAGGCCGGCGGCGGTGGACAGGGCCGCCGCGATGCCGCCCGCCGCGACCAGGGCGATGACCCAGTTGGGCAGCCTGGCGATCTCGGGATTGGCGAGCACCATGATGTCGCGGTCGACGGTCAGCTCGTTGCCGGCCCAGCCGTACTGCCTTTCCAGGTCGTCGTTCATGCCCGCCGGGTTGTAGTACTGGATGCGGCCGTCGCCGTTCTTGTCCTCGAACTTCAGCAGGCCCGTCTGTTCCCAGCGCTGCATCCAGGCCGGCCGGTCCTGGTAGAGCAGGTTGCCGTCCGGGGCGCCCACGGCACCGACCTGGAGCGTGTCCATCAGGTTGTACCGGGCCATGGCGCCGACCGCCGGGGCGCAGAGATACAGCAGGGCGATGAAGAACAGCGCCCAGCCGGCCGAGGAGCGCGCGTCACGCACGCGCGGCACGGTGAAGAAGCGGACGATCACGTGCGGCAGCCCCGCGGTGCCGACCATCAGCGCCGCGGTGATGGCGAACAGGTCGATGACGCTCTTCTGGCCGTCGGTATAGGCCGCGAATCCCAACTCGGTGACGACGGCGTTCAGCCGTTCGAGCAGGTAGACGCCGTCGGCGCTGACCGCGGGGCTGTCAACCAGCGTGCCGCCGAGGCCGAGCGGCGGGAACGGGTTGCCGGTCAGCTGGAGGGAGATGAAGACCGCCGGCACGATATAGGCGGTGATCAGGACGATGTACTGGGCCACCTGGGTATAGGTGATGCCCTTCATGCCGCCCAGCACGGCGTAGACGAACACGATCCCCATGCCGACGATCAGCCCGACCTCGATGCTGACCTCTAGGAAGCGGGAGAACACGATGCCGACGCCGCGCATCTGCCCGGCGACGTAGACGAAGGAGATGAAGATCAGGCAGATCACCGCCACGACTCGCGCGGCGCTGCTGTAGTAGCGGTCGCCGATGAATTCCGGCACCGTGAACTTGCCGTATTTCCGCAGGTAGGGTGCCAGCAGCATCGCCAGCAGGACATAGCCGCCGGTCCACCCCATCAGGTAGACCGATCCGCCGTAGCCGAGGAACGCGATCAGCCCGGCCATGGAGATGAAGGAAGCCGCCGACATCCAGTCGGCGCCGGTCGCCATGCCGTTGGCGATGGGGTGGACGCCCTTGCCGGCGACATAGAAGTCGCCCGTCGTCGCCGCCCGTGACCATACGGCGATCCCGATATAGAGGGCGAAGGTCGCTCCGACGATCAGGTAAGTAAGTGTCTGGAGTTCCATTGTTTCAGCCTTCCCTGCGATCGCCTAGATCTCGTCGACGTTGAATTTCCGGTCCAGCCGGTTCATTCGCCAAGCGTAGAAGATGATCAGCAGCAGGAAGATGACGATGGAGCCCTGCTGGGCGAACCAGAAGCCCAAGGGAAAACCGCCGAGCATGATGCCGTTCAGGGCATCGGCGAAGATTATTCCCGCTCCGAACGACACGAGAAACCATACGATCAGACAGGCCATGACCGTCTGGATATTGGCGCGCCAGTAAAGCTGCGCCTGGGTGTCGAGATTGTCCCTCATATTCAACCCCTCTGTTGAGCTTCCCCGCGGGTCTTGATTCGGCTGCCGGCCCGGAGCCTTTGGCAGCGCGTTTTTTTGATATTGAGCCACAGAACTGTCGGTCTGACAATGGAGCTGCTGGCGATTTCGTATCGTCATACCACTTTCGAGAGGCGCCGCGGCGTCCGGCGGCTAGCCTTCCCCGACGACCCGGCCGGCCTTGGCATCGTGCAGGATGAAGCCCTCGATCGGGTCGGCGGGATGGGTCCAGGGGGCCTCGGCCAGGACGCGGGCGGTGTCGGCATAGCCTGCGGACCAGCGGGCTCGGATGCCTTGGGGGCTGAAGTCGATGTCCTTGGAATGGTCCTCGCCCGCCAGCGGCGGGGCCAGCAGGCGCACCACGTGCATCCGGGTGAGGCAGCCGTAGGCGGCCAGCTCGCGGAGGCGCGGATCGTCGCGCCGGTCGGCCGGCAGGGCCTCCGCCAGTTCGGCGATGACGTGGCGCAGGCGGTGGATCTGCTTCTGCCGGACGATGTGGCTGGCCGCCCGGCTGGCGTACTGAAGGTCCTTCTGGCGGCTCATGACCTTCCAGATGCTGTCCGGCTCCGGCCCGCTGGGGCTCCAGATATGGACCGCGAAGACGAGGCCGCTGCGCCGGGGATTGTCGTCGAACACCGCCTCGACGGGCGTGTTCGACAGGATGCCGCCGTCCCAGTAGAGCTCGCCGTCGATCCGGACCGCGGGGAAGGCCGGCGGCAGAGCCCCGGACGCCATCACGTGCCGGATCGTCAGCGGCGCGGTGCGGCTGTCGAAGTAATGCATCTCCGCGGTCCGGACATTGGCGGCGCCGACCGTCAGCCGCGGGTGGCCGGCGCCCAGGCAGTCCGGGTCGATCAGGTCGGCGAGCGTCCTCGCCAGCGGTTCGGTCGAGTAGTAGCCGGCGTTCTCCGGCCCGAGGACGGTCTTCATACCGAGGAAGGCCCAGGGGTTGGGCTGGAAGAAGCCGTCCACTCCCGCCGCCGCCGTCAGGGCGCTGAACGCCTCCGGGCCGCCGCCCCAGGAGGCCGCGGTCAGCTGCCGGAACGGGCCGTGCTGCACCCTCCGCCAGAATTCCTGGAGGCGCGCCAGCCGCTTGCCCGGCCGGTTGCCGGCGATCAGGCCGGCGTTGATGGCGCCGATCGAGGTGCCGATCACCCAGTCCGGCTCCAGCCCGGCCTCCTGCATCGCCTCGTAGACGCCGGCCTGGTAGGCGCCCAAGGCGCCGCCGCCCTGGAACACCAGCACGATCTGGCCCAGCGTCTCCCTGTCGATCTGCGGCTTCGCCGCAGCGCCCGTTCCGGGTTCAGCCCCGGTCCTGGTCATCAGCATGTCTGCTCTCCGCTGTCCGGTAGGAGGGTCAGTGCGCGGTCCAGCCGCCGTCCACCGGGATCGCGGCGCCGGTGATCGAGGCGGCGGCGTGGCTGGACAGGAACACGGCGATCGCGCCGATCTCGTCCACGGTGGCGAACCGCTTGTTCGGCTGCTGCGCCAGCAGCACGTCCCGGACCACCGCCTCGCGGGAGATGCCGTGGACCTTCGCCTGGTCATCGATCTGCTGCTCGACCAGCGGCGTCAGGACGTAGCCGGGGCAGATCGCGTTGCAGGTGATGGGCTCCTCCGCCACCTCGAGCGCCACCGTCTTCGTGAATCCCACGATGCCGTGCTTGGCCGCGACGTAGGCCGACTTGAACGGCGACGCGACGAGACCGTGGGCCGAGGAGACGTTGACGATCCGGCCGAAGGCGTTCCGCCGCATCACCGGCAGCGCCAACCTCACGGTATGGAAGGCGGAGCTGAGGTTGATCGCCAGGATCCGGTCCCAACGGTCGGGCGGGAACTCGGTCACCGGCGCCACGTGCTGGATGCCGGCATTGTTGACCAGGATGTCGATCCGTCCATGCCGGTACGCCGCCGTCTCGATCATCCGGCCGATCGCCTCCGGGTCGGACATGTCGGCGTCCGAATAGGCCGTCTCCACCCCGAACTCCTCCTCGATGGCGCTGCGCGCCTCGGCGATGTCCCGCGCCGGGCCGAAGCCGTTCAGCACGACTGTGGCGCCCCGGGCGGCGAAGGCCCGCGCGATGCCGAGCCCGATCCCGCTGGTCGAGCCGGTGACCAGCGCCACCCGGCCCGCGAACTCGTCGGTCGGGGCGGCGGCAGGGGCTGCGGGATCCTTCACTGTCAGCGTATCCATGGCGAGACCTCTCTGGTGGAACGGGTCCGATGATCCTGGCCGGACTGTCCCACCGGGAGCCTCCGCCGTGAAATGCCGGTTGGCTAAGCAGTCGATACACGCCGGCTATCGATTGCTTAGCCAACCGGCATTTCCCCCGAGCGCCCGTCCCGACGATGCTCGGTCCCGTCACCACGCGACGGGCGTGGCAACCGGGAGACTTCACATGACGCATCGTTCCACTGCCGTGCTTTCCCTGAAGACCGCCCTGAAGCGGGGGCTGCTGGGATCCCTGCTGCTCGGCTCCGCCCTGGCCCTGGCGCCCGCCGACGCGCTGGCCGGCGCCTGCCCCGCGGGCCAGGAGGGCGTCGGCCTCCGCATGCCGGACCCGAGCCCGGCCAAGGACGTCACCGACAAGGTCGTCGCCTCGATCGACGTGGCGAAGGAGCCGGCCGCCATCCAGGACCGCCAGTTCCGCCTGCGCCGGATCGAGGTGAAGCCCGGCGGAGTCGTGCCCTGGCACAGCCACGAGGACCGCCCCGCCATCATCTACGTCATCAAGGGCGAGATCACCGAGTATGCCAGCACCTGCGCCGTGCCGATCGTCCACAAGGCCGGCGAGAGCACGGCGGAGCGGCACGGCGTTTCCCACTGGTGGAAGAACACCGGCAAGGGCACCGCCGTCCTGCTCTCCGCCGACCTGCTGCACGTCAAGGACGCTGACCCGGGCATGATGTGACCCGGGCATGATGTAACTTGGGGGGCCGCCTCTCCGGCCCCTCCCCTCCCCGCTCCGCTCCATGCCCATCCCTGTGATGAGGAAGCCGCCATGACCGTCACGAGAGCCCTGCCCGGGATGAGGTCCGCTCCGGCGCTCCGTCCCGCGATCGTAGCCCTGATGGCGTTCTTCACCGTGGTCGACCTGTTCGCGACGCAGGCGATCCTGCCGATGCTGGCCGCGGCCTACGGGGTGACGCCCTCGGCCATGGGCATGGCGGTCAATGCCTGCACGCTCGGCATGGCGGCGGCCGGACTGGCGACCGCGCTGTTCGGCGACCGGATCGACCGGAGAGGCGGCGTCACCGCCAGCCTCGCGCTGCTGGCGGTGCCGACCTTCCTGCTGGCGCTGGCGCCCGGCCTGGAGGTCTTCACGGCGCTCCGCGTGCTCCAGGGGCTGTGCATGTCCACCGCCTTCGCCCTGACGCTGGCCTGGCTCGGCGAACGGGGCAGCGGCGGCACGCACTTCGCGGCCTACGTCACGGGCAACGTCGCCAGCAACCTGGTCGGGCGCCTGGCCGCCGCGACGGTCAGCGAGGGCTTCGGGCTGGCCGGCAACTTCGTCCTGTTCGCCGCCCTCAACTTGGCCGGCGCGGCGCTGGCCTGGACCATGATGCGGGGCCACCCGGCGCCGGCCTCCGCCGGACCGGCGGCCCCGCCGTGGCGCCGCCTCGGCCGGCTCTGCACGGTGCCGGTGCTGTCCGCGTTCGGAATCGGCTTCTGCATCCTGTTCGCCTTCATCGGCGTCTTCACCTACGTCAATTTCGTGCTGGTCGCACCGCCGCTCGGTCTCGGCATGATGTCGGTCGGGCTCGTCTATCTGGTCTTCCTGCCCTCGATCGTGCTGACGCCGCTGGCGGGCGGGTTCGCCGCGCGCCGGGGCGTGCGCCCCGCCCTGTGGACCGGCCTGGGGGTCGCGGCCGCGGGCCTGCCCCTGCTGCTGAGCCCGGACCTGTGGGAAGTGCTGCTCGGCATGGTGCTGGCGGGGGCCGGGACCTTCTTCGCCCAGGCGACGGCGACCGGCTTCGTCAGCCGGGCGGCTTCGGACCGGGCGGCGGCGAGCGGGGTCTATCTGGCGGCCTATTTCTCCGGCGGGCTGGCGGGGAGCGCCGCGCTCGGGCCGGTCTTCGACAGGTTCGGCTGGCCCGCCGCGGTGGCCGGAGTCGGAGTTGCCCTCGCGCTGGCGGCGGTTCTGGGGTTCAATCTGCGGACATCTCCGAATGCAGGCCGCCCCTGAGGCGGCGCCGACAAGGACGGGGGAGTAAACGGCATGGCGAGGAGTTTCGACGCGATCATCATCGGGAGCGGCCAGGCCGGTCCCTTCCTGGCGGTCCGGATGGCCCAGGCGGGCATGAGGACGGCCGTCATCGAGCGGGAGCACCTGGGCGGGACCTGCGTCAACGACGGCTGCATCCCGACCAAGACCCTGGTCGCCAGCGCCCGAGTGGCCCATCTGGCGCGCCACGCCGCGGATTACGGCGTGCTGACCGGCGGCGAGGTGCGGGTCGACATGAAGGCCGTGAAGGCGCGGAAGGACCGGATCGTGCAAGCGTCGCTGGACAGCCTGGCGTCCTGGCTGGGCGGAACGGAGAACCTGACGCTGGTCTGGGGATCGGCCCGCTTCACCGGTCCCCGCGAGGTCGAGGTGAACGGCGAGACCCTGACGGCGCCCCGGATCTTCATCAATACCGGCGGACGGCCGACGGTGCCCGACTGGCCCGGCCTGTCCGGCATGCCCTATCTCACCAACACCTCCATGATGGCGCTCGACGCGGTGCCGGAGCATCTGGTCGTCGCCGGCGGCAGCTATATCGGCCTGGAATTCGCCCAGATGTACCGCCGCTTCGGCTCCCGCGTCACGGTGGTCGAATATGCCGACCGCCTGATCGCGCGGGAGGACCCGGAGGTTTCCGACGCGGTGCGCGGCATCCTGGCGGCGGAGGGCATCGACATCCACCTGGGGGTCCGCGACATCGCGGTCGGGAAACGGGGCTCCGGCATGAGGCTGACCGCCACCGCCGGCGGAAGTCCCGTCGGGATCGACGGCAGCCACCTGCTGCTGGCGATCGGCCGGGTGCCCAACACGGACGGCCTGAACCTGGAGGCCGCCGGCGTCGCCACCGACAAGCGCGGCTTCATCCAGGTCGACGACCAGCTCCGGGCGAGCGTCGAGGACGGCGGGGCCGGAGGGATCTGGGCCCTGGGCGACGTCAACGGGCGCGGTGCCTTCACCCATACCTCCTACAACGACTTCGAGATCGTCGCGGCCAACCTGCTCGACGGCGATCCCCGCCGGGTGTCGGACCGCATCACGGCCTATGCCCTGTTCACCGACCCTCCGCTGGGCCGCGTCGGCATGACCGAGGCGGAGGTGCGGGCCACCGGCCGGCCCGCGCTGAAGGGCGTGCTGCCCATGACCCGCGTCGGCCGCGCCAAGGAGCGCGGCGAGACCCAAGGCTTCATGAAGGTGCTGGTGGACCGCGAGACCCGGCTGATCCTGGGGGCGGCGCTGCTGTGCATCGAGGGCGACGAGATCGTCCATTCGCTGCTGGACGTCATGGCGGCCAAGGCGCCCTATACCGTGATCCAGCGCTGCGTGCACATCCACCCCACGGTCAGCGAGCTGATCCCCACGCTGCTGGGCAGCCTGAAGCCGCTGGAATGACGCCCTCGCGATCGGGAACCGGGCCATGACGCCGCTCGCCGACAGGCTGGACGAGATAAGCCGGTCGCTCGATCCGGCCTGGGACGCCCTCTATGACGGATTCGTCGCCGACCTGCGCGCGGCCGGCGCCGCAGTCGGCAGCCCGGCGGTCGGCGACGGGCTCGAGCAATTCGCCCTGCCGGACAGCCGCGGCCGGTACGTGTCGTCCCGCGACCTGCTGGCGGAGGGACCGGTGGTGCTGAGCTTCTACCGGGGCGGCTGGTGCCCCTATTGCCGCACCGAGATGGCAGCCTGGTCCGAGGCCGCCTCCGAGGTCCGGCGGCTCGGCGCCTCCTTCGTCGCGGTGACCGGCGAGACCGGCGGCGGGGCGGAGGCGCTCCGGCGACAGCTCGACCTGGGCGGCCTGATCCTGGTCGACGTCGACCACGGCCTGGCGCTCCGGATGGGCCTCGCCGTCCGGGTGAGCGACAGGGTCCGCGCGGCCTATCTCGGGATCGGCCGCGATCTGGCCCAGCATTATGGCAGCGACGCCTGGTTCATCCCGGTGCCGGCCACCTATGTGGTGGACCGGCACGGCATCGTCCGCTTCGCCGAGGCCGACGTGGATTTCCGTCGCCGCGCCGAGCCGGAGGCCGTGCTTCAGGTCCTGCGGGACATCGGCGGCTGAGCGTCAGGCTCCTCCGATGCCCAGGCGCGGGCCCGCGCCGCCCTCAGGAAGGCGTCCGACGCCGGCGACAGGCGGCGGCCGATCACGGTCGCGACCAGCACGGTCCGCGACAGGTCCAGGTCGTGGACAGGGCGCATCGCCAGCCCCTCCGCGATCGGCAGGGTCTCGGGAACCAGGGCGCAGCCGAAGCCGGCCAGCACCATGCGCTGGAGATGCGCCTCGCCGGTGGCGCGGTGGCGGAACGCCGGCATGACGCCGGCAAGGGCGCAGAGCTGCCGGAAGCGGGGGCTGGACAGGCAGCTCGGCCGATCGATCCAGACCTCGCCGTCGAGGAGCGCCGGCTCGATCGCGTTCAGCTGGGCGAAGCGGTGGTCGGTCCGGCACAGCACCCGGTAATGCTCCCGGAAGAGCCGCCAGCTCCGCAGCCGGTCGGGAAGGTCGGCCGCCTCCTCCAGGATCGCCACGTCGAAGTCGCCCTGCATCATGTCCCGCACGAGATCGGCGTGGGCCTCGGACTCCAGCGTCAGCTCCAGTCCGTTCAGCGATCGGTTCAGCGTCTCCAGCAGGCCGACCAGGTGGTCGGGGGCGAGGGACGCGGTGACGCCCAGGCCGAGCGGCGCCAAGCTGCCCTTGCGCAACCCTTCCGCCATGGATTTGGCGGCCTGCGCCGCCCCATAGGTCTGCTCCAGGTGGGGCAGCATGATGCGGCCCAGGTCGGTCAGGTGCGACAGGCTGTGTTCCCGCCGGAACAGCGGGCCGCCCAGTTCCCCTTCCAGCTTCTGGATCGCACGGGTCAGCGACGGCTGGCTGACATGGCACTCCTCCGCGGCGCGGGTGAAGTTGCGCGTGCGGGCGACC
Source organism: Skermanella rosea (assembly GCF_016806835.2). Taxonomy (NCBI): domain Bacteria; kingdom Pseudomonadati; phylum Pseudomonadota; class Alphaproteobacteria; order Rhodospirillales; family Azospirillaceae; genus Skermanella; species Skermanella rosea. The sequence goes on along the minus strand of NZ_CP086113.1, from coordinate 440,527 downwards.
GCCAGAAAATAGCGTATCTGATGCATTTCCATGGGTCGAAAAATATAGGCGTATTTCGAGGGAAATGCGGTGCGCAGGAGGATGATGCCGGGCATCCCGGACCCCATCGGGGTGACCATGCCGCTCCCTGGATCTTTCGCGGCCGGCGTGGAAATCTGGCGAACCGTCTCCGGGGCTTCCATGATGCCGAGAGTCCTTCTTCTGCCGGCCGTCGCCGCGGCCGTGCTGTCCGGAACCTGCCCGGCAGCCGCCGACGCCGCCTATGGGGCGCGCGGCAACGAGCCGGGCTGGTCGCTGGAGATCGCCCCGGACCGGATGACGCTGGTGACGGATTACGGCGCGGCGCGGATCGTCGTCCCGCGCCCGGCGGAGGAGACGGTTCCAGGCGGCCGCCGCTATGACGCGGCCACCCAAGCGCACCGGCTGCGCGTCGCGATAGACAGGCGGACCTGCCGGGACACCATGACCGGCATGCCCTACCCGGACCATGTGGCCGTCACGATCGATGGGCGGGACCTGACGGGCTGCGGGGGAGATCCGGCGGCGCTGCTGCAGGGCCGCCCCTGGACCGTCCGGGAGGTCGCCGGTTCGGCCATCCCCGGTTCCTCCGACGCCGGCGGCCCCCCGCCCACGCTGGCCTTCGCGCTCGATGGCCGGGTGTCCGGTACGACGGGCTGCAACGCATACCATGCGGCCTACTCCGTCACGGGCGAGGGTCTGTCGATCGGACCGGTCGCCGCGACCCGGCGGGCCTGTCCGCCGGGCTTGCTCGACCGCGAAACCGCGTTCCTGAGGATCCTGGAAGCGGCGGCGCGGCACGAGATGCCGGACGACGGAACGCTCGTCGTCCACGACGCCGACGGCCGGACGATCGTGGCGGCGCGGGAGTAGGATTCGGATCATCCGGTCCCCCAGAGCGGAGCGAAGGCCGTCGCCGCTCCAATAATCGGCTCCGATCGGGGGTATCGGTGAATAAATTAACGGCTGCGCAATCCTCCGACGCTAAAAATGATTCGGTCATGTTAGGATCGCCCGGTGTCGAACGGCCCGTCTCGGATGAAGATGTATTCAGCCCACCCGAACGAATGCGAGCAGAGTGAACCCGGAATCGTCGAGGAGCCCATTGATGAAGCCGCTATTCGGCGCCGCAACTTCCAGAGCCGCCTGACGGAGAAGCTGTGGCAGTGGTGGTCCGAGGCCGGCCGGGACGGGGTTCCGAACTGGTCGTCCTTCGACGTCACGAAGCAGGCGCCGCTGATCCCCAACATCTATGTGGTGCGCGCGCTGGACGGCTGCTTCCAGTTCCGTCTCTACGGCGAGCGGGCGATCCAGATCATCGGCCAGAACATGACCGGCCAGGTGATCGCGCCCGAGACCCCGGGCGCGATCAGCGAGCATCTGCACGATTACTTCAGCCGCGTGCTCGCCGGGGGCCAGGCTTGGCGCTGCTCGGGGCGGCTGCTGTACAAGAACCGCGAGCATATCCGCTTCGAATCTGTCGATATCCCGCTGATCCGCTACGGAACGGCACCCGACACGATCCTCGGTGTCATCGATCTGGTGGGCTGAACGTGGAGCAACCCGACCGGATGCCGGCGATGCAGGGCACCGGTCAATGGTCGTCGCCGGCATTCAGCTGCGGGGCCGGCGCGAGCTTTTCCTCGATCCGCCCCATGAGGTAGCCGAAGAACGGATTGGACGACATGCGAAGCAAGGAATCCATGCTGACGATCAGGGCGCCGCGCTCCCCGCGGGCGGCCAGGGCGCCCAGGTTGATGCCGAAATCCTCCGCGGGGTCGGGGTGCAACCCGTAAAGGGGGTCGCTGGTCGGGAACGGAAGGGCGACATGCGAAAGCGAGTAGACGTCGATCGGATAGGACAATCCCAGATCGCGTATCAGCTCGGTGTCGGTCCCCGCCTCCATGACCCGTTCGACCACGTCGGCGGTGTCGGGGCTGGCGTTGGTGATGATCGTGGTCCGGAACCGCCGGGGCGGTCCGGGCAGGATCCGGGTCAGCATGGTATCGGAGGCGGAACTCAGGAGCGGACCGAACTTGGTGTTGCGGTTCACGTCGAACAGCACGAGTTCACTGCCGTTGGCGGGCAGATGGGCATACAACGCGGACACGATCGCGCGCGTGCTGACCGTGAAATCCATCACCGACTGGAAAGTGATGACAGGGGCCAGTTCAGCCAAGCGGCCCTCCGATGCCCGGGCCGCGATCTTCCGTTGAAGCGCCTCCGTCAGCAGATGCGACTGGCGCGCCCCGTTGATCGGGAACGAATTGTACTTGAAGGGATTGAATTCCGGCAGGACGCTGAGCCAGGCGGCCTTCGCGAAGGCCGGGAAGATCGCCGGCAGTCCGGCCAGTCCGGCGAAGCGCGCGAATGCGGTGATCCCGATCATCGGCGAAATCAGCACGATCCGGTCGGGCCGCATCAGCCGATCGTCGTCCAGGGCGTCGAGCGCATACATCATCGCCAGCGCGCCGCCGTTCGAAAATCCGACCAGGTGTAACGGCAGCCCCGGACCTATCCGGCGCTGGGCTTCCCTGACCGTCAACCGGGTTGCCGCCAGCCAATCCTCCCAATCGATGTCGGTCAGGCCGGCCGGGACGGTGCCGTGCCCGGGCAGCCTGATGGCTATCGCGGCAAAGCCGTGCTCGCTGTACCGCCGGGCGATGTGGCGCAGGCTGTAGGGCGAGTCGGTCAAGCCATGGAGGAAGACGACCGCGCCGCGGAGAGGGCCTTGGGGTTCGAGCGTATATGAACGGTTCCAGTCCTGGGGAAACCGTCCCGGATGGATCGGGCTGCCGTCGAAATACCGGTTGACCGGGATACGGTCTTCCGGGGGCAGCTTCCGCGTCACTTCTTCCCGGACCCTGTCGAAGAGAGCCCCCTCGGCCTTCAGGTAATCGGCCCAGCTGCCGTCTTCGAGTTCATCGGCGGTCAATTCCTCGGGAACGTACTTGTGCCAGGATTCAAGCGGTTGACCCCGCTGGGAATCGTATGCGCGGATGCCAAGCAACGTCACGGCGACGATGGCCAGCACAGCGGCGGTCCGCTTCAACATCCTCGCGACCCAGACCCGCATGACGTCCACCTTCTTCTGTATGATCCGGATTCTGTGTACCCCGGCTCCCGTCCGCTCCGATGGGACCACCTGCCGGTTCGGTGATTTCGTCTCCCCGCCCGCGAAGATATCGGTGGAGTAACCAGGCCCTCGCGACCTTTCCGCGTGATCGCCAATATCTTAAGTGATGTCGGGAATGAAAATACAGCCGGAAAAACAGACCGTCGGTCTATGCTAGCCGAGTAAAAACCTCTTTGCAAGCAACAGATGCAAAAGTATCATTTCCAACGAAATCTTCTGTGAATGTAAAAAGTGGCATACACACTTCCCGCCGAAAGAATCATAGTCTATACTGATTTCTATAAATGGGCAACTCGGCAAACTATTTTGTAGAAGCCTAAATAGCTAATCGACTTAGCACTTTGAATGCTTCTTCATCCCGTAATCAATATAGTATTTTATCGACGCGAGTAACTTTATTGTAAACAGGCCAGACTGATCCGATCTTGATAGCGCAAGACTGCGCTGGAACAGAAAAAAGGACACATGGATGCTTAGCCAATATGCAAGATCACGATGGGCTATGCTGAACCCATATGCCCGATTTCTCGTGGCATCACTGTGTTTCTCCGTTGTCATGGCAGGTGGGTCGGTCAAGTCCGCGAATGCGCAGCAGGCTGGCGGGACGGAAACGACAGGGTACGAGCGCTTGGCTTTCGAGGCGGCCGACACCGATGCCGATCAGCTGGTCAGCGAGGCCGAACTCGCGCGGGATGCGGCGGTCGGGTTCAGTTCGCTCGACAAGGACCGCAGCAGGACGCTGACGCGGAGTGAACTGGGGCCACATGATCCGGCCAGGTTCTCCCGCATCGACGCCAACGGCGACGGCGCCCTGACCTTCTCGGAGGTGATGTCCAACAAAACCCGGGCGTTCATGGCCGGCGACAAAGATGGTGACGGTGCCCTGTCCTTCGAAGAAATGGTCGAGGCTGCAAGCTCCGACCAGGGAGCTGCAAGATGAGGAAATCGCATGGAGCGCCCCGCGCCGGACTGAGGATCTCCTTGCTGGGGATCGTCGCCGGGTTGGCGCTGGCCGGCTGCGAGACGGCCGGCGGCGGAACCGCGCCAGCCGGGGTCGGCACGCTCGGCGGTGCCGCCGCAGGTGCCGGCGTGAGCAGGGCGATCTTCGGCAACAGTACGAGCGGCATGCTCATCGGCGCCGCCGCCGGAGGAATCGCCGGCAACATGACGTTGGACCGGCAAGCCGAAATCCGGCGGACACAGGAGGCCGAAGCCTCACGGGACGCCAGCGCGCGACGGCAACTCGACTTCGAACGACAACGCGCCTTGCAGGACGAGGAGGTCCGCCGGGAGATCGAGGAGCGGCGCCTTTTCGAGCAGTGGCAACGCGAACGCAAAGGATGAGCTTCGTGAAGAGCGCGACGGCCGGACCCTGGGACGACGTCCGGTCTTGAAGACAAGCCTTTCACTGCATGAAAGCTTCATCTTCATCCGCACCCCGGTCGAAAGAATCACAAAAGATCAGGATGTTTATAGGATGCAAGGCTTATTATTCCAATGACCGCAGACAATACTAATCGTTTCGGATCTTCATCTTCTTAAAAAGGAAGAAACCATGCGCAGAACACATGCTTGGAAAGCCGTGCCGGCTGCCAGCCTCATGGTCGTCGCCGTCGGACTTTGCGGTTTCTCCGGACCGGCCATGGCGGCCGAGATGGTCGTGGACGGCGTGAACATAAGCCGCGGCCTGCTGCTGACCGATGACGTCACCATCAATAACGACATCAAACTGCTGAACGGCGTGTGCCTGCTCAACGGCATGGACGTCAATGAGGACTTAAGTCTGGCCAGCGGCATCGCCCTGACCAGCGGCGTCACCATTTCGAAGGGCATGACCATGCCCAACGGCGCGATGTTGGCGGATGGCGAGAGGGTGGCGGAGGGCACGACCTGGCCCAAGGGCTCGATCCTGCCCAGCGGCATGTTCCTGCCGGGAGGCACGACGCTGCCCGCGGGCATGTCCCTGCCGCCCGGCGCCTGCCTGCCCGCCGGCACGACGCTGCCCGCGGGCGCATCCCTGCCGGCCGGGACCTTCATGTACCTGGGCACCGCGGCCCCGACTTCGGATGCGCCGTTCGACCTGACCGTCAAGAAGATCAGGGTTCCTTACGACACGGATGTTTCGATGCGGTAGCCCGGGAGCCCGCAGCCCCGCGATCACGGAAGCGGCCGGCCACTCCGTCACCGCGGCTTTCCTGACCCTGGAGGTCCTGCGCGGAGGGCAGACCTTCAGGACGATGAACGGCAATTCTCTCAACAAGGCGAGCCGAGAATTTCGAATGCGTTTCCGTTGCATTGAGAGAAGATAGGAAAGTCATGGCCACCAGAAAGGTTGCGATCGCCTGCCAGGGCGGGGGCACGCATGCCGCGTTCACCTGGGGCGTGCTGAGGACGATCCTGGCGACGAAAAAGCGCTGGGACGCGAACCCGCAGGACGGCGACACCTTCAGGATCATCGCGCTCAGCGGCACCTCGGCCGGCGCGCTCTGCGCGTTCGCGACATGGTACGGCCTGGCTCCCAACACGGGCGACGAGGACTGCGGGACGATCGACAAGGCCGTGGAGCGTCTGGATCATCTCTGGACGACGTTCGCCGCGACCACCCCGGCCGAGACCGCCCTCAACCAGATAGTCGGCACGCTCCTGCACTGGAAATCGCGGGGCGTGCCGTTTCCCGGCTCCAATCCCTACGACCCCAAGGCCAATCTGGGTCTCACCAGCCTGTCGATGATGGGCGCCCGCCAGGAGTACCTGGGATTTCCGGCTCTTCTCAAGGCCGTCTGCCCGGATTTCGACACGATCGACTGGCCGCGACTGGCGGAGGCCGATCTGCGGATCATCGTCGGCGCCATCGAGGTTCTCAGCGGCAATTTCGAGATCTTCGACAGCGACAAGACCCTTGAACAGATGGGCCTGCTGCCGGACGGACGGGAGATAGACCAGTACGACATCGTCCGGTGGCGGATGCGCCGATCGATATCGCTGGAGGGCGTGGCGGCATCGGGTACGCTTCCCGAAGTCCTGCCGGCGCAGGTCATCGGCGGCATGACGTTCCCGACATGCGACACGGGCAGGACCATCACCCGCAACGGATATTATTGGGACGGCCTGTACTCACGCAATCCGCCCGTGCGGGATCTGCTGGACGCCGCGACCAGGGAAGAAAAGCCTGACGAGATCTGGATCGTCCGGATCAATCCGCAGGAATTCCGTCCCGCTTCGTTGAACATCAGCCTTGAAGACATCGATGATCGGGTGAATGACCTGGCCGGCAACCTGTCTTTGGGTCAGGAACTGGACGGCATCATGACGATCAATCAGTGGATCAGGAAGTACGGGGGCAGTCATCCGCCGCTGGACACCCGCAAGATCATCGATGTCCGGACGATCAAGATGACACGCGAGACCGCCTGGGGCCTGAAGCACACTTCCAAGTTCGACCGCAGCCCCGGCCATTTCGCGAGGCTTCGCGAGGAGGGCGAAATGGTCGCGGAACGGTGGCTGGCGGACTGGCGGGCGCTCGGCAAGGACTTCGCACGATATCCCAACGACGCACGGTATCCCGAAACCGCCTGAAACGGGCCGCGACCGCTGACTCTCCGGTCCTGGTGAACCCTCGAGGCCGGGACAGCGCTGGCCATCACCGCATGGAACAACTGGCATGCTCGATCTCGTCGCGGTCCTCGTAGCGCTTGGACTGCTCATTTACCTGGCGTATCGCGGGGTGACCTTGCTGATCCTGGCTCCCGCCATGGCGCTTCTCGCGGCGCTGCTGACCGGCGGGCTGCCGATCCTCGGGGCCTACACCCAGATCTTCATGACCAACACCGGCTCCTTCATCATCGCGTTCTTCCCCCTGTTCATGCTGGGGGCCATCTTCGGGAAGCTGATGGACGATACCGGATCGGCGAAATCCCTCGCCGGATCGGTCAGCGCCTGGCTGGGACCACAGCGCGCCATCGTTTCGGTCGTACTGTGCTGCGCCCTGCTGACCTATGGCGGCGTCTCGGCGTTCGTCGTCGCCTTCGCGATCATCCCGGTGGCGGCGGCCCTGTTCCGCGCCGCCGATATTCCGAAGCGCCTGATGCCGGGGGCGCTGGCGCTCGGCGCGTTCACCTTCACCATGTCGGCCCTGCCGGGGTCGCCGGCCATCCAGAACGCGATCCCCATGCCTTTCCTGGGCACCACGGCTTTCGCCGCTCCGGGGCTCGGGATCATCACCGGTCTCGTGATGCTTCTGCTCGGGCTGGCCTGGCTGAACCGCCGCGCAGCACAGGCGCGGACGGCAGGCGAGGGCTACGGTCCGCATATCGACGGCGTGCCGGCAACGGACGTCGCGACGCGCGAGCACGCGCAGGGCGCAGGGTTCGACATCGGCGAATTGTCGCGGAACTCCGCGCCGGGGAGGTCGGACGGGAACCAGGAGTTGCCGCCGTTCGCGCTGGCGCTGCTGCCGGTGGTCGTGGTGATCGTCACCAACTTCGCCTTCATCCAGATCGTGGTTCCGCTGCTCGACACCGCATGGCTCGCCGAGCCGCTGTTCGGGTCCACGACGATCGAGAGCGTCCGGGGCGTCTGGGCGGTCATCGTGGCGCTGTTCTTCGCCATCCTCCTGCTCATCGCCGGCAACTGGCGCCGTCTGGCCGATCTGCGGGCGAGCCTGGACAAGGGCGCCGACGCCTCGGTCCTGCCGATCTTCAATACCGCGAGCCTCGTCGGATTCGGCGCGGTGATCGCGGCATTGCCGGTGTTCGACCTGATCAGCGAGACCGTCCTCGCTGTCGGCGGGGGCAATCCGCTGATGTCGGTAGCCCTGTCGGTCTCGGTCCTTTCCGCGATGACCGGTTCGGCCTCCGGCGGCATGAGCATCGCCCTCGACAGCCTGGGCCCGACATTCGTGGAACTGGCGCACGCGACCGGCGTCTCCCTCGATGCCATGCATCGGGTGACGGCGGTCGCGTCGGGCGCCCTTGACGCGCTGCCGCACAACGGCGCCGTCATCACCCTGCTCACCGTCTGCAAGATCAGCCACCGCGAGGCTTACGGCGACGTCTTCATCGTCGCTTGCGCCATTCCGATGCTCGCGCTGGCCGTCTTGATCGTCTTGACGAACCTTCTCGGCTCCTTCTGATCCGAACAAGCTCGCCGTGACGACCTCCACAATGTTGCCATTGTGGACTTCGAATGGACGGTGGTGCTTGAGCGCGCACAGCTCCGCCCGCGCTACCGAGAGGGTTTCGACGGCACTCCGTTGAACCTCTATTGGCAACCCGATCTGCGGGAGCGTGCCGAGGGAGGCGCCGATGGCTCGGCGCAGGGAAGCGCCGCGGTTGACCGTCGAGGTGTCGTTCGAGACGACGCGGACCAGTCCGCAAAGTCTGGCCGATGCCTACGAGAGCGCTGTGCCGATCACGCGCCGGCGTTTGGGGACGGCCGAGCCCCGGAAGGACGGCGCGGCAACCAAGCCGGCAAGTCGGAGGGCTGAGGATGCCTAACCTTCAGATCGCCCTTTACGCACGGGTTTCGACTGATCAGCAGGCGCGCGGCAACACCGTGGACAGCCAAGTGGCCGCGCTGCGCGACCGGATCGGCGCCGACGGCGTCGCGCTCGAGGCCGAGGATGTCTTTGTCGACGAGGGGTTCAGCGGCACCACCCTGCGGCGCCCGGCTCTGGAGCGGCTGCGCGACCGGGCGGCGGGCGGGCTGGTCGACCGCATCTACGTCCTCGCTCCCGACCGCCTGGCGCGCCGCTACGCCTACCAGGTCCTGCTGATCGAGGAGTTCCGAAGGGCCGGTGCCGAGGTGGTGTTCGTCAACCGACCGATCGGTGCCAGCCCCGAGGACGACCTCCTGCTCCAGGTCCAGGGGATGGTCGCCGAGTACGAGCGCGCCAAGATCCTGGAGCGGAGCCGGCGCGGGCGGCGCCACGCCGCCCGCTCAGGACTGATCAGCGCCATCGGTCGCGTCCCGTTCGGCTACCGTTACGTCACCAGGGACGAGGGCGGCGGGGTGGCGCGCGTTGAGGCGGTCGAGGAGGAGGCACGCTGGGTCCGGCTCCTGTTCGCCTGGATCGGCCTTGATCGCCTGAGCCTCCGCGAGGCCTGTCGCCGGCTGCAGGAGGCGGGCCTGCCGACACGGACCGGGCTGGCGCGCTGGGACCCGACCACGGTCGCGCTGATGCTGCGCAATACCGCCTACGTCGGACGCGCCGTCTTTGGTCGCTCGCGCCATGTCGAGGCACAGCCGCCCCTGCGCCCCCGTAAGGGTCATCCCCATCCCTCGAAGGCGATCTCCCGGGTGCCTGTGCCGCGCGAGGAATGGATCGAGATCCCAGTCCCCGCCCTGGTCGATGCGGCGGTGTTCGACGCGGCGCAGGCTCAGCTCGAGACCAACCGCCGCCACCGGCGTGAACGCCGCCGCCGGCCCGGCTGGCTGCTGCAGGGCCTGGTGGTGTGCCGGCGCTGCGGGTACGGCTTCTACGGTAAGATGGCACGCGGTCTGGTCGGGAACCAGCGCCCGGCCGACTACGGCTATTACCGCTGCCCCGGAACCGACGCCCACCGCTTCGCCGGGACGGCCGTGTGCGACAACCGATCGGTCCGCAGCGACCGGCTGGAACGGGCGGTCTGGGACGAGATCCGGGCGGTTCTTGAAGATCCCCGGCGGCTTGCCGCCGAGTACGAACGCCGTCTCGCCGTGAGCCGGGGAAGTTCGCACGCCGGGGAGGCGGTGGCGGCGCTCGAGCGCCAGATCGCGGCCGTGCGCCGGGGTATCGGACGGCTGATCGACAGCTACGCCGAGCTGAGAATTGAGCGGGACGAGTTCGAGCCGCGGGTCGGCGGCATGAGGGAGCGCCTCGCCCAACTGGAGGGCGAGCGGGAGCGGCTGGTGGCCGATGCCGAGATGGAGCGCAGCCTGGCGCTGGTGATCGGTCGCGTCGAGGATTTTGCCGACCGGGTCCACGGGGCCCTGGATGAACTCGACTGGAATGGCACGCGCGAGATCATTCGCGCAATGGTTCGGCGGGTCGAGGTCGACGGTGACAACGTTCACGTCGTCTTCCGCGTGCCGTCTCTGTCACCGCCTGATGCCAATGACCGGCCTTTTGACCCGGCGATGTCGGCTCGAGGCGATTGGCAACATTGTGGAGGTCATCGTGAACCGGCACAATGGGGGCGACCGTGGACCGAAGACAAAACTGGAACCGTGCTTCCGAGCGGAAATCCCGACCCTCGCTGGCGTCCCTGATGCTCGTGGTCGCGTCGCTGACGCTGCTGGCGGCGTGCGGGGGTGACGAGGAAAGCGAGGCCGAGCCGATCCGTCCCGTGCGGGTGGTGACGGTCGAGAAGCGCGAGGCGGGCGAGACGGTGACCCTGACGGGGCAGATCCAGGCGCAGGAGGAGGTCAGCCTGTCGTTCCGCGTCGGCGGGCGGATGATCGAGCGCCCGGTGAACGTGGGCGACCGCGTGGAGGCCGGCCAGGTCATCGCCCGGCTCGATCCCGAACCGGCGCGCAACGCCCTCCAGACGGCCCGCGCGAACCTGACGGCCGCCATGGGCCAGTTGACCAGGGTGCGCAACGATTACGACCGGCAGGAGACCCTGCTGGGCCAGGGCTGGACCACCCGCGCGCGCTACGACCAGGCGCTGGAAGCGAGGAAGTCCGCCGAGGCGCAGCTCGATGCGGCCCAGGCGCAGCTCAACATCGCCGAGGACCAGCTGGAATATACCGAACTGGTGGCGGACAGCGCCGGATCCGTCACCGCCCGCGGCGCCGAACCGGGCGAGGTCGTGGCGGCCGGCCGCATGATCGTGCAACTGGCGCGCCAGGGCGGGCGCGACGCCGTCTTCGACGTGCCGGCGCGAGTGATCCAGAATGCGCCCGCCGACCCCGTCATTTCGGTGGCGCTGACCTCGGACCCGACGGTGAGCACCACCGGCCGGGTGCGCGAGGTGGCGCCGCAGGCCGATCCCGTGACCCGCACCTTCCAGATCCGGATCGGCCTGCACGACCCGCCCGAGGCGATGCGGCTCGGCTCCACCGTCGTCGGGTCGATGCAGTTGGGCGGGGCCGGCGCGATCGAGATTCCCGCCTCCGCCCTGACGCAGTCCAACCGCCAGCCCGCCGTCTGGATCGTCGATCCGGCGAGCGGCACCGTGGCGCTCCGCAATATCGACGTCGACCGCTTCGACCTCGCGCGGGTCGTCGTCGCGCAAGGGCTGGAACCTTATGACGTCGTGGTCACGGCGGGCGTGCAGGCGCTGCGGCCGGGACAGCAGGTCCGCATCCTGGGTGCATCACCGTGAACGGCTTCAATCTATCGGAATGGTCGATCAGGAATCCCTCCCTGGTCGTCTTCTTCATGATCGGCATCATCGTGGCCGGGACCCTGTCGTTCCTGAAGCTCGGCCGGGCGGAGGACCCGGTCTTCACCATCCGCACCATGGTGGTGCAGGCCCAATGGCCGGGCGCTACGCTGGACGACACGCTTCAACAGGTGACGGAACGGCTCGAACGGACGCTGCAGGAGGTTTCCAACCTCGACAGGCTGCGCAGCTACACCGTCGCCGGGACGACCGTGATCTTCGTGGATCTCGTGGGAAGCGCCCACGGGCCAGTGGTAGCCGACACCTGGTACGAGGTGCGCAAGAGGGTCGCCGACATGCGCCACACCCTGCCCCAGGGCGTCGTCGGGCCGGGCTTCAACGACGATTTCGGCGACACGTTCGGCATCATCTACGGCTTCACCGCCGAAGGCTTCACCCACCGCGAACTGCGCGACCATGTCGAGGACGTCCGCTCCCGCCTGCTGCTCGTGCCGGACGTCTCCAAGATCGAGATCCTGGGCGAGCAGGACGAGCGCATCTTCGTCGATTTCTCGGCGGCGACGCTGGCCGGGCTCGGGGTCGAACCGGCCGCGCTGATCGCGGCGCTCCAGGCGCAGAACATGGTGCGTCCGGCCGGCGTGCTGCGCACCGGCGAGGAGGCGCTGTCCCTCCAGGTGTCGGGCGCTTTCGAAACGGAGCGGGACATCCTGGACGTCAACTTCGTGGCGGCGGGCCGCATGCTGCGCCTGCGCGATCTGGCCGACGTGCGCCGCGCCTACGCCGACCCGCCGCAGCCCGTCTTCCGGGTGAACGGCGAGCCGGCGCTCGGCCTTGCGATCGCGATGCGCGAGGGCGGCGACATCCTGGCGCTGGGCCGCAACATCGCGGCCGAGATGGAGAGCATCGTCGCCGACCTGCCGATCGGCATCGAGGCCGAGCTGGTGGCCGACCAGGCGAGCACCGTGGACGAGGCGGTCTCGGACTTCACCACCTCCCTGTGGCAGGCGATCCTCATCGTGCTGGCGGTCAGCTTCATAGCGCTGGGCGTGCGCGCCGGGACCGTCGTCGCGATCGCCATACCGCTGACGCTGGCCATCGTCTTTCCGGTGATGGACCTGGTCGACATCGACCTCCAGCGCGTCTCGCTGGGCGCGCTGATCATAGCGCTGGCATTGCTGGTGGACGATGCCCTGACGACCATCGACGCGATGACCCGGCGGCTGGCGGCCGGCGACCGGATGGAGGTGGCGGCGGTGTACGCCTACAAGACCCTGGCCTTCGCCATGCTGGCCGGCACGCTGGTGACGATCGCGGGCTTCGTGCCGATCGGCTTCGCGCAGAGCTCGGCCGGGGAGTACACCTTCTCGATCTTCGCCGTCGTCGGCATCGCGCTGATCGCATCCTGGTTCGTCGCGATGATCTTCGCGCCCCTCCTGGGCACGATGCTGCTGCGCCCGCCCAAGGCGACCCTGAACACGGAACCGAACTTCGTGCTGCGGGCCTATCGCCGCGTGCTGGCTGCGGCGATAGGAGCGCGCTGGCTGACCATCGGGGTCACGCTGGGATTCTTCGTCCTCTCGATCCTGCTGCTGGGCCTGGTTCCCCGGCAGTTCTTCCCGCCGTCGGACCGCGTCGAGCTTCTGGTCGATCTCCGGCTGCCGCAGAACGCGTCGATCCATGCCACTCAGAGCGCCGTGGAACGGTTCGACGCGCGCCTGGGCGAGGATCCCGACATCGAGAGCTGGAGCAGCTATGTCGGGCGCGGCGCCATCCGCTTCTACCTGCCGCTGAACGTCCAGCTGGCCAACCCCTTCGTCGGCCAGTCCGTGATCGTGACCAAGAGCATCGAGGCGCGCGAGCGGCTGCAGCCCCGGCTGGAGCAGCTTCTGGCCGAGGAGTTCCCCGACGTGGTCGGACGCGTCTATCCGCTGGAGCTCGGGCCGCCCGTGGGCTGGCCGCTCCAGTATCGCGTCAGCGGCCCCGATCCGGTCGAGGTGCGCGAGATCGCGCTCCGGCTGGCGCAGGTCATGGCGACCGCACCGGAGACGCGGCGGATCAACTTCGACTGGATGGAGACCTCCCGCGAGTTGCGCATCCGGATCGACCAGGACGAGGCGCGGCGCCTGGGCCTGAGCTCGGCGGCAACGGCCACCGTGCTGAACACCGCGATTTCCGGGGCGACGGTCACCCAGGTGCGCGACGGGATCCATCTGGTCAACGTCCTGGCGCGGGAGACCCGCGGCCAGACCCTTTCCGTGGAGACGCTGCGCACCCTCGAGGTGTCGCTGCCGAACGGGCGCACCGTCCCGCTGAAGCAGTTCGCGACGTTCGAGTACGGACAGGACCATCCGCTGGTCTGGCGACGCAACAGGATGCCGACGCTGACGGTGCAGGCCGACGTGGCGGGCGGCATCATGCCGGAAGCCGTGATCGACGAGTTGGCGCCGAAGATCGCGGACCTGTCCTCGACCCTGCCGAAGGGTCACCGCATCGAGATCGGCGGCATCGCGGAGGAAAGCGCCGAGAGCCGCGCGTCGGTCTTCGCCGTCGTGCCGCTGATGCTGTTCCTCGTGCTGACCGTGCTGATGGTCCAGCTCAGGAGTTTCCAGCGCCTGATCCTCGTGCTGAGCGTGGTGCCGCTCGGGCTGATCGGCGTCGTCCTGGCGCTGCTGGCCTTCGGTCAGCCGCTCGGGTTCGTCGCGATCCTGGGCGTCCTGGCCCTGGTCGGCATGATCGCGAAGAACGCGGTGATCCTGATCGAGCAGATCGAGGCGGAGCGGAAGGCGGGAAGGAACGTGACGGACGCCGTGATCGAGGCGAGCAGTTCCCGGTTCCGCCCGATCATGCTGACGGCGGCCTCCACCGTGCTCGGTCTCATCCCGATCGCGTTCACGGTGTTCTGGGGGGCGATGGCCTTCGCGATCATGGGCGGCCTGCTCGTCGCCTCGCTGCTGACGCTCGTCTTCCTGCCGACCCTGTACGTGACGTGGTTCGGCGGCCGGGAGAAGAAGCTGGAGGGATCGACATGAACAAAGCGGTTGTGCTGCCGGAGGAGCGGACGGGCGGGGACATCGACATCAGGCTGGGCAGGCTTTCGCAGCTGTTCACCGACGTTGATCCGTCGCCGTTCCGCGAGGGCACCCTGACGGCGGAAGCGGACGAGTATCTCCTCCTGAAGGCGAAGGAGCTGCCGGCGAACCAGCGGCTCCGCGTCGTCATCCACCTGCCGGCCGCCCAAGCGCCCGGGGACCCCGCGCGTTCGGCGTCCGACATCGCCGCCGCCATGACCGGCCATTTCGCCGCCAGCGCGAACGTCGAGTCCAAGCGGATCAGGGAGCTGTTCAGGGCCGGGCGCCGCGCCGGGCTGATCGGATTCGCGACGCTCGCCACCTGCCTCCTGCTCGCCTGGCATGTGACGGAGAACCTTCCCGCCCGCCCGATCACGCGGATCGTGCAGGAAAGCTTCGTCATCCTGGGATGGGTCTCGATCTGGAAGCCGCTCGAGATGTTCCTGTACGAGTGGCTTCCGCCGGATCGCCGCCGGCGTCTGTTCCAGCGCCTCGCCAACGCCGAAATCGTCGTCCGGCGGTGACCTCGCGATCCCGCATCCTGTGCGCGGCGCTCTGCCTGCTTCTCGCGGCCGGTTGCGCCCGGCCTTCGCCGCCGGGCGAGGCCGATCGGGGCCCCGACCTGCCTTATGATTATCCCTTCGACAACCCCTGGACCGCGACGGTGCTGGGCACGCCGGCGGAGTTCCAAGTCCAACTCCCGGCGGACGCCAGGGTCGTCCGCCGGAACCTCAAGGTCTTCGAAGCCAGGGAGGTGCCCGAAGGGTTCTGGCACACTGACCGCCTCCGCTATTCGACCCTCCTTCAGGACCACGCGGCGCCGCTGGTCTTCGTGATCGCGGGTACCGGCGCCGACGACCAGTCCCGCCACATGCTGATGCTCGGGCAGGTGCTGCATGCGGCCGGAATGCATGTCGTCCTTCTTCCGTCGCCGACGCACGCGAACTTCATCGTCAACGCCAGCGCGTCGCGGCTGCCGGGGTATCCGGAATCGGACGCCGCCGACTTGCACGCGCTCATGCGCCTGATCGACGGCCGGCTGCGGGAGTCCGTCGAGATTTCCCGATACCACCTGACCGGCTACAGCCTGGGCGGGTGGCATGCCGCTTATGTCGCGAAGCTGGATGATAAGAAGCTGGACTTGGGTCAGGCGGGCTTCGGGTTCGATCGGATCCTCCTGATCAATCCGCCCCTCAGCGTCTACCGATCCGTGAAGGAGATCGATGCCATGCTGGTGCGCGGGCTGCCCGACGGGATCTATGGGCTGGACGCTTTCCTGAACCGGGCGATCGCCCGGCTGGCGGCATATCCGGGCGCCGACGCCCTCGACTTCCAGGATCCGGATCTCAAGATCGAGGCTTACCGGAGGCTCCGCCCCTCCGACGACCAGCTCGCCACGGCGATCGGCCTGGCCTTCCGGCTGTCTGCGGCGAACCTTGTCTTCACTTCGGACGTGATGACCGGGGCCGGGTACATCTTCCCCCGGGACCGCCCGTTCCTGTCCACGACGCCCCTGTCGGAATACCTGGCCGTGGCGCTTCGCACGAGCCTGCTCGACTATTTCGACGACATGCTGGCCGACACCTACCTGGACCGGGAGCCGGGACGCACGCGGCAGGATCTGCTCGACGGGACAAGCCTCTCCGCCATCGGGGAGTGGCTGTCGCGCGAGCAGAGGATCTGGCTGATGACGAACCGGGACGACGTTATCCTGGCACCGGGCGACCTGGACGAACTCGTCCGGGTGTTCGGCCCGCGCGCCCGGATCTTCCCCAACGGCGGCCACATGGGAAACCTCCAGCACCGCGCCGTCGCCGCGTTCTTGGCCGACTTCTTTTCCCGATGAGGCGCCGCATGCCCCGGCGCCCCGCCGCGCATCTGGCCCTGGTCCTCCTGCTCGCGGCCGGCGGATGCGCCGGTCCGGGCGGGACCGGGCGGTACGAGCCTCCCCGAAGGGACCTGGCCGCGGTTTCGGCCGATCCGGACCGGGCCCGCGACGTCCTGCTCGTTCATGATCCGCTGGAGGGCGCCAACCGCCGCATCTACAAGTTCAACGCCCAGCTCGACCGGTACGTCCTGATTCCGGTGGTGGACGCCTACAAATTCGTCGTCCCCCCCTTCCTGCGCCGCAGGGTGTCGTCGTTCTTCCAGAACCTGGGCGAAATCAACACCTTCACCAACTCGGTGCTTCAGGCAAGCCCCGACAAGGCGACCCCGACGCTGGGCCGGTTCATGATCAATTCGACCGTCGGGCTGTTCGGCCTGTTCGACGTCGCCACCGAACTGGGCGTCCCGCGGCAGGACGCCGATTTCGGCCAGACCCTGGGCATCTGGGGCGTGGACACCGGTCCCTACCTGGTGCTGCCCGCCCTCGGCCCGTCCAACCTGCGCGACGCGGTCGGGACCGCGGTGGACTGGGCGACGCTCGCTTTCGCCATCCCGGACTCGATCCTGGACGCCGCCGCCTACGACTACGCTCCCTACGGCATCCAGCAGATCGATACCCGTTATCGGGTTCCTTTCCGCTATCATTCGACAGGATCGCCCTTCGAATACGAGTTGATCCGCTATGCCTGGACGGCCAAGCGGGACTTCCAGGTGAACCGCGATGCTCCGCCTCCCGAATGAGTGCCGGCGCGGAAGCATTGCAAGAAGGCGAAGTTCCATGGGAAGTCGGGTTCGCCGGTGGACTGCGGCATTGCTGCTCGCGGGCGCGGCAGGCGCCGTCATCCTCCAGGAGCGATCCGGGGAGAACGGTTCCGGCTGGATCGCCGGCCAAGTCCAGCACCTGCTGAGCGGCCCGGACCGCACCGTCACGATCGGCCGCGTCGGAATCGGCTGGAGCCTCGACGTCGCCATCCATGACCTCGCCATCGCCGACGGCCAGGGAACCTGGCTCAGCGTCGATCGGGCGATGCTGGACTGGGCGCCGAGCGCCCTGTTCCGCCGCGAGGTCCGGATCAGCGGCCTCGACGTCAACCGCATGGCGCTGGAGCGTCTGCCCGCCGGCCAGCCGGAGCCCCCACCCGGCGACGAACCCTTCAGCCTGCCCCGGCTTCCCGACCTGCCGGTCGGCCTCGATCTTCAGAAGCTGACGGTGAGGCAGCTCGACCTGGGCGCCGCCCTGCTCGGCGGCGAGCCGGCCAGCCTGAGGATCGACGGCAGCGCCCGGTTGGAGCGCCGCGGCGCCGGGGTCGCGGCGAACCTCACGATCGGCCGCCTGGACAGGCCGGGCTCCGGCAAGCTGGCGCTGGACCACGCGCCGGGCGCCGAACGGCTCGACCTCGACCTGACGGTGGAGGAGCCGGAGGGCGGCGTGATCGCGCGGGCCGCCGGCATCCCCGGCCTGCCGCCGGTCACTGTCGTCCTGCGCGGCTCCGGTCCCCTGTCCGGCTGGCGGGGCCGGCTGGACGGCAGCGCCGGCGACATGGCGCGCGTCGGCGCCGATGCCGCCATCCGCGGCGTTCCGGGTGCGGACGGCGCTGCGGGCTACGGCTTGACGATCAGCGGTGACGCCGCCCTGGCCCGACCGCCCGACCGGCTGCTCGACCGGCGGATCGCCGCGCTGATCGGTGACGGCGTCGCCTTTCAGGCGGAAGCCGCCCTCGAGCCGGACCGCAGGATCGCGCTCACCGGCGCCCGCGTGACGCTGGCGGCCGGAACGCTGGAGCTTTCCGGCACCTACCGGTTCGATCCCCCGGAACTCGACTTCGACTACGCACTGGAAGCCGATGCCGGTTCGTCCCTGCGCATCCTCGCTCCCGAGGTCGGCTGGGAGCACGTCCGGCTCTCGGGGAAAGCCGCCGGACCGGTCGATGCACCGACCGTCGCCGCCGATCTCGCCATAGAGGGTATCGCCGCCGCGGACCCGCGTATCGCCCGGTTGGCCGGCCCGGAGGTGAGGATCTCCGGCAGCGCCGTGATCCTTCCCGGCACCGGAGAGATCCGCGTCGACGGCCTTCGGGCCGGCGCCGCGATCGGGACCCTGAGCGCCACCGCCCTGGTCCGCGACTGGCAGGCGGTCGGCGCCCGGGTCACGCTCGACATGCCCGACCTGAAGCACCTCGCGGGCATCGCCGGGGTGCCGCTCGAGGGAGCGGCCGTGCTCGCCGCCGACCTGACCGGCGGCGATCACGCGGTCCTGGTGCGGGCGGACGTGACCGGCACCGCCACCGGCCTGCGCACCGGCCGGATCCATCCCGCGGTCGACGCCCTGGTCGGCCGCGAGGTGGATCTGGCCGGCCTCGTGACCGTGGGGACCGACGGCTCGATCGACCTGTCCAGCCTGAGGATCGACGGCCGGCATGCGGCGCTCACGGCGTCGGCGGCCCTCCGCGACGGTGCCCTGGACGCCGGGTGGCGCGCCAGCCTGCCCCGCCTCGACGTCCTCGCCGAACCGCTGGAGACGGCGGTGGCCGGATCGTCCGTGGTGGACGGCACCGCGACCGGGCCGCTCGACGCGCTGGAAGTCCGGGCCGATCTGGCCGGCCGCGATCTGGTCCTGTCAGGCCGCGCCGTGCCGCGCGCCGATCTCTCCGTGCGGGCGACCCTGGCGCCGGGAACATCGCGCGGCACCCTGGACGCCAGCGCCGTCGTGGGCCGGCAGCCGTTCGATGCCAGGACCGCCTTCGCCCTCGAAGGACAACGCCTTGGCCTGACCGGCATATCGCTGGGCGCCGGGCGCGACCGGATCACCGGCGCCATCGGGGTGGCGCTCGACCGCATGACCGCGACGGGCCGGCTGGCCGGCGACATCGGCGATCTCGGCGTCTTCTCCGCCCTGGCCGGCCGAACGCTGGGCGGCAGCGGCCGGCTGGAAGTCAGGCTTGACGATGCTCGGGGCCGGCAGGCCGCGACCGCCGCCCTCGGGGCAAGGAACCTGTCGGTCGCCGGTCCGGAGGGTCCCGTGCTGGCGGCCAGCCGGCTCGACCTGAACGCCGACGTCAGCGCCGCGCCGGGCGGGATTCGGTTCGACGGCAGGCTGGACGGAACGGGCGTTGCCGTCGCCGGCGCTCCGGCGCAGCCTGTGCGGCTGAGGCTCGCGGGCGGCTTGACCCGGGAAGGAACTCTCCGGCGGCTCGGAGTCGACAAGCTGGACGGCGCCTATGCCGGTGAGCCGTTCCGGCTGGCCGGTCCGGCCACCGCGGCCATCGGCCCCGACATCTTCGAGGTCCGCAACCTGCGCCTCGCCAGCCGCGAGGCCCGCGTCGCCCTGGACGGCGGACTGGTCCGCAACGCTCTGGACGGCACCGCCACCCTGACCCGGATCCCGCTGGCGCTGGCCTCCCTGGTGGCGCCCGATCATGAATTCTCCGGCCGTCTGGACGGCAAGGCCGTCTTCGGCGGCACCCTCGCCGATCCGCGCGCCGACCTGGACCTGCGGGCCGCCGACGTGAGCCTGAGGGGCGGCGAGGCCGCGGGATTGACCGGCATCGACATCGGCGCCACCGGCCGGTGGCGGAACGGCCGGCTGGCACTGGACGGCAAGGCCGCGACCCGCCGGCGCGACGGCGTCGACATGCGGTTCCAGGCGGACTTGCCGCTGGTGCTGCGCCGGGAACCGCTGACGGTGGACCTGCCGCGGAACGTCCCCGTCAGCGGGGCGCTGCGCGGCCATGTCGAGCTCGCGATCCTGAACGACCTGCTCGCCGACACCGGCGACCAAGCGCAGGGACGGCTCGACGTCAATCTCTACCTTGCCGGCTCCCTCGGCGAACCGCGGCTGGGCGGCGACGCCAGAATCGCCGGCGGCCGCTACGAGAACCGGGCGGCGGGCGCGGTGATCAGCGGGATCACCCTGCGGCTGCGCGGCGACGGCAGTCGCCTGACCATCGACCGGTTCGACGGACGCGCGCCGGGCGGCGGCACCGTCGAGGCCTCCGGCTCGGTGAACGTCGATCCGGACGACCCACGGGCCTTCGACCTGCGCATCCGGGCCAGCGACGCGCAGCTCGTCCAGACCGACCTCGTCACGGCGAGGATCGACACGGTGCTGACCCTGACCGGACCGCTCGACGCCCCGCTGCTCCAGGGACCGGTCACGATCCGGCATGCCGACATCCGGATACCGGAGCGGATGCCGTCCGCCGTGGTCGAGATCCAGGTGGAGGAGATCAACCGGCCCGGCGGCACAGCCCCGGCGGAGCGGCCCGTGGCGTCGCCGTTCCGGCTCCGGCTCGACATGGCCGTGAAGGCGGAGAACCGGATTTTCGTGCGCGGCCGCGGATTGGCGATCGAACTGTCGTCCGATGCGACGGTCGGCGGCACGACGGCGAAGCCGGTCCCGGACGGCGGGCTGAGGCTGGTCAGCGGCACGCTCGACCTGCTGACCACATGGTTCGAGTTCACCCGGGCCAACATCGATTTCACCGGCGACGGCAGCGCCGATCCGATGCTGGACATCAGTGCCCAGGCCAGGACCGCCGACATCACGGCGCAGGTGGTGGTCACGGGACGCGCGTCCGCCCCCAGGATCACGCTGACCTCCTCGCCCGAACTGCCGCAGGACGAGATCCTCTCGCGCGTCCTGTTCAACAAGCCGTTCAGCAATCTCAGCGCGATCGAGGCTGTCCAGATCGCGCACTCCATCAGCCGTCTCACCGGCATCGGTGGCGCTCCCGGCGTCATCGACAGGGTGCGCGGCACGCTGGGCATCGACCGGCTCGAGCTGCTGAGCGGCAAGCCGGGCGAAGGCCTGTCGGGTACCGGCGTCGCTGCCGGCCGCTACGTCTCGCGCGACGTCTATGTCGGCGCCGAGCAGCGCGTCGGCGAGGCGGGCAGCCGGGCCGTGGTCGAGATCACCCTGACCAGGAACCTGAGGCTCCGCACCGATGTCGGGACCAACTCGGGCGCCAGTATCGGCGTGCTGTACGAATGGGAATACTGAGGGACTGCCGGGAACCGCCAGGGAGCAAGGCAGTCTGACCAGTCAGTTGGAGTTCAATGATGCCCGCAGCCGACGCCGAACAGAAAGTCCTACGCCGCTCGATCCTCGTCACCGTCCTCATCGGAGCGGCCGGGGTCCTTTTCGGCATCCTGTCCGGATCGCTCTCCATCATCTTCGACGGCATGTTCTCGGCCGTCGACGCCTCCATGACGGCGCTGGCGCTGATGGTGACGCGGCTTATCGCCCGCGACAAGAGCGAGCGCTTCCAGCTGGGCTTCTGGCATCTCGAACCGATGGCGCTGGCGCTCAACGGCGCCCTGCTGATCCTCCTCGCCTTCTACGCCTTCGTGAACGCGGTCGGCCTGCTGCTGGCCGGCGGGCGCGACCTCTCCTTCGATTGGGCGATCGTCTACGCCGCCGTCGTCGCGGCCGCGTGTTTCGCGATGTTCTTCGCCGGCCGCCGGGCGAACCGGGCGATCAGGTCGGAGTTCGTCGCCCTCGACGTCAAGGGCTGGCTGATGTCGGGGACGATCACCCTGGCCCTGCTGGTGGCCTTCATCGCCGCGGCCATGTTGCGGGGAACGCGCTTCGAGGCCCTTGCGCCTTATGTCGATCCGGCCATCCTCGCCCTGCTGGCGCTGATCATCCTTCCGGTGCCGGTGAGGACGGTGAGGCAGGCGATCTCGGAAATCCTCCTCGCCGCGCCGGGCAACCTGGACAGCAGCGTCAGGGCCGTCGCGGAGGCGACGGTGGAGAAATACGGCTTCGAGGGCTACGAGACCTATGTCGCCAAGGTCGGCCGCTCCCGTTTCATCGAGATCCACCTGATCGTGCCGCAATCGTTCCGGATCGACAGCATCCGGCGCCTCGACGAGATTCGCGAGGAGATCGGGGCGGCGATCGGCGGATCGGAACGCGAGCGCTGGCTGACGATCGCCTTCGTCGGCGACAGGCGCTGGTCGATCTGAATGACCCGCGTCGGGCGAAGCCCGACCGCGGGTTTCCGTTCATGCCGTCGCCTGCGCAGTGGCGCAGTTCAAGGCCTCCTTGAGACGGTTCTCCTGCTCGGTCGTCAGCGACGTGCGCAGCACCGTGCCCTGGTACTTGCTGAGTTCGGGCAGCACCTTGTCGGGATTGACCCTGCGCACCAGCACGAACAGCGCGGAGGTCCCCGGCTCGATGGTCTGGGCGATCTTCCGGATGTAATCGTCCGGGATGCCGTAATCGGTCACGCTGCCGGCCAGCGCGCCCGTCCCGGCGCCGATGACGCCTCCCAGCGCCATGCCGGCGAGAGGGTTGAGAAACAGCAGGCCGACCAGCGAGCCCCAGAGCATGCCGGAAAGCCCCGATTTGGCGCTTCCCAGCGACACGAGGTTCACCGCCTGCTTCAGGCGCACCTTGCCGTCCAGTTCCCGCACCGCGACGCAGGCATCCTCAAGGTCGATGAGGTATTCCCGCTGCATCTCCCGCAGTTCGTCGAGGGCTTTGTCGGCCGTTTCCTTGTCCTTGAAGGCGACGCAGATCAGATCGGACATCTGTAGTTTTCTCCCTATGTTGAGACGGACGTTTTCCTTCGTCAGGCCGGCCCGAGGGGGATGCCGAGCACGTACCAGGCGATCAGGAGCAGGGTCCAGGCGACCACGAGGATCCCGGTGTATGGCAGCATCAGGGAGACGATGGTGCCGATGCCCGCGTCCTTCTGGTACTTCGCGGCGAAGCCGACCATGACCCCGAGATACACGTTCAGCGGGGTTATGACGTTCATCGGCGAATCCCCGACCCGATAGGCCGCCAGGACAAGGTTCGGGTCCCCCCCCAGTCGCATGAAGAGCGGAATGAACACGGGAGCGAAGATCGCCCACTTCGCGACGGCCCCGGTGATCAGGACGTCGATCAGGAAGATGATCAGCACGAAAATGATGATGTAGCCGACCCCGTTGATCGGAGCGTCCTGCAGGATGTCGGCGAGGTTGGCGGCCAGCACGATCGCCATGTTGGTGAAGTTGAAGAAGGCGATGAACTGCGCGATCACCAGGAGGAGAAAGATCAGCCCCGCGAGCCCCGCGAAGGTCTTCACGATCATGCCGATCGCCTGGGTCAGGTTGTTGATCGTGCCGGCTCCCTTGCCGTAGGCGAAGCCGACCGCGAAGAAAAGCGCGCTGATCTGGATGATCAGGCCGTCCATGAACGGCGAGCCCGACAGGATCGCCCCGGTCTGCGGGTTTCGCAGCACCGAGTTCGACGGCGCGGTCAGGAGCGCCATCACCGCCACGAACACCAAGAGCGCTATGCCGGCGTTGCGCAGGCCCCGCGACTGCTCCGGGGTCAATCCTTCGGCGGCCTCCACCGGCACGCCGCCCGTGTAGGGTCCCAGATGCGGTTCGACGATCTTCTCGGTGATGAGCGTGCAGAGAACCGCCATCAGAAGGCTTGAGACGATCATGAAATAGAGGTTGCCGACGAGGGTGACCTGGCGCGCCGGATCGACGAGGCGTATCGCGTCGTTGGTCATTTCGGCCAGCAGCGCGTCGGTGGGCGTAACGAAGACGTTGACGAGGAATACCGCCGCCACCCCGGAAAAGGCCGCCGCGAGTCCCGCCAGGGGATGCCGTCCGAGGCTGTGGAACGCCGCGGCGCCCAGCGGAACGAGCACCAGGTAGCCCGCGTCCGCCGCGATCGAGGAAACGACCCCGAGCATCACGACGATGAAGGTGAAGATCGAGCGGGGTGCGATGAGGACGATCTTGCGCACCAGCGTCGCGATCAGCCCGGACTCCTCGGCGACGCCCACGCCGACCATGGCGATGATGATCACGCCGACCGATCCGAAGCCCAGGAAATTGGCCACGGGGGACGTGATCATGAAGCGCAGGCCCTCTGCCGACAGCAGGCTCCGCACGGCCGTCGTGCGCGTCTCGATCTCGCCCGAAACCGGGTCGGCCACCTCGTAGGTGATCGAGGTTCCCAGAAGGCCGAATATCGCCGACAGGACTATGACGATGCCGATCAGGATGAAGAAGATGATGCCCGGGTGCGGCACCTTGTTTCCAACGCGCTCGATCGTCGTGAGAAACCTGTCCAGAGCACCCGGTTTCCTGGCCACCGTCTGCGTCCGGCTCGGCGTCGGGTATCCAATCTGGCCCGCCATCGCCCCTCCCTTCAGACAAGGTTTGAAGGGATATAGTCAGAACAACGACTGCAAGGATACTCCGGCGTCGTATTAATACCAAAAGACCAAATACCGGGAAAATAGTTATACTATCCTCAAGAATAATCGGAACCACTGAAACAGTTTCACAAGGGCTTGTGCATCTGCGAAGCAGGGGCTGAAGATCTTTTGTCTCTCATACATAGTCATGCTCAGGGTCCGGGCGAAAATGTATGCAGTTGCAACCAATACTGATGCTTTTCTTAATTTTTCTTCTATGCTAAATAACGATCTGGTAACGCTTCAGCCCGGCGACTGGCGCGCCCGCACCGGCATTATCGGCATCCGCAAAAGACTTGAAGGTTGGATCCGTGAGCGAGATCTGGATCGTTTTCGGCATCATCGCTGCGATCATTGTGCTGTTCATATGGGACCGTCTGCCGGTCATCGGTGTCTGCGTCGGCGCCGCGCTGTCGCTCTGGGCGACGGGCATACTGACGTTGAACCAGAGCCTGGCAGGCTTCGGCGACCCGGCCGTCATCTTCATCGCGGCGCTCTTCGTCGTCAGCGCCGGCCTGGAAGTAGCCGGCGTGACGGCCTGGGCCGGGCAGCTCCTGATCAGGCAGGCCGGCGACAGCCGGATACGGCTGATCGTGCTGATGATGGGCTTCGTCGGGATCCTGAGCGCCCTGATCAGCGTGAACGGCGCGGTGGCGGCGCTTCTGCCGGTCGTCGTCGTCATGGCCATCCGGCTGGGCCGGTCGCCGTCCCAACTGTTGATGCCTCTGGTCTTCGGGGCCCATGGGGGCTCCCTGCTGATGCTGACCGGCAGCCCGGTCAACGTGCTCGTGGTCGAAGCCTCGGCCGATGCGGGCGGCGGCGGGTTCGGCTATTTCGAGTTCGCGCTGATCGGCGCGCCGATCGTGCTGGGGTGCATCGGCATCGTGGTGCTGTTCGGCGAACGCCTGCTGCCGAGCCGCACCAGCAGGTCCCTGCCGCCCGACCTCAGCCGGCACGCGACCACCCTGTTCGAGCAGTATCGCCTGTCGGGCGACCTGTACCAGCTGCACGTGCGTGCGGGATCTCCCCTGATCGGAAAGACGCGCGAGGCGATAGGCCTCGCCAGACGGGGCGATCTGACCTTCGTGACGTTCAAGGACGCACGGGGTCATCTGATCCGGCGCGACACCATCGGCGAGGGCGACCTGCTGGTCCTGCGCGGGCCGGCCGACCAGGCGGCGGAGGTGGCCCGGGAATTCAACCTCGCGTTCCGAGAAGACGTACCCGAGGGGGAGATCGCCGACCAGCTCTTCAACCGCGACTCCGGGCTTGCGGAAGTGCTGATCCCACCGCGGTCACCGCTGATCGGGGAGCGCTTCTTTCCCGGAATGGTCACAGAAAGCGGCGACCTGATCGTGCTGGCGCTTCAGCGGCAGGGTGTCGACCTGACGCCGGGCGACGCCCTGGCGGCCGGCGACACGATGCTTCTGCAAGGCACCTGGAAGGCGCTCGACACACGGCTCGACCAGGCCGAAGTGCTGGTGGTGAACTCGCCCGACCTGATGCGCCGCCAGGCCGTGCCGATGGGACGCGGGGCGGGGACGGTGCTCGCGGCGCTGGCGCTCATGGTGTTCCTGCTGGCCACCGGGCTCGTGCCGCCCGCCGTGGCAGGGCTGCTGGCCGCCGGCATCGTCCTGATCTCGGGGGTGCTGAGCGTGGAGCAGGTGTATCGCTCGATCAATTGGACGACGGTGATCCTGGTCGGCGCGATGATGCCGCTCTCGACCGCGATGGAGCAGACCGGTGCCGCGCGCCTGCTCGCCGAAACTCTCGTGGGGATCGTCGGGGATGCCGGTCCCTATGCGCTGCTGACCGGCCTCTTCGTGTTCTCGGCGGTCCTTGGGCAGGTGATCTCCAATACCGCCACCGCCCTCATCATCATTCCGATCTCGGTGGTCGCGGCCCAGCAGATGGGCATCTCCACGCAGCCGGTGCTGATGTGCGTGTGCGTCGCCTGCGCCGGAGCCTTCCTCACGCCGGTGGCGACGGCGACGAACCTGATGGTGATGGAGCCGGGCGCCTACAGGTTCGGCGATTACTGGAAGCTCGGCCTGCCGATGCTGATCTGGTGCTTCATCCTCGTGATCTTCGTGGTGCCGATCATCTGGCCGTTCTGAGCCCGCGGCCCGGGCGAAGACTCCGCGTGAATCTCTGCGGAAGATCAAGAAAACCAAGGGAGGAAACCTGGAAATGTCCGAACTCGATGCAGTCCTCGCCCGTGCCGACGCCGATCTCGACGCGGCGCTGGACCGCCTGTTCGCCACGCTGCGGCTGAAGTCGATCTCGACCGATCCGGCCTATGCCGCCGAGACGCGGGCCTGCGCCGAATGGCACGCGGCCGATCTCGCCTCGATCGGCTTCGACGCGAGCGTGCGGGACACGGCCGGCCATCCGATGGTCGTCGCGCATGATCGCTCGGCGCCGGGGACCTCGGTCCTGTTCTACGGTCACTACGACGTGCAGCCGGTCGATCCGCTGGAACTGTGGGATCGCGATCCCTTCGCGCCCTCGATCGAGACGCGGGCGGACGGCTCCCGGATGATCGTCGCGCGCGGGGCAGCGGACGACAAGGGACAGCTGATGACCTTCGTCGAGGCCTGCCGCGCCTGGAAGGCGGTGACGGGCAAGCTGCCGATCCCGATCACGATCCTGCTGGAGGGCGAGGAGGAATCGGGCGGGGTGAACCTGCCGCCGTTCCTGGACGCCAACAAGGAGGAATTGCGCGCCGATCTGGCGCTGATCTGCGACACCAACATGTGGGACCCGGATACGCCGGCGATCACGACCAGCCTGCGCGGACTCTGCGGCGAGGAGATCACCATCCACGCCGCCGACCGCGACCTGCATTCGGGATTTTACGGCTCGGCCGCCGCGAATCCCAACCACATCCTGGCCCGCATCATCGCCGACCTGCGCGACGCCGACGGGCGCGTCACCATCCCCGGCTTCTATGAGGGCGTGCCGGAGCTGCCCAAGGCGCTGAAGGAGAGCTGGGCCAGGCTCGATTTTTCCACGGAAGCCTTCCTGGGCGAGGTCGGGCTGTCGGTGCCGGCGGGGGAAAAGGGACGCTCGGCTCTCGAAATGGTCTGGTCGCGGCCGACCTGCGAAGTCAACGGCATGGGCGGCGGCTATCAGGGCGCCGGTTTCAAGACGGTGATCCCGGCGCAGGCCTCGGCCAAGATCTCGTTCCGGCTGGTGTTCGACCAGGACCCGCACAAGGTGCGCGCGGCCTTCCGGGATTTCGTCAAGGCGCGGGTCCCGGCCGATTGCAGGGTGGAGTTCATGGAGCACGGGTCCGGGACCGCCGTGGCCTTCGACACGGGCACGCCGGCATTCCAGAAGGCGCAGGGCGCCTTGACAAATGAATGGGGCCGCGACGCCGCCTTCGTGGGCGGGGGCGGCTCGATCCCGGTGACGACGCTGATCAAGGACAAGCTCGGGATCGACGTGGTGATGGTGGGTTTCGGCCTCAGCGACGATCGGATCCACAGCCCAAACGAGAAGTACGACCTGAAGAGCTTCCGCAAGGGAATCCGGTCCTGGGTCCGGATCCTGGCCGCCCTGTAGCGGCGGGGCGTGGCCCGCCGCTCCTTGAGACGGAGCAATCACCCGGACATGCCCATTTCCGCCGAGAAACGGATGCCGGCCGCCACGGAGTAGGACATGACCTCGCCGGCGCCCTGGTCATGTGATATCCGACTAACGGGGGCGGTCGAAAAGCACAGTAGTCGTCAGAAGAGGTTCGGCCGTCGGCATCGTGCTGCGGATTTGGGTGATGGGGCGTGGACGCATGTCGAGCCGTTGCTACCCGGCGCGGCATGCCGCGCCGGAAGATCGGAGCGGATCTTCAGGAGATCTTGGATGCGGTCCGCTATCTGGCCTGGATGGGATGCGGCCGGCGCATGTTGCCGCCGTTCCCCGGTCCGGCAGGCGGTCTAGCGGTGGTTCCGCAAGCTGCCGCGCCACATTCCGATCTAGACCTTTGACGAACACCGACGATCCCTGCTGATTCTCAGCCTGGCCACAGCCGACATCCAGGATGCCGCCGCAGCTTCCGGATGGCCATGCCGCTCATCTGGAAACCGTGCCAATGGTCAGGGATGGGGAACCTTGCGGTCCCACATGGACGGAAACCGTGCATCCGTCGATGTGAGGCCAGAACGCGCCTGTTCCGCGGGCACAGCGCTTGGCTCAAGGCCTTGGATCTCCCGCGCCATGGGAGGCAGACACTCCTGCTGGTAACCCAGGCTCCCGTTGGCATAACCTGATCCGCTGCGCGCACTGGTGAAAGAGTACAGAGCAGTCCAAGCGACGGGTACAAGATCCTGCGCATAATAACGAAGCATACGACGATCGATTCGCCTCCAAAGCCACGGCTTGGCCATAGATGCCAGCAATGCCGATAGCTTCATAAAGGACTGCCCTTGAAGATCACGGGCGCGCTGCCTGACCATTTCCCAGTTGCATGAGGGATTGATCAACGACTCGATCCCCAAGCTTACGAAGTTGATACCGGCGACTTCCACTACATCCATATTGTACCAGAACCGCGGATTGCACTCGAGAAAGCTGATCTCCCCGTTCCGGCCCACCATCACGTCGAACCCGATCACACCGTCGATCTTCAGGTAATCCGCGATGAGTCCGGCGTTGCGGTCGACTTCCTCCAGGGATGTAAAGGTCAGAACACCATTGCTTATGTTGTAGCAGACTCCTGCAAGTATTTCTCCAGATCGGCAATGATAGAATGCGGAAACCTCTTTTCCCTCTACGAATTCCTGGATCAGGACCGGCTCGTATTGAATACTCCTGAGAACATCATCTTTGTTATGGTAATCGACCACCCGTACACCGTAACTGCCCCACATGCCGAGTGGCTTCACAACGGCCGGCAACTGCATCGATCCCGGCGTACCCAGATGCGCCAGGTCCTGCTTTCTGGCGACCACCGTCGTCTTTGGATGCGGTACGCCAAGCATAGTGCACAAGGTCGCGAAATTATGCTTTCCGTTCAGAGTGTCGAACGATTGCGGGGAAGGAACGGGGTAGACAGCCGCATGCAGCTGATCGCGATACCGGGAGATAAAGCGCGTCGTGCTGGCATCACTTGGGAGGATAATGTCTATTTTTAGGGTGCGACACAGAGAATTGATCTGATCGACTGTTTCGCGCAGGATCAAGTAAAATTCATGATCGCTATCGAAGAAGCCGTCGCACGCTATCGATGCCCTCATCGGTTTGGCACGTCTTTCTCCTAGGACATAAACTGCGGAAAACAGCTTGGCGGCGCATCTTAGGGTGCGATACTGCAGAAAGAATCCACTTGCGAGAACCAAGGCGTTCGCCATGACCAGCAACTCCGACTTCTTGTTATTATGCCGCAATTGATCCCGTTGATGCCGGTTCTGGCAGCCTGATTGGACGCGTAGCACTCCGCCATGCTTGAGAACCTGCAAGTCGAACCCGCCTTGACGGAAAATCCACCCATGTCCGATTTGATGTTCCGTAGCAGAGCAGGAAGCTGGCAAGCTCGCCATTGGGAATCCGGGTATCTCCGTTAGATAAGGTCGCATGCGGGCATCGGGAAACAGGCACGGCCGCTATGACAGGATCCGGGCGCTCCGCCTTGCCGCGCGAAAGCATTACTCGAGACGATCCAGCCAAGTCGATCGGGCTGTCCTCGACCGGCTTCGCTCAAGCCTGCCGCGCGGGGTCATCGATTGCGGGCGCCGAAGCCTGAGCACTTGCGCAGATGTCCCTTGAATTGCCGGTAGCGGAACTCGGCGGCTCCGAGCAGTCGAAAAACGAGTGAGCCACCCGGCCTTGCGTCCAGCAGCATATCAGTCACGTCATGCCTCCCCGCCCAGAAATCAGCGGTAATCCCGACCTCCCGGCGATTGCAGGAATCGACGGAGGAGAGCGCGGGAGCGGCGCAGAAGATCGCCGTCACGTCCTGCATCAGGAGCGCGCCTGGCGAGAACGATCTGAAGGTCTCGTCATACGCCATTTTCCAGCCGAACGCACGGCTGCCCGACCGCAGCCAGATGTTCATCGCGACCGGCATGCCGTTCAGCTGCAAGACCTCGATGCCCGCCCTGCCTTTTCGCGCCAAGCCGACGATCATGGACCGTGCGAATGCCGTCAGCCGCTCGTCCAGGATGATTGCCATGCCGCGCTCGCGGCGCTTTCCTTTCCACCCCCTGCCCTCCAACACGAGGAACTTCTCGAAGGCACCGCCGACCTCGTCCGGGCACCTCAGGCTGACATGAACCAGTTCGCCCCGCTCAGCCAGCCTCCGCCGATACCGCCGCATATCCGCACGTTTCCTGCTGGATAGCGAGCCCTCCAGAATATTCGATCCGTCCGGCGGCACCTCCAGCTTGGCCCTGGTCCTGCGCTCCAGGACAACCGGCGGGGAGCGGCGGGCGGCCAGCACCTCGCCGAGAGCTGCCAAAACCGGGCCGTCCGCATTCAGATCGTTCAGGCACAGGATCTTGGGCAGCGAAACATCGGCACTGATCGCGTCGAGCATGGCCGCCAGGACCGCATGATGGCAGCCGGCCTCAATCACGGGCGTCCCCAGGAAGGTCAGCCTGTTGAGTGGACACACCAGGACGCGGATCGGCAGCCGGGATGACGGCCGGCCGACGACGAAGACCCAGACTCCGACCAGTCGGACCCGTTCGGCGGAACTGCCGGATGCCCAGGCCAGAACGACGCGCGCCGGAGTCCCCAGGGCCTCGACCAGCGA
The DNA here is from genome assembly GCF_016806835.2 of Skermanella rosea. NCBI lineage: Bacteria > Pseudomonadati > Pseudomonadota > Alphaproteobacteria > Rhodospirillales > Azospirillaceae > Skermanella > Skermanella rosea. Next base: position 409,133 of record NZ_CP086113.1, on the reverse strand, counting down.
ACTCACAATTGCCGGATCCAGGAAGACATTCGGCTCCCTGCTGTTCGCGATCAAAGCAGTCCATTCCTCCTCCAGGTCGGAGAAACGCCCCGCACCCGCCATCTCGATGAAAAGCTCGGCAGACGAGACAGGACCTGCAGGATCCCCAGGTCCCGCACCCTCTCCGCGCGATGCTCCTACCGCAAGGCGGCCGACGCCTTCCACAGCAGCATTATCCATCGCTTCCCTCTTCGGATCGTTCCCAGGCCATTGGATTCCGGCGCCACTGACGATTGACGTAAAGTTGAAGAATGAGGCCAAGTAGAAAGTGCGCGCCATTGCCAACCCATGATCGATGAACGTAAAGTCTGTCGGATCCTCTTTCAGAGACCGCACGCATAGGCTCACGGTCACGCCGGTGGTCGCTTCCTGGCCATCGGCGGGGTGGTTGCCCCATCCCAGGGGTTCCAGACGCTCCGGCTCGACGCGGCCGAAGCTGCCATCGACAAAGCGCGATCTCGGGCCAGGGAAGTCACCAATCCGACGATGTGTGCGTCTCCCCTTTCATTGGGCGACCCGGAAACCTTCCTGGCCTCATGCCAGGCGGCGATCTCCATTGCTGCCATCTGTGAACCCTCCCTGGAACACGCTGTCCGGATGATCGGACAGGCAGAAAAAATCCTGACACGCCAACCTCCGGGTTCCGGCATCACCGGTATCCAGACCCGCTGACTGACGAATCCAGGCTGGGCATCCCATCCCGGAAACTAGCCCGATCGACCCTCCTCAGCCGCCCGCAGCATCATGGCGCCAACCCCCAGGCCGTGGATGGTCCAGAACCAGATACCGATCATCGGTCCCTCCAGCGCCACGTCGAAGGTCGCGTTGATGAGAAATGCCAGCCAGTAGCAGAACAGGAAGATGAACAACCGCGACCAGGCAAATGCGCCGGCCCGGTGGCTCCGCAGCGCAGCCAGCAGCATGGAGGCGCCCCATGTGATCAGCATGACTGCCCAGATCACCGCCCCGGGTACCCCGGCCCGCGCCAGTACGGTCATGTGGGCGTTGTGAGGACTGCGCAGGGGGGCGCCTCCCTCGGGATCGTTCTGCTGGTAGCCATCCTCGATCGCGATGTTGATGCCGAACCCGCGACCGCTCCAGAAGTGTTCTCCGTAAACGGTGTAGTTCAAGATCGCATCCCACCAATGGAGACGCCAGATCTTCGTTCCGTCCAGTGTCATGTCGCCCGTCGAGGAAAAGATGCTGATGAAGTTGTTCAGCACCTGTTGCGAGGAAATCGCCCGCATGTCGATCGCGTCGGACGCGATCAGGAACTCGGCCGACAGCGACAGCAGCACCAGCACGATCGCGGTTATCAGGAACTGCCACAGCCTCGCGAACGCGCCGGTCAGAACTACGGCGAGACAGACCGGCACGAGGAACGCCAGCATTCCGCCCCGGCTCATCGATCCGGCGACGATCAGGCAGGCAAGGAGCGACACCACCCACGGCAGGGTGCTCTTTCCCAATGCCAGGATGACGAAGATGGTGATGCCCGCCAAGTGGCAGGAAAGTTCACCCGCCCGAAGAAAGATGATCTGTACGCCGGACCCCGGCCAGACCGGAAGAACGCTGCCGTAGAAACGGAACACCAAGCACGAAAACAGGGCGACCACGGGATAGAACAAACTGAAACGAGAAAACCAGCGCAGCAGCATGAGGATGCGCCGTGGCCTCTCGATGACGAGCGCCGCAATGACGATACTGAACAGACCGTACAGCCCGATGACTGAATCCCGCACGGCCTCGAGGCCATAGATGCCGATGCCGGGGATCGTGCGGAAGGCGACCCAGATCATGAACGCCAGCATGGTCAGGCTAGCCGGTGTCGCGATCGCGACGATGAGGCCCCCGCTCCGAACCAGCGCGGCCAGCCCCAACAGCAGGACCACCTCTCCGATAAACAGGGGCGGGTAGCCGATATAGGCGAAGCCCTTGCCGAACGCCGCGTATCCCGCCAGCATGAAGCCAAGGAGAAGCAGGTACCTGTCGTGGAGATCGCGCGACGGTTTGGCCGTCTGCTCGAACGGAATGGTCGTCATTGCTGCAGGTATCCGGCACGCAGGGAGCGGGCGATGACCGACCAGTCGGCATGGTCCAGGGCCCACTGATGGACGCAGTCGGATGCGGCCGCATAGCGGGCGGCGGAAAGCTCCTCCGCCAGCCGGAGTGCGGCCTCGACGGACTCGGCGGTCAGTCCGTCGATCAGGATCCCGCCGCCGGCACCTGCCACGGGACCCAATCCCGTCTCACGCGTCACGATCACCGGCAGGCCGGCGAGAGCTGCCTCGAGACCGGCCAGCGGAAGCCCCTCGAAGCGCGACGGCAGCACGAAATAATGCCAACGCTTCATTATTGCAGTCTTCTCCGATCCCATCTTCTGGCCATGGACGGTTACGTGTCCGGCAAGTTCGGGGGTCTCAAGCTGGGACCGGATCGCCGCTCCCAGATCTCCGGTGCCGATCAGTTCCAGGCGACCTTTCCCGCCTCCCCTGAGGTATCGCGCGAAGCCGTCGACCAGAAGGTCGATGCCTTTGTGGTGGATGGCGAAACGGGAGCAGAATCCGAAGACCGGTGGTCCTGCGGGTGCCGCCGACCTGAACCGTTCGGGGACTTGGCCGCTCATCGACGAAAAGGCGCCGTTGCCGACTTGGCGGATCATGGCGCCCCCGGCCAACCGCCGGATTACCGCGTGTTCCACCCCGCTGAGGGCCTGGACGAAGCGCGCTGCCCGCAACGCCGCTCCTTCGAGCAGAGCGATGTAGAGATAGATGACCGGCCGAAGCGGCCATGCCCCGTTACCGAAAACATGCGAGTAGTTGCCGTGAAGCGTGACGACATAGGCCAGTTTGCGGGCGCGCAGGTAACGCGTGAGATGCACGAATGCGGGTGCACGGGCACCGTGGATATGGAAGATCGTCAGGCTGCCGGTATTCCGGACCAACTGTGCGAGAGCGGACCTGTCGAGCGTGAACAGGCGATCACCGACCTTGATTCCCTGCGCGGCAAGCACCTCGACCCTGAGGGCGCCGTCCTCGAACGTGGTGTCCCCTCCCGGTGACAGCACGTTGACGGTGACTTCGTCGCCCATCCTGGTCTGCTCGTCGGCCAAGTGGTAGATGCACTGGATCAGGCCGTTGGCCTGGATCGGATGGTGTCCTCCCTCGTCGATCAGGACATGGCGGATGTCGAGGCGATCGGGCTGATGACATTTGGCATCGCCGGGCTCGCAGGCACTTTCCTGGATTGTCATGGCGGATCCATCATGCATATGCCGCCCCACCTGTTCCGAGTTTCCTGACCACGCGGTAGCAGAGGGCTGCCCGGATGATCGCCGATGCGAGCATCGCGGCGCAGGCTCCCGAGATGCCATGGCTGTTTATCAGCGGAATGGCCACCGCCATGGTCGTCCCCGCTCCCGCGGCTCCGATGAGGAATGACAGCTTGGCCTTGTCGATGCCGACGAGATAGGAGCATGTCATGTCCGCCATGTAGTTGGCGGCCATTGCCACGGCCAGGATCCGCAGGGGAACCGTCAGCCCGGTGTAGCTGGCCCCGTAGAACAGCCGCAGCCAGACTTCCGGCATTGCCAGCAAAAGTATGTAGAAGAGTATCATGGGACCGGCACCGGCGAAAATGTAGCGTCGCACCGCCGCCCATCCCCCGATTTCCCCTTTCTCGGCCTGACCGCGGGCCGCCATCTGGGGAATGATGTTGCACAGCCCCAGTATCAGAGGGTTGGCCAAGTTGGCCAGGTTGGCGGTAGCCTGGAGCATGCCCGCCGCCGCGACGCCGCCGGCTGCGGTCACCAGCCCGATCAGCGCCTGATATCGGAAGACCGATACCAGGTTGGCCGTGAGCGCCCAGTGACCGGTCTGGATGAAATCGCGGGCCAGCGGTGGCAAGCCGGCCAGGGCCGGTCGGGCCGGAGCAAGCTGGAACAGCTGCACCACGGCGCCCAGCGAGGCCAGAACGGCCATGCCGTACAGCATCCGATCGATATGCAGGCTGCCGGTGAAGGCCAGGGTGATCGCAAGAGCGGCCTGCCCCGGATAGTTCACGAGATCGCCCCAGATGGCGCTGCGATGTCGCAGGGTGGCGAACAGGCCGCGTCGCAAGGCTTCCTGGAACTGGATGCCGAGAAAGCAGAGCACCGCCGGCAGGACCAGATCGGGACGATCCAGGAAAAGGGGCACTGCGGCCAGCGGCAGGCAGTAGATGAGGCTGGCCAGCGCGGTCAGGAGGCAAGCCCCACCCATCAGGACGGCAACTTCGTCGGGTTGGGCCACGGCGCCCCGGATCGAAAGGGGATAGAAGATCAGCGCGGAGTTCGCCATCTGCAGGATCAACATGGAGCTGTACAGCAGAACGAAGACGCCGTAGCCGGCAGGCTCCAGATAGCGGGCCAGAACGATGTTGACGATGAAGGTACCGAGGCTGACCACTCCCTGGTCCATGAGGGTCCAGAAGCCGATCGAACCGAAGGGCAGGAGGCGCCGGGGATTCATGAGATCAGGCTGCGCGCGCGTCGGTGAAGGCCCAGTCGACATACCTGTGCGTCATCTCCATTCCGGTGGCGAAGTCGTATCTCGGCTGGTAGCCGAGGAAGCGTTGCGCCTTCTCGATGCGGACGTGGGATTTCGCGCAATACAGGGACAGTGTCTGGTTGTCGGGCAGGAACACGGCGCTCTTCGACTTGGGCGACGCGTTGAAATAATACTTGATCACCAACTGGCGCATCTTCTGGCCCATCGTATCGAACCCGGCTTGTAGCAGACGGCGAGCCAGCGGCCAGCGAACCAGGATCGTCACGATCTTCTTGGGATCCGAGGCGACCATCTTGACGTCGCGCAGGATACTGGCGTTCTCCTTTCGGATCTGCGACGCCGGCTTGAACCGAATCGACTCGACGCCCAGCCACCGCTCGAAGGTTGAGAAGAACTCCCGCCAGGACGGTGCCTCAGGGCCGGAGATGAGAAAGCGTTCTCCTATCGCCTCGCTTCGCTCGCCGGCGAGGAACATGGCATCCACCACATCGTCGACATAGACGGGATTGCACAGGCCTTCGTCGTCCGGCAACGTCACGGTACCGTTGAGCAGCATCTCCACGGGAGCAATCGTCCAGGGCTTGGAATAGGGCCCGTAGACGATCGTCGGCTGGATGATCGTCCCGGGGAGTCCCCGTTCCCGGACGGCAGCCATGACGGCGCGCTCGAGGCTGCGCTTAGTGACTGCATAAGTCCACTTGGACGCGGGCTCGACCGTTTCCTCGGTGATGTCGCCGTCGAGCAGGGGTTCGTAAACCGATATGGTGCTGACATGGACGAGACGGCGCACCTGATGCCGCAGGCAGGCGTCGATGAGATTCTGCAGTCCGTCCAGGTTCTGCTTGGGCGAACGGTGATCGTAGGCGCAGTGATACACCACGTCGACCCCGCGGACCGCCTTATCAAGCGCATCCTTGTCAAGCAGGTCGCCGCCGATCATCTCGACCGGGAACCGAGCGATCCGCGCCGCCTGGCCATAGTTGCGCAACAGGACCTTGATGCTGCAGTTGCGCTCGAGTGCCAGCCGCTCGACCAGCCTGCCGCCCAGAAAGCCGCTGCCGCCGGTCACGAGCACACTGCTCCCGGGCCCGATCTTTATATCGTCGGGGCTGTTGCCCGCCTGGACGCCATTATCGACCGTCTCCGTGCCGCCGGCACCTGCCTCGACCCAAGGCAGCGACAAGGGTTTGCGCTTGGCGTAGCACTGATCGATCAAGGCGTTGGACCGCGCGGCCTCCGATCCGTCGATCCAGGGCCGGCGCGACAACTCGGCCGCTTCGCGGAAATCGCGCATCTCGGCGTCGAACAAGTCGGCGAACATCTGCTGCGGCATACGTCCCGGCCCGATGCCGTGATGGACGAACGACAAGGCTCCGGGGGAGCCACCGTGAACCAGGTTGGCATGCAGGCCCACCTCGACATGGCCGTTGGTCCCGATGATCTGGACGGTGTTCCGCAGGTTTCGCGTCCGGCTGAGCTCGACCTTGGCGACGCCGCCCTCGGGCAGCGCCAGTTCCATCGTGCATTCCGCCTCGACGCCGCCGTAGGAGTCGTCGCGGTACTCGCGCAGGGATACGTCGCCTAGCCACCAGAGCAGCTGGTCCAGCGCGTGCGAGCCGGTATCCATCAGAACGCCGCCACCTGCCAGGGAACGCTGCCAGAACGAGTTGGTCGAGACGGCCCAGTTGTAGATGCCCCCCTCGCGCAGGGTGACGCTCCGCAGTTCGCCCAGGATGCCCGCTTCCAACAACGCCTTGAGCCATTTCGAGACGTGGAGATGCCTGCGCAAGTAGCCGACGGCCAGCTGGACGCGATTGTCCTCCGCCGCCTTTATCATGGCCTGGCAGTCCGCCAGCGTCGTCGCGAGCGGCTTTTCCACGAAGACATGCTTGCCGGCCCGCAGGAGATCGACGCCGATCGGGGCATGGAGCGCATGGGGCGTCGCTATGATGGCTGCATCGAACAGGTCCGCCGCCTCGCGCCAATCGGATACCAGCTTCATTTCGCGTCCGCGGCTTCCGAACAGTCCGGAAACCAGATCCACGCGCTCCCGGGATTGATCCGCCAGCAGGGTCGGCAGCCAGCCGATGCGCTTGAGGGACGGGACGAGGTGATGGGCAACCAGGGCCCCGCAGCCGATGATCGCCAAGCGCTGGGTGGGCGCATCAACCATAGTGAATTCCTTTTCGGCCAGAATGATGGGGTCCGCTCAGGACCGAGCCGGAGCCGGCGTCGCCGCGCCGACCGGACGGGACAGGAGCCGCCGGTACAGGTCCGCCGCCGTCGCGGCGCTCGATCTCCAATTGAAGCTTTCGGACGCACGGCGGCGCGCGGCGAGGCCCATGGCCCACAGGCGGTCACGGTCGCCTGCCAGCGTTTCGATCGCCGCGATCAGCGACTCGACGTCGCCGGGCTCGACAAGCCGGCCGCACTCCGCGTCGATCTGGTACGGGATCCCGCCGACCCGGGAAGCCACCACCGGCCGTCCGTGCGCCATCGCCTCGAGCACCGTGAGGGGAAAGGTGTCGGCCAGCGTCGGGAAGACGAAGAGGTCGCTGCGCCGGTGCAGAGCGGCGACTTCAGCCTCGGACAGCCGCCCGGTGAACAGGATGCGATGGTCCGCGTCCCCCATCCGCTCGTAGCGATCATAGTCGACATAGTCGCGCCGCTCTCCGCCCACGACCAGTAGATAGGGGCGACGCAACGTGGAAAACGCTTCCAGGAGGACGCCCAGGCCTTTGTTCGGGGTGTGATTGGCCAGGAAGAAGGCGCAGATCGGACTATCCGCGGCCCGAGGCACGATGTTGAACCGGGCGAGGGCCGGCCCGTCCCCCGTCATATCGTCGGACGGCAGGTCGACGCCGTTCGGAACGAGCGCGATGTCGTCCCCCGCGAACCCGAAGGACCGGACGGCGGGAATGTCCACTGGCGACAGGGCGGCGACGGCGGAGGCATTGCGCATCACGGCGCGCAGGGGACAGGACACGAGCATGCTCCAGGCCAGTCGCTGGAGCGGTCCGAGCCTGTGGAGGGCGACGCCCTGGCTGACCTCAATGAAGCCGTGGGTCGAGACGACATAAGGAATGCCGGACGAGACGCAGGCCTGCGCAACGCGCATCATCTCGACCGCCGGCATCGGATTGTGGATGTGGACGAGATCGTAGTCGCTGTGCCTGATCAGGCGCGGCATGTCCGACAGGTAGAACAGAGTGCGGAAGCGGTTCGGCAGGATGCCTTCGGTCAGGCCGAGGGGATTGGAGACCCGGACCGGCACCCGCGAAACATCCATGCCGGCCATCACCGGCATAGTTTCCTGCATGGAACTGCGCTGCATGCTCGCGATGTCGATGTCGCAGTAACGCGCCAGTTCCGCCGAGAGCCGCTCCGCGGCCCGGGTCGCTCCGCTCACCGACAGATGAGGGGGGACGACGATCGTCGCTAGGACCTTCATGCGACGTACTTCTGAACCAGGTGGTCCAACATGTCCGGATCGCGCCAGAGATCCCGAAGCGCCTGATCCAGATCGAACCGCGGCTCCCACCCGAACCGGCGCCGGATCTCGGTGTTGTCGGCCCGCAGCCGCGGGCGGTCGACGGCGCGGATGCGCGCGCTTTCCTGCTCGATCCCGAACTCGATCCCGCTGACGATCCGCAGCCTGTCCAGAACCTCCCGGACCGAATGTTCGACGGAGGTTCCGAGATTGACGGTCACCACATTTCCCGGTGCGATCTCGCCCCGCACGGCGGCCGCGGCGAAGCCCGCCGCCGCGTCCGATACATGGATGTAATCGCGCTTGGTCGTCAGATTGCCCAGCCGCACGCAGGTCCGCCCGGCTTTGAGCTGGGCGACGATCTCGGGCAGCAGATGGGGATTTGTTTCACCCGGCCCCACCACGTTGAACAAGCGGACGACAACGGCCGGAAATCCGGAAGCGGCCGCCAGATAGCGCGTGTACTGCTCGCCCTGCCATTTGGTCATGCCATAGATGTCGCTCGGCTCCACCACCGAGGACAGCTCGTCATGGGCGGCGGTATCGGGCCGGTAAACGGCCCCGCTGCTGGCGAAAACCATTCGGCAGGCGGGCGGACAGTTCTTCAGCAGGTTCACCGTCCCGCCGACGTTGACGGCGACCGTATCGACCGGGTTCTGCTCGCACTCGGGAATGTAGTGGATGGCGGCGAGATGGATGATGGCATCGGGCCTGAACTCGCGTATGACCGCCCCCAGGGCCTCCGCATCGCAGATATCGATATGTGCCAATTGAAACCGGGACAACTCATCGGGGCCGAAGCGGACTCGGCTGCGCTCCACCCTGTCGATTGCACAGACGTCGTGGTCGGCATAGAGCCGCCGCACAAGCGGACGTCCAACAAAGCCGTTGCCGCCTGTAACAATGATTCTTTTGCGACTCATCATCAATAACTCCACAGATTTGTGGGAGGGTCAAATTCTATTGGAGTAGTGCTTGCGATTCTTCAGGTAGTAGTAGCCTTCATCTTTGATCTTGTACTTCGCATGGCGACCGAGATCGACCTGAGACAGGACTGCGCCCGACAGCCGCACGCCCGCCTGCCGCATGCGCTGCAAGCCGGCCAGGACCGTTTCCCGCGGTGTCCGCTCCCATTGGACCAGGTAGATGACGCTGTCGCTGTGGGCGAGGAGCAGGAAGGCGTCAGCCACCATCATGACCGGCGGTGTGTCGATCAGGACGATATCGTACTGGCCGCGCGCATCCTCGATCAGCCGCCGCATCGCTGCCGAGCCGAGCCGATCCTGGGATCGAATTCCTTCCGCGATGGCCGGCAGGACGTGCAGCCGCCCGTTGGCGACCGGCTGAACCACCTGGTCGAGACTGGCTTGTCCATCGAGCACCATCGACAGGGAGTTCTGTTCTCCGACCCCCGTCACCGACGCGAGTGCCGGCCGCCTCAGGTCGGCATCGATCAGCAGCGTCCGTAGGCCGCTTTCCGAAAAAGCCATGCCCAACCCGAACGTGAATATCGACTTCCCTTCTTCAGGGAGCGACGACGTGACCACGATGACCTTCATCGGCCTTTCGATGGACTGGAGGCGAAGGATGGTCCGGACCGAGCGGAGCGCTTCGGCGAAGGCGGACTCCCCGACATTGGCGGGATGGCCGCGGGACAGCTTCATCTTGATGGTTTCGGTGGGCAACAGCGGCACCATCCCGAGACAGGGGACATTGGCCAGTCCGGATACCTGATTGGCAGTGCGGAAACCGACATCGAATTTCTGGTGCAGCAGTAGCAGCCCGACCCCGCCGGTGGTGGCCATGACCCCGGTCAGCCCCAGGATGATCAAGACCTTCGGACCGGAAGGCAGCAGCGGCGGGTCCGACAGCGATACGATCCGGGCGTCGGCTTGGGCTATATTCTGCAGCGCGGAGGTTTCGACATAGCGTTCGGCGATCGCCAGGAACAGTGTCCGGCTCGCCTCCACCTCGCCGTCCAGTTCGCGCAGGCGTGTCTGCAGGCGGTTGGAGATGCCCACCACCTGCTGGAGCTGGTCGCGCCGGTCGCGCAGCATGTCCGCCCTGATCTTCAAGGAATCGGCTTCGGCCTGCATCGAGGCCACCACATGGCCGACCTCCGCCCTTATCCGGCGATCGACGTCGGCGATCTTGGCGTTGATCTTCCGAACTTCCGGGTGACGCTCGCCGAACTGCTCCCTCAGGTCGGCAAGGTCGCCGCGCAACGCGATCTCGGTCTGCCGCATGTTTTGGATGACGGGAGAACTCAACACTTCCGGCACAGCTTCCTCCTGGCCGGCGTCGATCTGCGTCTTCGTCCTGACCAGGCGCGACTGGCTCACCGCCCACGCGGCTTCTGCCTGGGCGATCTGGGTGTTGATCTCGTTGACCTGCTGGACGGGAAGGCTCGGAGTTCCGTCGGAGCTCGCGCCTATGCCGTTCTCATCCTTGAAGCTGTCCACGGCCGCAGTGGCCCGCTGGACGCGTTGGCGCGCGCTCTCCAGGCTGGCCGCGAGCCACTCGTTCGCCTGCCTGGTGGTTTCGAACTTGCTGTCGATCTGGCTTCTGACATACTCCTCGGCGAAGGCGTTGCTGATCTGTGCCGCTTCCTTCGGATCGGTGGAGGAGTAGGTGATGCGGATCGTGTATGAGCGCCCGTCATTGGTCACGCCGACATGGTTCAGGAGCCGGTCGATTGCGGCGACCCGGATGGTCTCCTGTGTCATGGGGACGGACGTGCCGACAGGAGCGCCGAGGAAGGTCTGGAACTCACCCGCTTGCCAGCTCGCGACGGCCCACGCGACGATCCGATCGAATATGGACAGGAACGCATGGCCGACGCTTTGCGGCGGATCGTCGACTGGCTGGGCATCGAGCTTCAGCCTATCGACCACCCTGGCGGCTATGGCGCGGGAACGAATGACGTCCGTTTCACTGCGGACGACCAAGGCGTCGGCGTTCAGGTTCGATACAACGGAATTGAAATCGACATACTGGGTCTTGCGGGTATCCAGCTGGACGACTGCTTCGGCGTTATAGACCGGCGGCATCTGACTCAGCACGAAGCCCGTGAGGATCATGACGGACGCGACGAAGCCGACCAGCGGCCATTTGCGCCGCCATAACAGGTCGAGCACACCCTGAACCATCCGATCATGATAGACGTGGACGTCAGGCTTGCCGCGAGGCGCGTCGCTGAGAATGTCGTTCGGGAGCAGAGATGCCATGCCGAATCCCATAATTGGTGTGCCGCAGACGGCTGTTTCTCGATTGTTTCCGGTCAGGACGGCTGCCTGCCGCACGGCCACCGCCTCCACGGCCAGTCCTGTCGAGCGAACTTGCATGAGAGAGGTGCGCTTTGACCCCGCCGTTTGCCGGCCAAGCGCTTGAGAACCGGCGGAACCGCGTTCATACCTGTCCGAAGCCCGACTGAAGAGTGGTCCGACTTTTCACCGACGATGGATGACTCCGGGAATCGAACATTAGCAAGCATTGACATGCCGGATGATTGGCACTGTCAACACCCAATCTGTTTCAATGGCGGGTTCAGCCCTGCAGCTCGGCCACTGTCACTGCGGATAACTCCGCCCGCCGTTCACGGCTTGAATGACTATTTGCATCTTGAGTCCCTTGAGAAGCGGAAGGCACATGCCAATATTCGACGTTATCCTCAGGAGGCCATTACCGGGAAGTGCCGGCCCTTGCCCGCTGTTCCGATGGAGGCCTGATCTGGATGCTGTCCTATTGTTGCTGCCGCTCGCCGCCCCGGGTCAAGCTTGACGAGGAGGTATCTGGGGACACAGCAAGCTGTATTAACACCGTTGGGGGCACATCGAGATCAAAGACTGTTTTATTACCAGTAAGAAATAGGGCATATGTCGTTATTTCATTTTGACAGCGTTCGTTGTCGGCGCGGGCTCCGGCGACGGCTTAGGAGAATCCGCATCCGCTTTTCAAAAAACAGGTAGAACTACAGTGCGCCTGGCCAGAAAGAGGGGGAGGCTTACTTTGGTGAAACGTCTTCTCGGCTAGTTTTCTTACCAATTACGCCACCGAAGTATTACCGATAAAGTCGATTTCCAGCTTAGACTATTTTTTATCCATAAATTGTTGCCGTACCAACAGCTTTGCGCCTTTAATGCGCCGTAGCTTGGGTATGCGTTGGAGTGATCTACGGCGACTTGGTCCAGAGTAAAGAACAAGAGAAATCTATGTTCTTCAGAAAGAAGCAATATATCGTCGGGATTGCCTCCCTGAAAGTATCAAGGAGCGCCTTTTGCAACTAATACTTGCATTTCTGGTAGTGAACTTCGGCAGGGCGAAGCACTCCACTCAACGTTCTGAAATCCGTCTAGTTACACCACCAGCAAAAATGCGCAATAGAATTGGGTCAGCAACGGAGTTGCGTTTTCCTGGCGTCGTCAGTCAGGCGGCACAGTATGACATCGAAGAATATCTTAGAAATCCGGCACGTCGTGGCTGCCATTACCGGAACGGCATCGGTTCTGCGTAACTGTGCCGTGAACCACCGGCTTCAGAGTTTGGTGATTGTTTGGGGGATCCATAACAAGCTCGGACTCCCCAGGGTGCATTGCACCCATCCTTCAGTATGCCGTGACCTGTTCAGCTGCTGTTTCTTGACCTTTTCTCAATCAGAGGAGATGTGCACCCATTCCGAACAATGCTGCTTCCGAACAATGCTGCGCTCGGCGACGTCCAGCCAACGCTAAAGAACTTCACGTCAGGAAACCGGGAAACTCTAGGCGCAACGGAAGCAGTTCGTTGATTCTTCAGATCGACTCAATGCGCTGATTCCCAGCCGAAAAAATATCTTACCTGGCCTATCGAAAGGATGGACCATGACAAGATCTATTCAAACAATCATTGTTGAGCCGGCCAGGCTTGTCAGGGAGTCGCTTCGACATCTCCTGTGCGACAACGACTTCGACGTCGTTCTCGACGTAGCCTCGTTATCCGAAGCGATTTGCAAACTACAGGTTTGCTCGCCTGAACTGATCCTCATAAGCAGCGCCGCAGTACGGCCGGCACCTGAAGACGTTCACAGCCTGAAACGTCCATCGAACAAGCTGGTACTTCTAGCCGACGACCTGACAAAGCAGGATAGCGGCATCATCAGGTGGGTGAACCTGGCGGGCTGTCTCTCAACCAACAGTTCTGCAGACGGCTTCATTTACAGTCTCAAGGCGATCCTTGCCGGCGAGGTGGTGATCGGGAGGGAAGTTCTGGCCCAGATCGGCAGGCCGACGCAGGATTTGACCACCCAGGATCCCGCCACTCTGGTCGAGCGTATTCAGGCCCAGCGGGAGCAGAGCGGTGGCCCTCCCGGTGGTTTTCACGAACTGGATCCGTCCGACATCCAGCTTCTCAGCCTTATAATGAGCGGCAAGAGCACGAAGAACATCGCCTCCTGCCTCGGCATTTCCAAAGATGCCGTGATGGCCCAGCTCCGGATCCTGATGCGTCAGATGGGAGTGCAGACCCGCGTGCAGGCCGCCCTGTGGATCGCCCGCAGCGGCCTTCTTCAGGACGATCCCAGCATCGGCGCATAACGGCCGGCAGGGTCGGGTTCCCGTGGGTCTTCCCCGCATAGCCGATCGGAACCCGAGGCGCTTTGCGGCGCACCCCGCTGAACATCGGTTCTCGCCAGGCGCCTTACCGGGCCGCCGACAAGTTCAACAAGACCGGAGGTGCTCCATGGACAGCAATCTCAACTTTGGCGTCGATCCCTCCAAGCGCATACTGGTAACCGGGGGCGCCGGGTTCCTCGGGTCGCATTTATGCGAGAAGCTCCTCGGCCTCGGCCATGAAGTCCTGTGTGTCGACAATTTTTTCACCGGACGGAAGGAGAACATCGCCCACCTCCTGGGTCACCCGCGTTTCGAGCTGGTCCGGCACGACGTATGCCTGCCCCTCTACGTGGAAGTCGACCAGATATACAATCTCGCATGCCCGGCTTCGCCGGCATATTACCAGCGGGACCCCATACAGACGACCAAGGTCAGCGTGCTCGGTGCCATGAACATGCTCGGGCTCGCGAAGCGCGTGGGTGCGAGAGTGCTTCAGGCCTCGACGTCAGAGATCTACGGGGACCCGAGAGTCCATCCGCAGACCGAGGACTACACCGGGAACGTCAACCCGATCGGTCTGCGCGCCTGCTACGACGAGGGGAAACGCTGCGCCGAATCGCTGATGTTCGACTATCATCGGCAACATGGCGTGGAGATCCGCGTAATCCGCATCTTCAACACGTATGGTCCGCGGATGGCCTCCGGAGATGGCCGCGTCATCTCCAACTTCATAGTGCAGGCCTTGGCCGGCGTCCCCTTGACGATCTACGGCGACGGAAGCCAGACGCGATCCTTCTGCTATGTCGACGACCTGCTCGACGGGATGGTTCGTCTGATGGACGCGTCTCCCGGCGTCACGGGTCCGGTCAATATGGGCAATCCGGCCGAGATCACTGTCTTTGAACTCGCCCGACGCATCATCGAGATGACCGGATCCCGTTCGCGGATAGATCGGCATCCACTGCCGGCTGACGACCCATGTCGCCGCAAGCCGGACATCACGGTCGCGGGGAAGCTACTCGGCTGGCAGCCCCATATCCCGCTCGACGAAGGTCTCCAGAAGACCATCGCCTATTTCAGATCCACACTGGCGCAACGGAGCGACGCTCCTGCCCCCGTGCTCGAGACGACCGCCTGACCCGGCGTCGCTCGCGCGACCCCCTTCAATCTGTTGGAGAGCATCAATGAACCACAATGACCTGATCGTCGTCACGGGCGGCGGCGGTTTCATCGGCGGTAACCTTGTGGCCCATCTTGCGGAGCAGGGTTTCCCGAACATCCGTGCCGTCGACATCAAGCCGGTCGAGAGATGGTATCGCCACACGCCGGGCGTCGAGAACCTGACCCTCGACGTGTCACGCCGCGATCACTGCGGCATCGCCGTCAAGGGAGCCCGTCATGTCTTCAATCTGGCGGCGGATATGGGGGGGATGGGCTTTATCGAGAACAACAAGGCGGCATGCATGCTCTCGGTACTGATCAATACCCACATGCTGCTCGCCGCCCGGGAGGTGGGAGTCGAGCGATACTTCTTCTCCTCTTCCGCTTGCGTCTATGCGGCGGGAAAGCAGTTGTCCCCCCAAGTCGTTCCCCTGAAGGAGGAGGATGCCTATCCGGCCATGCCCGAGGACGGCTACGGGTGGGAAAAGCTGTTCAGCGAACGGCTCTGCCGCCATTTCACCGAGGATTACGGGCTGATCACCCGGGTCGCCCGCTACCACAACGTCTATGGTCCATACGGGACCTACGCTGGCGGGCGGGAGAAGGCGCCGGCGGCGATCTGCCGCAAGGTGATCGAAGCCAAGCTGAGCGGAAGCCATGAAATCGAGATCTGGGGCGACGGCGAGCAGACCCGGAGCTTCATGTTCATCGACGATTGCGTCCATGGGACCTGCCGGATCGCTGCGTCCGACTGCGGCGATCCGTTAAACCTCGGCTCCGACGAATTGGTGACGATCAACCAGCTGGTCGACATCGCCGAACAGATCGCGGGCATCAAGCTGCGGCGGCATTATCGTCTCGACGCGCCCAAGGGGGTGAGAGGACGCAACAGCGACAACACGCGGATCCGGGAGGTGCTCGATTGGGCACCCTCCATTGATCTCCGGACCGGCCTCGAGAAGACCTACCGGTGGATTTACGACGAGATCCGTCAGGTCGAGGTTGCCGCCTGACTCGCCAAGGTGCGACCCCGGCCCCGAAAAACCCTGCTCCCACCGGAGGCCGCGATGAGCGACAGCTGTTTGCAAATGCCTGCCGAGATGCCCTGGTTCTCCATACTCGGCGTCAACGTATCCGCGATCGATCTGCCCACCGCGACGCAGACCATATTGGCGTGGGTGGCGGACCGCCGCAGCGGCTACGTCACCATAACCGGCGTCCATGGTGTCATGGAAGCCCGGGACTCTCCCGAATTCCGCAGAGTGTTGAGGGGAGCCCGCATGGTGACGCCGGATGGCATGCCGCTTGTCTATTACGGTCGAGTCCGTCGCCACCAAGTCAGCCGAGTCTATGGCCCGGACCTGATGCTGGCCCTGATGGAGGCTACCCGGGACGGCACGATCCGGCACTACTTCTACGGCGGCGGCGAGGGGGTCGCGGATCGCCTCCGCGATCGCCTCTCCCGGCGCTTTCCTGGGATCGCCGTCGCCGGGACGATGACGCCGCCGTTCCGCCCGCTCAGCGAGCACGAAGAGGAGGAGACGGCCGCGGCGATCAACGCGTCGCGGGCCGACATCGTCTGGATCGGGCTCAGCACTCCCAAGCAGGAATACTGGATGGCGCGGATGTGTGACCGTCTCGACGCTCCGATCCTGATCGGCGTCGGGGCTGCGTTCGACTTCAATGCCGGACTCAAGAGCCAAGCACCCCGGATCCTGCAGATACTGGCCCTGGAATGGCTCTATCGCCTCGCCACGGAACCGCGCCGCCTATGGCGGCGCTACCTGAGGAACAACCCACGGTTCCTGCTGCTGATCGCCGGAGAGTTCCTGCTCGGCCGCAGGTACTTCCAGCTTCAGGACAAAGACATGGATGACGACAGTCCGCCGACCTCCGGTCGCGGGCAGCAGCCGTCGGCTGTCGCTGCCCGGAGTCTGCCGTCAGGTCCGCCGGCAGGACGATGACAACCCTGTCAACGATGGTCAGGGAGGCTGAAATGCACGATCCCACGGAAAGGGTTCTTCTCGCGAGCGCCGTCGATCTCGCACCATCCCCGACGTCCGCCCGCCGGGGGCACCGGTCCCGGAACCAGTGGAGTTCCAGCATCGCCAAGCGCATGATCGACATCATCCTGGCTTTCGTTCTGCTGCTTGCGCTTGCGCCGATGCTGATGATCATCGCGATGGCGATCAGGTGGGAATCAAGCGGACCGATTCTCTTCCGGCAGGAGCGTACGGGCCTGCACGGCAGAACATTCATGATCCTGAAATTCAGGACGATGCGTCATGGCAAGGAGATCGAGGAGCAGGCCCGGAAAGGAGACGGCAGGATAACCCGCGTCGGCAGCTTCTTGCGCACGACCAGCATGGACGAGCTGCCACAACTCCTGAACGTTTTCCGGGGTGATATGTCCTTCGTCGGGCCTCGTCCCCATCCGGTATGGCTGGATGCCAAATACGGTACCCTGGTCAATCACTACGACAGGCGCTTCCTCGTCAAGCCCGGCATAACCGGTCTAGCGCAGATCAACAGGTGCCGCGGCCAGACCGAAACCCTGCAGGCGATGGAAGAACGGATCGGCTGGGATTTGAGATACACCCGGGAAAGCTCACCCCGTCTCGATGCCCTGATCATGATCCACACCATCTTCGTCACGTTGTCGTGCGAGGGCGCGGGATGAACCTGCCCGCGCGACCTCGACACGCCATGAGTTCGCCCGCTCCGCTGCCCCTACCGGCCGTCCTTCCGGAGCGCTTGGGCACGAAGATTACCGTTTCCGGCTTGGACTGTGCAGCAACGCGCCCAGCCGGGCGGAACGATGTTATCAGCCATGGAGCATCGGCGCCATGAGGCCGACGGAAGGCAGATTCCTGTCGATCCAGGTGGCGAGAGGCATTGCGGCTCTCGAAGTCGTCTATGTCCATTCATTCCTGGTCGTCAAGCATGTTCCTGACTACCAGTATGCAAGGCCGTTCCCGGACCTGATACCAGAAGGTATCGGCGTGGACCTGTTTTTCCTGATCAGCGGGTTCGTCATGGCATCGGTGGTCACGTCACCCGGATTGGGGCCGGGCAACTTCCTGTTGAGGCGATTCATAAGGATCTACCCCATCTATTGGATTTTCTCCGCTGCCGTCGTCCTTGCTTTTCTCTTGAACCCGGCCTGGAACTTGGGCTCGTTCTCTTACTCCCCGACCAACATCATCAAATCGCTTCTGCTGTTCCCACAGCTTGAATATCCGTTGCTCTCGGTCGGATGGACGCTGGAACATGAAGCCCTGTTCTATCTTATGGTTGCGTCCATGCTTGCCATCGGAAGGCCCGGAGCCGCCCCCACCGTCGTGCTGTGTTTCTTCTTCTCGGGTATAGTCCTGAGACTCGTGGGCGAGGCATCCGGTACGAAGATCTGGGATTTCCACGTCACGTCCCCGATGCTGGCGGAGTTCTGGCTGGGCATGATCCTATACAATTTCAGGAACCGGGTGATGTCAGCGGGATCGCTCCCCGTCCTTGTCGCTGTCATGGCTGGCTGCCTGGCGGTCAGGTACGTCTCAGCGAGCTGGGCGGAGGAATGGGGCGTTTGGCAAGAATATTACCGCGTCGTGACCGTTGGCTTCTTCTGCTTCGCCTTTCTGGGCATCCTCATGGCGCTCGAGAAGTTCGTCGAGCGACGCTCTTCGTTCGGAGTCCCTGCCGTTACCGGCCTTCTCGCTGGCCTCGTGATTCTTGGGGATATCTCATACAGCCTTTATCTGTCCCACTGGTTCATCCTGTCCGCACTCGGCAAAGCCATCACGATTTTCCCAGGCTCGCCCGCATATGGCGGCTTGTTCCAGGCTGGTGGGATCATCCTCTGCGTGATCCTCGCGGCAGGGACCTATTTCCTGCTGGAAAAGCCGATGATCGAAAGCTTGAACCGGCATTTCCGGTCCCGGAGCCGCGCCGGCGGTCGGACATGGCTCGGCGGATCACCGGGCAGCTATCTACGGTCCGTCGCGCAACGCCGTCAAGCAACCGGAAGCGGTGCCCGTCCGACCTCCGGAGAAACCGCCGCTCCCCCGTGGTCCGGAAAGCTCCGGCTACTGAAACTGCTTGCCGGGCTTCAGGCCGGATTGCCGACCGGCAGCGTGACGGAGCCGGCGGTCCAGGGCCGCCGATCCGCCGGCGTGTCGACCACCCGGCCGGTCGACACGCCGGCGTCCTTGAAAAAGGACCTGTGATACCGAAACCGTTACGATGGCTCCGGCATCAACCATCCGATCGATGCCTACAGCATCGACCGGCCGGGTTTCCGATTTCCGGATGACCATGCTGGTCATCCGGGAGGCATATGAAGCGGGAAAATCCCGCAGGGTGCCAGCTTCCGCGCAGGAACGGGCAGAGGAATGGATCGGGCTGCAGGGAGAATCGCGTACGCCCGGGGAGCTGCGCTCCTCCCCGACCACTCAGGCTCAGGAGAATACGTAATCTCCCGCCGCCAGCGCGGTCACGCCGACCAGCTTGAACACCTCGGAACCGCCGTCATGGTCGATTTTCCAGATGTCTCCGGAATGGGTCAAGGCAGCGCCGGAACCGAACCCGGAGAACTTCAGGACATCTCCCGCTCCAGTGCCGTTGCCAGCGAAATCCGTGATCAGGTCTCCGGAAATGCTGCCCTTGGTCAGGATGAACACGTCGTTTCCGGCGCCGCCCGTCATCTTGTCGGCCCCCCCGGCTCCGTTGATCGTGTCGGCGCCCGAGCCGCCCACGATGGTGTTGTCGAGAGAGTTGCCAGTGAGTCGCTTGGCGACGGACGAGTCGCTTTTCAGGTTCTCGACATGGGCGGGCAGCGTGAAGGTGGAGCTTCGGAGCAGCACCTGATCGTTGCCCTGCCCGGCCAACTCGACCACCCGGTCGCCGCTGCTGTTCACGATATAGGTGTCATGGCCGGAACGACCGACCAGCCGGTCTTCGCCGCCGCTGCCACCGATCCGGTCGTTGCCGGAGGAACCATACAGCGTTCCGGAGGAGGGAGTGCCGAGATAGGTCGCGGTCGATGCCGGGGTCGTCACCCACTGACCGGAAGTATAGGTCGGAAAAGATTGCACGGGCGCCACGGGGTCCGGAGATTCATCCGCGCTGCCCGTTGCGGCGAGCACACCCATTCGGGAGAACGGAAGATTGACGAAGCCCAGCGACAATGCGGCAGAGCCGGAGGCGAGGGTGTAGTTCCCGGACGAGGAGGCGACGAAATCGGGATTGCCGATCAGGGAGCCGACGTCACCGCCGACAGCCTGCCACTGGGACCAGGAACGGTCGGCTATCTCGATAACCTTGCCCTCAGGGTTCCAATAGAGATTGTTCGTGATCGAGGACGGCGGGGTGACGGCGGTATCCAGATCGAGCGGTTGGCCGCCGTCCGCTGGCACCTGGATGATATTCCCCGAGATCTTGAGATTCTGCATCGGGCGGAGTTCCACTTCCTGGAGCAGGACTTGGTGATGGTGATCGGCGCCCAGGAAGATATTGTTCGTTGCGGTATTGTTCGAACCGCCATGGATATAGAGGCCGCCGGCCCCCGAACCTGATACGAAGTTGCCCGTGACGGTGTTGCCGCTGTGATATTCATCCAGATAGATGCCGAAGGACCAGGCCCTGCCGGCAGTGCCGGGGCTCACGCCTCCGGTATTGTAGATCTCGTTGTAGCGGATCGTATTTCCCAGATGGTTCCAATCCTCGCCACTGTACGTATAGATAGCTCCCGTGTCGTCCATATTGCGGTTGGTGTCGCGGATCTCGTTATACTCGATGGTATTTCCGCCGGACTTGACGCTGCTGTCTCCGCCCCAATCACCGATGCCGGCATGGGATGTCCTCTCGATCAGATTGTGCGCAACGCGATTTCCCCAGGTTTCGAGCAGGTTGATCGCTCCGCCTTCGTGGATGAGAAGTCCGATATCCGAAAGGTGATTGTTGATGACGGTGTTCTCGTGACTTTCCGGCGTGAGATCGATACCGGTCGAGGCAGCACGGGACACCCTGTTGCCGTCGATGGTGTTATGGTGACTATCGCCATCGAGCATCACGGCCCGGCCGACATCCAGAAAGGTATTCTGGATCAACTTGATCCCGCTGCTTTCGTCGACGACGATGGCGGCCGATACATCGTTGTTGTCATAGGTGACGGTATCCCGGAACGTGATTCCCTTGATCGTGATGTCCCTGGTCTCCTGGATATCGACCAGTTTCGTCACTCCCGTACCGCCGCGGACGATCGGCTTCTCGGTGCCGTATGCCTGGAACGTATGGCCGGAGTCCACCGCGGTCAGAACCAGAGGGGTCTTCTGGGAGTAGGTTCCCTCGCGCACATAGGTGGTGTTGGTCGCAGAATCCGAACGCATGCCGTCACGGGCTCGGCCCAGGGTAGCGAAAGGTCCGTCGGACCCGTCCGCGAGAGGTTGGGCAAAGCGGCCGGACCAGGAGTCATTGCCGTTCGTCGCAACATAGAATGCGGAAGTTGTCGCCATAGGTAATCTCACCAGCCATCCCGGTCAGTACGGGGCCCGTGGCCCGTTAGGGCCATCTGATCGGATGAAGGCGCCTTTCTTAAAAGTTAATGATAATTCAGCGCAGGCACGTCTGCGCGTCCAGGATCTAGCCCTTTTGATGGTGTTGGTGGAGTGCTAATTTTGGGTTTTGCTTATACTTTTTTGCGCTTAAACTTTGTCTTTCAGTTGCCTCAGGATGATATCAAAATGTTCATTTCCGATTTTGGGCAGCGTAGCCTAAGCGCGGATGGTCCGCGGGCGGCCAGTGCTTGGGAGCGACAGTCTTGGCTATGGTCAATTCGAGAGTTGCCCCCGTGATACGACGCATCCCCTTGTCCCTCTTGACTGCCTTCTGGATTCTCTCCTTGCTTCCGGCCTGCGAGAGCCGGCGGAACGCCGCTGCTGCCGAGGTGAGATTGAGTCAGCAGGACGACCTCCAGGCCGCCGTTGAGGCGCACCCCGAGGGCACGGTGTTCCGTCTCTCGCCGGGATTGTATCGTGGACAAATGATCAAGGCGAAGGATCGGCAGGAATTCCTCGGGGAACCGGGAGCCGTTCTCAACGGCGCGACAGTTCTGTCGGAGTGGACGCGGACCGGACGCTACTGGCGCCACGAAGGCCTGCCGGAGCCACTGCCGAGGGCGGGCAGATGCCTCGACGACGGCGATCTCTGCACTTGGCGGGAAGACATTTTCGTCGGCGACGTCGTCTACAGACGCGTGGCGAACCTGGCGGAGGTCACCG
Organism: Skermanella rosea; assembly: GCF_016806835.2. Taxonomy (NCBI): domain Bacteria; kingdom Pseudomonadati; phylum Pseudomonadota; class Alphaproteobacteria; order Rhodospirillales; family Azospirillaceae; genus Skermanella; species Skermanella rosea. Next base: position 387,037 of record NZ_CP086113.1, on the reverse strand, counting down.
CCGGCACTTGGTATCTCGATCCCGTCGCGCGGACAGCCTACCTCTCGATCGATCCGGCGCCATTCCAGGTCGAGATGTCGACCCAGCCGGCAGCCTTCCACGGACATGCCGAAGATATCGTCATAGAAGGCTTGGTAGTGGAGCGTTACGCTTCCATGGCCCAGTTCGGAGCGATCCACGGCCATGACGGGCGTCGTTGGACCATTCGCGACACGGTCGTCCGATGGAACCACGGCGTGGGCATCGTCTTGAATACCGGATCCGTGATCGTCGGTGGCGCCGCGATCGACAACGGCCAGTCCGGCATCAACGGCGCCGCCGCACACGGGGCCCGGATCGAGGGGGTCGAGATCGCCCGCAACAATTTCGCCGGATTTGACCCCGCCTGGGAAGCGGGCGGACTGAAGATCGTCAAGTCCTACGGAGTCGTCATCGACGGTAACGACGTGCATCACAACGCCGGGCCTGGCCTTTGGGGCGACATCGACATGAAGGGGACGATAATCCGGAACAATACCGTCCGGAACAATGAGTCCATCGGAATCCAATACGAGATCTCCTACGATGCCGTAGTCGCTGACAACGTCGTGGCCGGCAATGGCAGCGCTGATTTCACGTGGCTCTGGGGAAGCCAGATCCTCGTGCAAAACAGTTCCGGCGTGGAGGTCACCGGAAACTGCATAGAGACAGACCGGGACGGCGGCAACGGAATCGGCCTGATCTATCAGGAGCGGGTGAGCGATCGTCAAGGGCCTTACCTGACCGACCGCAACCGTATCCACAACAATCGCATCATCCATCACGGACCCGACGGGCACAGCGGTTTCGTCGCCGACCACGACACGCCCGATCCCGCCACCTTCGACAACGATTGGGAGGGCAACATCTGGATCGTGTCCAATGCCGGCCAGGCGTGGTGGATGATCGGCGGCCGTGAACTGGACTGGTCCGGGTGGCAGGGAGAAACCGGATATGAGCAAGGTGGCCGATTGATCGGAACTGCCGCATCGTGGCAAGGCTGCCAGGACCTGAGAAGCTGAAAAGGCCCGTCACTCCCGTTTACGCTTCGACGGCGCCGTCCCGCTCACATCTTAGACCGGTGGACATGTACGCCCCGCCAGTCCCGTGACGGTCCCGAAACGGCAAGTTCCGCCCCCATCCGCACGGTGTGTTCCAGCAGGTAGCGGGCCGGGCGGTCGTCGGGCGCCTTGCCGAGGAGGGCGCGGAAGCCCCGCGCGGCCTCGTCGAACCGGCCGGCCACCAGATCCCCCAACGCCGCCTCGTGGAGATCCCGGACCAAGAGCGCCGTGGCGGCGACTTCCCCTTTTCGGCCCAGCAACTCGTACAGTTCCACAGGTTCGGACCGTCCTGGAACCGTCACCCGGTCGAGGTGGCGCCATTCGAAGCCGCTGCCGGCGACCCGCCGAACCTCGCCCGACGCCAGGATGGCGGTCCCGTAGGCCTTGTTCAGCATCTCCAGCCGGGACGCCAGGTTCACCGCGTCCCCGATCACCGTATAGGACAGGCGCTGCGCCGTCCCGATATTGCCGACCAGGACTTCCCCGGCGGCCAAGCCGATGCGCGTGTGGGGCGGCGCATCGCCGGCCACCTTGGCAAGCCGCCCGAGGGAACGCTGCGCGTCGAGCGCCGCCTCGCACGCCTGGGCGGCGTGACCGCCGACGCGGGCCGGGGCATCGAAGAAGGCCAGCATGCCGTCCCCCACGAACTTGTCCACGATGCCGCCGGCATCGTGGACGGCCCGCTCCAGGATGCCGAAATACCTGCCCAGGTATCCCACCAGCTTCCCCGGCGGCATGCCTTCCGCGATCCCGGTGAAGCCGGCCAGGTCCGAGACCAGGACGGTCAGCACGCGCAGTTCGCCGCCGGGCTCGGCCGCTTGGCCGCTCGTCAGGACGCGCCGGACGACGTCGACCGGCACGTAGGTCGAGAAGGACCGCAGGGCGGCCTTCATGCGCACCAGCGAGCACGCCATGGCGTCGATCTCGCGGATCGAGGAGCGGACCGGCCTGGTGCGCGCGAAGTGCAGGTCGCCGATCGCCGCGAGATCCCGGCTCATCAGGCGGATCGGCCTGGAGATGGCGCAGGCGATCACGGTCGCGGCGACGATGCCGACCGCCAGGAAGAGGCAGGCGGTCACCAGGACCGCCGCCGTGACGGACCACATCGGGGCTTCGACGTCGGCGAGCGGCAGCATGACCAGGAGTTGCCAGTGCAGTCCGCCGCCGACGGCGAGGGTTCGGCCGTCGACGATGACCCCGCCGGCCGTGGCACGGAACCGGCCGCCGGAACGGTCCGCGGATTGCCGGGGCGGGTCTGCCTCCCCCGCGCCCTGCCCGGCGACGGCCGTAAGCGCCGCGCGCAGCTCTTCCGGAAAACCGGACCCGGCGCCGAGAACGAGGGACTCCTCCGGGGACCCGGCGGCGGACCCGGGTGCCAAGATCACGGCGCGCCCGCCGGTCCCGACCCGCAGGTCGGCCAGGAAACTCTCGATCCCGCTGAGATGGAAATCCGCCGTCGCGACGCCCGCCGCCCTGCCCGTCCCGGGATGCCTCAGGCCGACCACCGCCGAGATGCCCGGCCTGCCCTCGGCGAACTCGTAGGCATCCGTCCAGCGCGGCTCGTCCGCGTCGATACCGAGGGCGAACCACGCCTTGCCGCGGGGGTCGTACGGCACTCCCGGTCCGGTCTCCAAGGGGACCCGCGTCCCGTCGGGGCGCAATTCCCATTCACGGGCGATCCCGCCGTCGACCGTCGGGTCGGACCGGTTGAGGACGAACGTGCCGTCACGCCGGGTCACGCCCAGGAACTCCCCCGTTCCGGCGCTGCTGACGCTCACCCAGGTCAACGTCGGGCTCGCCCGGGCCTCCGACGCCAGGTAGTCCGTCACGCGCCCGATGTCGCCCGGCACCGCATCCTGGTGTTCGACGAAGTACTTGACCCTGTTCAGGACGGCGGGGCCGTTCTCCAGGAACCGGGAAACCCGGTGTTCCACGTCGTTGGCGACCTGCTCGATCTCACGATCCGCGACGGTCCGGACGACGGCGAGATGACGGAGGAGCACCACCGCCGAGACGGCCGACAGCGAGCAGGCCATCAGGGCGACGTTGGCGTACAGCAGCGTGCTTTGGATCCCCAGCCTCATCGCATCCTCCTTCGTTCGATGGCCCGCCCGGCCCGCGCCGGTCTAGGGCTTGCGGCCGACGACCGCGCCGTTGGCACCCGGCGCGTCGAACCAGACGGTCTCTACGTCGCGAAAACCGGCATCCTCCATCCACCCCGCGTATTCGGACGGCGTGTAGTTCCGCCCTTCCGTCTCGATCAGCATGTTCAGGCTCATCAGCGCGGCCGGGGCCGGGCCGGTCTTGTCGTCGTTGACCAGAAGCTCGCTGATCACGGCCAGGCCGCCGCTCGGCAGCGCCTCGAAGGACCGGCGCAGCAGCGCCCGGTCCTTCTCCTCGCTCCAGTCGTGCAGGATCATCGAGAGCAGGTGGACGTCGTGGCCGCCGGGGAACGGAGCCGTGCCGAAGAAATCGCCCGGAACCGTCCCGATCCTCCCGCCCAGCCCGGCCAGCGCGATCTTCCCGGCGGCGATCGCGGTCACGTGGGGCAGGTCGAACACGGTCGCCCGAAGATGGGGATAGCGCCGGCAGAGCTCGATGTCGTAGGCGCCGGACCCGCCGCCGATATCCAGGAGATGCCGGAAGCGGCCGAGGTCCAACGCCTCCCCGAGCCGGCGCGCGGTCATGGTCGAGAGCGCGTGCATCGCCTCCCAGAAGAGGGCCAGCATCGTCGGGTCCTCGGCGTCGAAGATCGAGGCCTGCACGGCCGGATCCCACGTCGTCGGCCGGTTCGTGCGGATCGCCTCGGCGAGCTTGCCCCAGCCGGCATAAAGCCGCTTGTCGGCCATCTCGATCCAGCCGCCGAAATAATCGGGCTTGCCGCGCACGAGATAGGCCTCGCTGATCGGGGCGTTACGGTATCGGCCGCCGCGCTTCTCCAGGAGGCTGAGGGCCGCGCACCCGGTCAGCAGCATTTCCGCCGGACGGTGACATATCCCGAGCGCCTCGGCGAGTTCCAGGCATGTCGTGCTCGCCCCGCCGGCCAGCCGGGTGAAGAGATCCAGCTCATGGGCTGCGGCCAGGGTCTTGAAGCCCCAGAAGCCGGTGGAGAGAGCCATCAGTGGAGCCGGCGAGGGCGGCTCCGGCTCGGCAGTCATCGGCCGGCCGGGAAAAGTTTCCGGGCCGGCGGCTTCGATCAGGCTTGCCATCCTCTCCTCCTCCATGTCCAAGAGCGTCACGGTGCGGCGGGCGAAATCCCGGCTTCCCCTGCGGAGCCGGTCTGCCGCTCCCGGGGCCAGGGACAGCCTCCTTGTACGCTTGTTTCGTTTCCGCGGGTTTATCCGGAATATGCCTGGATTTTCCGGATAATGGCCCGCATCTTTCCGGAAGGGGCGACCTCTGCGGACGACGGAGGGCGGGGTTTGGAAGACAAGAAGCGTATCGCAGCGACGATCAGGGACTATCTTGCCCGTGAAAGGCTGTCGCGAGAGCAGTTCGCCTTCAAGACGAGGCTGGGAAAATCCACGGTCGACAAGCTGCTGATAGGTTTGTTCTCCGACAAGACGCTCTCCATCGTCGAAAACCACACGAAACTGTCGTTTCGCCGAACGGGCGGCCCCGATCGGGACGAGCCGCCGGCCAGGGACGCGGCACCGGCCGCGGGTCCCGGCGAGGCGACGATCCACGGCAAGCCTTCCATCGCGGTCCTGCCCTTCGCCAACATGAGCTGCGATCCCGAGCAGGAATATCTCGCCGACGGCATCACCGAGGACATCATCACGGCGCTGGCGCGCCTGCGCTGGCTGTTCGTCATCTCCCGCAACTCCTCCTTCGTCTACAAGGGCAGGCCGGCCGACGTCCGGCAGGTCGCCCGGGACCTCGGGGTGCGCTACGTCCTGGAGGGGAGCGTCAGGACGGCGGGCCCGCGCATCCGCATCACCGGCCAGCTGGTCGACGCCGAGACGGGAAAGCACATCTGGGCGGAGCGGTACGACCGCGACCTCCAGGACATCTTCGCGGTCCAGGACGACATCACGGAGCGCGTGGTCGCCGCGGTGGAGCCCCACCTCTACGCCGAGGAGGGGTTCCGGGTCTCCAGCAGGCCGCCGGAAAGCATCGACGCCTGGGGGCTGGTCGTGCGGGCCATGGGCCTGATCAACCGGGTGGGGCGCCGGCAGAACGAGGACGCCCAGGCCCTGCTGCGCCATGCCATCGCGATCGAGCCGGGCTATGCCCGCGCCCACGCGCTGCTGAGCTGGGCGCTGTGGTGGGCGGCGCTCTGCTACTGGTTTCCCGACGCACGCGAGGGCTACCGTCAGGCGGCCGGGCATGCCCAGGATGCGCTTTCCCTCGACCCCAGCGATCCGTGGGCCCGGATGGTCTCGGGGCTGTGCCTCAGCACGGCGGGCCAGCACGAGCGGGCCCTGGGGGAGCTCCGGACAGCGCTCGGCCTCCACCCGAGCTTCGCGCTCGGCCGCACGGCCCTGGGGTGGGCGCTCCTGAGGGCGGGCCATTTCGACGAGGCGATCGCCGAGACCGGCCGTGCGCTGCGCATGAGCCCGCTCGACGGCTTCTCCGGGCTGTACACGGCGATCCATGGCCTGGCGCTCCTGGGGGCGCAGCATTTCGAAGAGGCGCTGCCCTTCCTGCGGGCCTCGGTCTCCTCCTTCGCGGAATATTCCGGGCACTACAACACCCTGATCAGCTGCTGCGGCCACCTGGGCCTGCTGGACGAGGCCCGGGAGTTCATCGAGATCCGAAACAGGGTGGGTCCACCCCTCTGCCTGAGCGTGCTCCGCCGAAACCTGGGCAAGTTCGCCCACCGCGACGTGTTCATCGAAGGACTCAGGAAAGCCGGCGTGCCCGAGTAGGAGATCCGGGAAAACTCCGGCCAACTCGGGAAAGATCCGGAAAGGGCGGCGGAAAGCCGTGCGCGCTAAGGTTCGGTCATCCGAAGACGATCAAGGGATGTGGAGAACATGCGCACGATTCTGACCGCCGGCGCCGCCGCCACCTCGCTGCTGCTCGGCGCGGCCCTCGTGACGACCTCGCCGACCGCCGCGGAGGAAGCCGTGAAGCGGGGCGAATATCTTGCCGCCATCATGGATTGCGGCGGCTGCCATACCACCGGGGCGCTGCTGGGAAAGCCCGATCCGCAGCGCTATCTCGGCGGCTCCGAGGTGGGATTCCAGGTCCCGGGGCTCGGAACCTTCTACCCGCCCAACCTGACTCCGGAGCCGGAAACCGGCCTGGGAAACTGGAGCGAGGCCGACGTCGTCAAGGCCGTCCGCACCGGCGTCCGCCCGGACGGCCGCGTCCTGGCCCCGGTGATGCCCTATCACAGCTACGGCAAGCTCACCGACGCCGATGCCCAGGCCCTGGCGACCTATCTCAGGAACCTCAGGCCCGTACGGCACAAGGTGCCGGACCTTGCCGGCCCGTCCGAGAAGCCGACGGCGCCCTATCTCGGCGTCATGATTCCCGGGTGACGGCCGCCATGCCGGATTTCATGACGGATCTCGATGGGAACTCCCTCACGCGGGAGGTGATCGACCGCTTCGCCGGCACCGGCGATCCGCGCCTGAAGGCCATCATGACCAGCCTGGTGCGCCACCTGCACGGCTTCGTGCGGGATGTCCGACCCACAGTCGAGGAATGGGGTGCGGCGGTCGATTTCCTCGCCCGCGCCGGCAGGGCCTGCACCGGGGGACGCCAGGAATACGTCCTGCTGTCGGACGTCCTTGGCGTCACCATGCTGGTGGACTCGATCAACCACCCGACAGCCGGGGGAATCACCGAGACCACCCCGCCCGGCCCGTTCCACGCCGCCGACACCCCGGAACTGCCGCTCGGCGCCGACATGGCGCGGGGGCAGCCGGGCGAGCGCCTCCATGTGGAAGGGTCCGTGTCATCCGGCGACGGGCGCCCGCTCGCCGGCGCCCTCGTCGATGTCTGGCAGGCCGACGAGAACGGCTACTACGACATGCAGCGCCCGGAACTGACGGAACCGACGCTGCGGGCGCGCTTCCGCACCGACGGCCGGGGACGCTTCGCCTTCCGGTCGATCCTGCCGTCCCACTACCCGATCCCGGCGGGCGGCCCGGTGGGCGAACTGCTGAACGCCACCGGGCGCCATCCCTTCCGGCCGGCGCACATCCATTTCAGAGTCGCGGCGGAGGGGCACGAATCCCTGGTCACCCAGCTCTTCCCGGCCGACAGCCCGTACCTCGCCGACGACGCGGTGTTCGGCGTCAAGCCCTCGCTCGTCGTGGCGTGCCCGCCGGGTGCTCCCGGCGGCTTCCCGGACGGGAGCGCCGGACCGTGGCGGAGGCTCGCCTACGATTTCGTCCTGAAGGCGCAGGTCTCGGCATCCTCCGTGCAGAAGGGAGCAGGGTGACACGTCTGCGGCGAGGGGACTTCAGCGGGGGAGGTTGTACTCGGCCACGTTCATATGCCAGCCATAGTAGGCCTCGCATACAAGTATCACGCCGATGAATCCACCCAGATGGATCAGGCTTGAGAGAACGACATCCGAGGATGAAAGCAGGACATATCGGGACAAGGTCCGGTTCAAGAGATGCCGCGAGCGGAGATAATACACGATGATGCGCCTGTTCAGCCACGCCAGCCAAGTCAGAATGAGCAGGATTCCCAGATGCCACAGATCCATGTCCATTTTTGCTCCTTCCCCTTGCCGTCAAGTCTTCGGCATCGCCGTCCGGCGAAGCGACGGCTTTCCCTTGTCGGTTCCCGCGCCACAATCCCCCATCACAGTGCTTTCCCACTGGCTCCGGTTGTGACCCATCGGGAACATCATGGTTGCCGGGCCGGCGGAACCTTGCGGCCCGGCGGCTAGCCCTCGGCAGTCACCGACACTCCCTCCCCTCTCCGCCTTTCCCGTTTCAGCAGCAGGCTTCCGAGTGAGAAGGCGCCCGCCAGTGCCAGGGCGACGCCTGCGATCGCCAAGCCCGGCCGCAGCCCCGCCGGGACGTAGTCGAGGACCAGTTCGCCCCCCTCGTCCGGAGGGAGCACGACGGACGGGAGGAACCCCAGCACCGGCTCGACCTCGAGGGAGCGACCGGCCAGGAAGGCGCGATACCCGGGATACCAGGCTCGTGCCCATACGACCCGGCCGCCGCCATGCCCCTTGTCCAGTTGATAGGACTCGCGGTCCGGCCCTCTCCCGACCAGCCGCAACCGCATGTCCGGCGGCAGGACCGAAACGCTGCCCGGCCGCGGGGGGAGCGGCTCGCGTCTCACGAAGACGTCGGCATGCCTGCCCGATCCGGCCCGGACCCAGGTGCCTCCCGCCTCCACGGCGAACCTCCCGGCATGGAGCCCCCGCTGGGCGACCACGCGCTCGACGCGGGTGAGGTCGAGCAGTGAAAGCCCGGCGGTCCCATCCGCGGACGTGGCCGGCGACAGGATCCGCCGCGCGGCGTCCGGACAGCTGGCCCCGATGTAATCCATGCAAAAGGCCTCGCGCAGGCCCCGGGGGTCCAGGGCGGAATAGCCGTTGATCCCCTCCACGTCATGGTGGAGCAGCGTGTTTCCCGGCATCAGCTCAAACCAGAAGGCGTCGTCCGGAGCCTTGCCGGAACCGAAGGACGCATCCCGCCCGGGCGGCTGGTAAAGGGCGAGCTGCCGCACCCTGGGGGCATCGGCGATGCCGGGCAGGGCCTGCCGTTCCACCGGCGGCGTCCATCGCGGCACCATGCCGTTGTGGGGGAAGACGGCCGTCAGGTAGACGAAGATGGTGACGTGCCCGACCACGGGCACCGCCATCCAGTACTCCGGCCATGACCTCTGGAAGTACCGGGTGAGGAGGACCAGCACGCAGATCCACGAGAGCAGGATGGCCTGGTCCGTGCCCATGCCGGACTGGTTGAGGAACCCGAGCGCCAGGGGAACGGCGAAGGCGAGAGCGGTCCTGCCCGGTTTCCAGACCCCCTGCCCATCCCCCACGGTCCGGGTCATCAGCCATCCCGCCAGGACCGCGAGCGCGATGTGGTAGTAGGGCAGCAGCCGGAAGGGCCAGCGGAAATACCAGCCGGCCCCGTACATGGACAGCAGGCCGAAGGCGGTCGCCACCAGGACCAAGCCGAGGCCGAGCCCTCCCCGCCGGTTCTTCAGGCCGAGGGCCGGCCAGCGGGCATTGGCCAGGACGGGCAGGATGAACCAGGACACATAGTGGATCGGAGGGGACGGCGCGGTGCGGTCCACGCCGCTGAAGGTCTTCAGGACGTTGGGAAAGATCGGAAGGCTGACGGCGAGCAGGGTGTCGAAATGCGCAGTGAGGACATCCGAGGATGCGCCGTGGGAGCGCATCGACGCTTCCAGCAGGAAGTACAGCAGAGGGAGATAGGCCGGAGCCGCGATGGCGCCGCCCAGGCCCATGGCGAGGACGACCCGGACGCAGGCCAGGAACCGGCCGGTCAGGACGAAGCTGGCGGCAAGGGCGATGCCGGCGCCCACGATCAGGGCGATGGCCGTGTAGGGCCAGCCACTGACGAGGGCCAGGGCGGTCGCGACCGCCGCCGGCCCGACATGAAGCGCACGGCGGTAGGCCAGCAGGAGCGCGGCCGACGCCCAGGGCAGCCAAGCGATGCCGACCAGGGCGTTCACCCACGCCTGCCCCCAGTAGACCACCCACATGCTGGTTCCGCCGGCCAGCGCGGCGGCGACGGCTCCGGCCCGCGGGGTGCCCAATCCCCGGCACAACGTGAAGACGCCGCCCGACAGCAGGCAGAGATGGAAAATCGAGAAGAAGGCCGCGGCTTGGTCAAGACGGCCGAAGCGATCCATCAGGACATAGAGGGAAACGGAGACCGGGTTCCAGATCGCGTACTGGTATTCCGCGGAGATGGCACCGCCGAGCCAGGATCGCCCGGTGACGAACGGCATCTGCCACTCCTTCACCTGGCGGGCGATCTCCAGCATGACCGGCATGATCATCGTCTGGAAATCGTCGGAGAAATAGAAATAATTGTTTCCGGCAAGCGGGACCATCGCCATGCAGGCCGTGATGATCACGACGAAGATCGCTGCTCCCGTATCCGTCCACTCCTTTCGAGGGCCTGAACCGTATCCGACGATCGGACTTCCGCTTTCCGACTTTCCATTCCGCATTGACACCAGGTTCCGAACCAGTGAGGGGCGAGCCTGGAGCATAAGGGCCTGCCCCGCCCCGTAAGGCAAGTGCGCGAGGGCATTTCCCTTGCGCTCGGCCCGGCCGGCGTAGGGGAAATCCCGGATTACGGAAAGGCGGGTGATCGCCGTAGACTTGGCTGAAAGAGATTTGGCTGAAAGAGATTTGCCTGAAAGAGATTTGCCTGAAAGAGATTTGGCTGAAAGCGGACCCGGCCGGGAGGGCTGCCCGGTGATCCTCGAGGTGCTCTTTGGAGAACCCGGATGCCTGAGGACATGGTCGCGACGACGCCGAAGCCCGGAACGGCACCAACCGCCGCCGCGCCGGGGCCGCGGGCCTACGTGCAGGAAGCCGCCGGGCTGGTGCTTCTCCTCGCCCTGGCCGTAGGCTGCTTCGTCATCCTCCGGCCTTTCCTGGCCGCCATCCTCTGGGCAGTCATCCTGACCTTCTCGACCTGGCCGATCTACCGTTTCCTGGTGAAGCGCCTCGGGGGGCGCGAGGGACCGGCCGCCGTCGTGATGACCCTCCTGGTCGCCCTGGTGCTGCTGCTGCCCCTCGTCATCCTGGGTTCGCGCCTGGCGGAGGGCGTCGTCGGCTTCGCCGAAGGGATCCGATCGCTGCTTCAGCAGGGACCGCCGCCGCCGCCGCGGTGGATCGCCGACTTGCCTTTCCTGGGTCCCAACCTGACCCGCACCTGGGAGGAGATGGCCTATGACGGGGCGGCGCTGGCCGAATCCCTCCGGCCCTATGTCGGACCGGCCCGGGACTGGGCTCTCGCCCAGGGTGCCGCCCTGGCCGGCGGAATCTTCGAAACGGCGGTCAGCGTCCTGACCGCGTTCTTCCTGTACCGGCACGGGACCGCCGTCGTCCGGATGGCCGACGCCGTGTTCAGGCGAGTCGCCGGCGACCGTTCCCGCCGGCTGATGGAGATCGCGGGAAGCACCATCAAGGGCGTCGTCCACGGGGTGCTCGGCACGGCTCTGGTCCAGGCGGTGCTGGCGACGGCGGGTTTCTGGGTCGCGCAGGTTCCCGGCGCCTTCCTCCTGGGCTTTCTCTCGTTCTTCCTGTCGCTCTTTCCCGGCGGCCTCCTGCTGACCTGGATTCCGGCGGCGGCCTGGCTGTTCGCCCAGGAACAGCGGGAATGGGGCATCTTCATCATCGTCTGGAACCTGCTCGTCGTCGGCACGATCGACAATTTCCTGAAGCCTTATGTCATCAGCCGGGGCGGCAGCCTCCCGATCCTCATGATCCTCTTCGGCGTGATGGGCGGCATCATGGCCTTCGGCTTCATCGGGATCTTCCTCGGCCCGACGCTCCTGGCGATCGGCTACAGCCTGATCCAGGAGTGGGGGAAGGACGAGGACGCGCCGGTGCCGGGCGGCCGGTGACCCGGCGGCTATCAGAAAAATCATGACGGGAGGGGAAACGATGTTCGACGTGGCGGAAATCGGCAGCACCCTGGCGAAGGAGGACTACAAGGTCCGCATGCCCGACCTCCGGGCCCGGCTGCTGGAGGCGCAGTTCCACCTGAGGCGCAAAGGCGTGCCGGTCCTGATCGCGGTCGCCGGCGACGACCGCATCGGCTGCGAGGAGCTGGTGGACCGGCTGAACGAGTGGCTGGACGCCCGCTATCTCGATACCCAGGTGTTCGAGGAGGAGACCGAGGAGGAAAGGCAGCGGCCCCGCTTCTGGCGTTACTGGATGGCGCTGCCGCCCCGGGGGCGCGCCTCCCTCTTCTTCGGCGGACTGGCGCTGGACGCGATCGCCGACCGCTATCTCGGCCGCATCGACAGCGACGGCTTCGCCGCCCGGATGGAGCATGTGCGAACCTTCGAGCGCGCGCTCGTGACCGACGGCATGCTGCTGGTGAAGATCTGGCTGCACCTGCCCAGGCAGGAACTGAGGCGCCGCCTGAAGCGGAAGGACTCCGGCTGGCAGTTGGAGCAGCGCGACTGGATCATCTTCAAGCATTACGACGAGATCAAGCCGCTCTGCGAACGTTATCTGCAGGAAACCAGCGCGGGCGGCGCCGCCTGGACCGTGGTGGAGAGCACCGACGCCCGCCATCGCAGCGTGCGCGTCGCGGAGCACCTGCTGGCCACCTTCACGGCCCGCCTGGACGAGGCGGATGCCGTTCCTGCGCCCCGGACCGCCGAGGCCATGAAACCGGCGGCACGGCCGGTCGACGTGCTGGGCAGCCTCGATCTGTCCCGCCGGATCGCGGAGGAGGATTACCGCGAGCAGCTGGAGGACCAGCAGCGGCGCCTCCACAAGCTGTCCCTGAGGGCCAGGAAGGAGGGACTGTCCTCCGTCCTGGCGTTCGAGGGCTGGGACAGCGCCGGCAAGGGCGGCGCCATCCGCCGGCTGGTCTGGAGCATGAAGGCGGCCAATTGCCGCGTCGTGCCCGTCGCGGCGCCGACCGACGAGGAGCGGGCACGCCATTACCTTTGGCGCTTCTGGCGGCACCTGCCGCGCGCCGGCAAGATGCTGATCTTCGACCGGAGCTGGTACGGCAGGGTTCTGGTCGAGCGGGTCGAAGGCTTCGCCCGGCCCGAGGAGTGGCGGCGGGCCTATGACGAGATCAACGATTTCGAGCGGCAGCTGACCGACCACGGATCGCTGCTGCTGAAATTCTGGCTGCACATCGACAAGGACGAGCAGCTCCGCCGGTTCGACGAGCGCGCGAACACCCCGCGGAAACGGTACAAGATCACCGAGGAGGACTATCGCAACCGCGAGCACTGGGACGACTACCTGATGGCGGTCAACGAGATGGTGGCCCGGACCGGTTCGACCGGGGCGCCCTGGGTGCTGGTGCCGGCCAACGACAAGCGCGCCGCGCGGATCCAGGTGCTCACCGCCGTGTGCGACGGCCTGGACCGGCTGCTCTGACCGGTACCGGCGTCAGTCGCCATGGGCGCCGCGCGGCAGATCCCCGGTCATCGCCGAATGGACGACGACGGGCGCCGCGGGCGACGCCGCCGGCTCCGCGCGCGGTCCGCGGCCCACCCTCTCCCGCAGGTGCTGGAACACGACGTAGAGGACCGGGATCAGGAAGACGCCGACCAGAGAGGCGGCCAGCATGCCGCCGAACACGGCGGTGCCGACGCCGCGGCGGCTCAGTTCGCCCGCACCCTGCGCGGTCACCAGCGGCAGGAGCCCGAGGATGAAGGCGAAGCTGGTCATCATGACCGCGCGGATGCGCATCCGCGCGCCCGCGACCGCCGCCTCGGCGACCGGGAGGCCCCGCTCCCGCTGTTCCTTGGCGAACTCGATGATCAGGATCGCATTCTTGCTGGCGAGCGCGATCAGCACGATGATGCCGATCTGGGCATAGATGTCGCCGGGCAGCCCCGCCAGGATCAGCGCGGCATAGGCGCCGAGCAGCCCCACGCTGACGGAGAGCAGGACCGGCACCGGGATGTTCCAGCTCTCGTACAGGGCCACCAGGAACAGGTAGGCGAACAGCACCGCCAGCGCCAGGATCACGGTGGTCTGCCCGGCCGCCTGCTTCTCCTGGAGCGCCGTGCCCGTCCACTCGTAGCCGTAGCCGGACGGCAGGGTGGCGGCCGACAGCCGCTCCATGGCGGCGAGCGCGGTACCCGAACTGACGCCCGGCGCCGGACTGCCGTTGATGGTCACGCTCCGGTAATTGTTGTACCGGGTGAGGGACTGGGGAGCCAGGATCAGGCGCGCCTCGACCAGCGACCGCAGGGCCACCATCTCGCCCTTCGCGTTGCGCACGTTGATGCGGTAGACGTCGGTCACCTGGTCGCGGTCGTCCGCCTCGCCCTGCAGGTTGACCTGCCAGACCCGGCCGAACAGGTTCAGGTCGTTGACGTAGAACCCGCCGAGCGTCGCCTGGAGGGCCGTGAAGATGTCGTCGATGGCCACGCCCAGCGTCTGGGCCTTGTTGCGGTCGATGTCGAGATAGAGTTGCGGCGTGTCGGCCGCGAAGGTCGTGAACACCCCCGACAGCTCGGGCTGCTGGTTCGCCGCGAAGATCAGGCCGCGGGCCGCCGCCGCCAGGTCCTCCGGCGTGCCGCCGGCGAGGTCCTGGAGCTGGAACTCGAACCCGCCCGTGGTGCCCAGGCCGATGATCGGCGGCGGCTGGAAGGGGATGACGGCCGCGGCCCGGACGGCGGCCCCTTCCCGGCGGATCCTGGCCGTGATGGCTTCGACGCCGAGCTGCGGATCGGTCCGCTCCCCGAAGGGTGCCAGGGTGACGATCATGAAGGCGGCGTTGGATTGGGACAGGCCGCTGATCATGCTGTAGCCCACCACCGAGGTCACGTCGACCACCCCGCCGATCGGGCGGACGATGTCCTCGACCTGCTCCACCGCCGCGAGCGTCCGCTTGACCGACGATCCCTGGGGCAGCTGCAGCTCGACGAAGAACGCGCCCTGGTCCTCCTGCGGCAGGAATCCGGTGGGCGTGGCCCTGGACAGGGCATAGACGCCCCCCGCCACGACCAGCAGGAACAGGATGCCGAACGCGGCCCGCCGCACCAGCCGGGCGACGACGGCGGCATAGAAATCGCGGGTCCGGTCGATCGCCCTTGTCACGCGGCCCATCAGCCCCCGCCTGGGTCCGTGGGCCGGCTTCAGGAGGATCGAGCAGAGCGCCGGGCTGAGCGTCAGGGCGTTGATCGCCGACAGCACCATGGAGACCGAGACCGCGACCGCGAATTGGCGGTACAGCTCGCCGGTCAGGCCGGGGATGAAGCCGACCGGCACGAACACCGACAGCAGGACCAGGGTGATGGCGATGATCGGCGCCGTGATCTCCCCCATCGCCTTGGCCGTCGCCTCCTTCGGCGGCAGCCCCTCCTCCTCCATGACGCGCTCGACCGCCTCGACCACGACGATGGCGTCGTCGACCACGATGCCGATCGCCAGCACCAGGGCCAGCAGCGAGATGGTGTTGGCCGAATAGCCGAGGGCGAGCATGACGGCGAAGGTGCCGACCAGGGACACCGGCACGGCGATGGTCGGGATCAGGGTCGCCCGCCAGCTTCCGAGGAACAGGAAGACGACGACGACCACCAGGACGAAGGCCTCGACCAGCGTGTGGATCACCTCCTCGATGGTGGCCGTGACGAACAGCGTCGTGTCGTAGCCGATCCTGTAGGCCAAGTCCTCGGGGAAGCGCTGGGCCAGGCGGTCCATCTCGGCCCGGATCGCCGCCGCGACGGCGACCGCGTTGGCGCCCGGCGCCTGATAGATCGCGATCGAGACGCCGGGATTGCCGTTCACCCGGCTGAAGGAGTCGGACGATTTCGCCCCCAGCTCCACCCGGCCGACGTCGCGCACCCGCACCACGGAGCCGTCGGGATTGGCCCGTATCACCACGGCCTCGAACTCGTCCGGATCGGCCAGGCGGCCCTTGGTCTGGATGTTCAGCTGGAAGGCCTGGTCCGATCCGATCGGCTCGGCCCCGATGCGGCCCACGGCGGCCTGGGTGTTCTGGCTCCTGATCGCGCTCGCCACGTCGGCGGGCGTGAGTCCGAGGCTGGTCATCCGGTCCGAATCGAGCCAGACGCGCATGCTGTATTCGAGCGCCCCGAACAGGAACGCGTCGCCGACGCCGTCGATACGGGCCAGCGTGTCGAGGATGTTGATGGTGGCGTAGTTGCTGACATACAGCGAGTCATACGTGTTCTTCGGCGAGTAGAGGTTCACGACCTGGAGCAGCGCCGCCGACTTCTTCTTCACGCTCAGGCCCTGCCGCCTCACCTCTTCCGGGAGCTTCGATTCGGCGAGGCTGACGCGGTTCTGGACGTTGACCGTGTTGATGTCGGGATCGGTCCCGAGGGCGAAGGAGACGGTCAGGGTATAGCTGCCGTCGTTGCCGCTCGTCGATTTCATGTACAGCATGTTGCTGACGCCGTTGACCTGGGCCTCGATCGGCTGGGCCACGGTGGTCTCGACGACGCCGGCCCCGGCGCCGGGATAGACGGCGGTGACGCTGACCTGCGGCGGCACGATGTCCGGATACTGGGCGACCGGGATGATCGTGATGGCCATCAGCCCGGCCAGCGTGGTGACGATGGCGATGACCATCGCCAGCCGGGGACGCCGGATGAACACGCTCGACAGCATGGCTCAGGTTCCCGCCGCCTGTTGGACCGGGGCCGCATCGACCGCTTGGCCGGGACGGACCTTCTGGACGCCCTCGACGATGACCATCTCTCCTTCGCGGAGGCCCTTTTCGACGACCGTCTCGCCGTTCCCGCCCGATCCAAGCGCCACCCGGCGGACCTCGACCTTGCCGTCGCCGCCGACGACCAGCACGAAGGTGCCCGCTTGGTCGGCCTGGACCGCGGCCTGGGGCACGACCAGGGCCTGTTCCGGCATCTCGCGTTCCACCGTGACGGTGGCGAACTGGCCGTCGGTGAGGAGCCGGTCGGGATTGGGCAGCTCCGCCCGGACGGTCAGCGTGTCCGTGCCCGGGTCCACCTTGACGTCGAGGAAGTCCACCCGGCCCGGATGGGGATAGGCCTGTCCGTCGGCCAGGGTGAGCCGGACGATGGCCCGGTTCGCCGCCTCGCCCGTCTCCGCGGCGCGGCGCTTGAATTGCAGGATCTCCCTCTGGCTCACGGGAAAGGTGACGTGGACCGGATCCTGGCTGACGATGGCGGCGAGGGCGCCGGCCTCGGGGCCGACCAGGCTGCCCGGGGAATAGCTCGACCGGCCGATCCGCCCGGACAGGGGAGCGCGGATCTCCGTGTAGCCCAGGTTGATCTCGGCCTGTTCAAGGGCGGCCCGGTTCTGGAGCACGGCGGCTTTGGCCATGGCGTCGTCGGCGCGGCGCTGGTCGACGACGGCTTCGGAGATATTCTTGTTCTTCACCAGGTCGAGAGCGCGCTGCAACTGGACGGCCGCATTGACCGCGGCGGCCTCGGCGCTCGCGAGGTTGGCCCTGGCCTGGGCGACCTGGGCCTTGTACGGGGCCTGCTCGATGGTGAACAGGAGATCGCCGGCCCGCACGTCCTGCCCTTCGGTGAAGAGCCGTTTCTCCAGGAAACCGGAGACCCGGGCGCGGATATCGACATCCTCGGCCGCGACCACCCGGCCGACGAACCCCGCCCCGACGGTGACGTCCTTGCGGGCGACCGGCGCCACGGCGACGGCGACCGGGGGAGGCGGTGCCGCTCCCTGCTGCGCGCCCTCCTCCGGCGAACAGGCGGCCAGCGCGGCGGCGCAGAAGCCGGCCAGGGCCATGCGCCTGCCCCGTTCCCTCCCTGGCCGCCAGGATTGCCGGAGAATGGACATGACCCTCGCACCTCCCCGCTTGCGGCCCGCTGCCGCCCGTTAAGACGTTTTCCGGCCGATCGGCGCCTTGGACCCGGTCACCAGCGCAGGAATATTCCGACGTCGCCCGGCATGCCGCCGGGATAGTTCAGGATCTGGGCGCGGAGCTTGTAGCCGGATGGCCGGAGATGCTGGTCCCAGGCATCAAAGGCCTCCTTGGCGAACCCCGTCAGGCTGTTCGACCAGTCGGGGTCGAAATTGTTGATGGCCCGGCCGCCGTCCGTGCAAAAGGCGCTCGGGAAGCGGAGCAGCTGGATCTCGTTGAGGCCGCGTTCGGCCGCGCGGCGCACCGCCGCCGTGAACCGCTCCTTGGCGTCCGGCCGGATATGCTGGTTCATGAAGGCCTGATAGAGATCCTGCTGCTGCGCCTCCAGTTTCTTCTGTTGTTCGAGGGCTGCGCGGATCTCCTCCATTTCCTTCTCTTCGGAGATGTGTCGAAGCTCCTGCGGAGTGATCAGATCCTCATCCGAACGGGTCTCGCTCATGGCAGTCGTCCTCGGAAAGATTTGCCGATGCATTTTGCTCCGGATCGGGGCCGATCCGGTGAGGCTTCTTTAGGACCGATGCAATTGCGGTCGGGACGGCATGATTTCGTTTCATACGATCCCTATAACCTGAACCTGCTCCCAGACATCAGTCCGGAATTCGTTTCAGAAGATATTTTCGGAATTGCGAGTCTGCACCGTCAGCATGTCAGTCGGACCGAACGATTACTTGTGCCTTCCCAGGACACCATAACCTGCATCAAGTTTCCCCGGCTCGATCGGGGGATCTCCTTTCGGGCGGAATGCGGAGTACGCGCCCGGCTTCCGTCGGAGAAACAGGAGCAGCGACGCGCCGGCAGGCCTCATCGCACGGGCGAAGGGGTACCGTCCGGCGGGCGGGGCAGGAACGCCGCCGACGCCGTCAAGCTGGACGGAATGATCCGGAGGGTTACGCGCCCGCCAGCCCCGCCCGGGTCCGGTCTAAGGCCCGTCAGGCGGCCAGCGCATCCTTGTAGATCCTGCCGTTTTTCATCACGATCGCCAGGTTGCGGCCGTGATGCTCCAGCAGGTTGATGTCTTCAAGCGGGTTGCCGTCGACCAGCAGGAGGTCGGCGAGCGCCCCCGCGCGGACCACGCCCAGTTCGCCTTCCTTCTGGACCAGGGCCGCGTTCACCGAAGTCGCCGAGATCAGGATCTCGGCGGCGCTCATGACCTCGCGGCGGATCGAGAACTCGGATGACTGGTGCTGGTGCATGTCCCCCAGCAGGTCGGTCCCGAAGCCGGTCCGGACTCCCGCCCGGCGCAACAGTTCGAGCGATTTCAGGCCGGCGGACAGCACCACCTGCAGCTTGTCCAGGCTGACCTGCGGGAATCCCAGGCCGGCGCCGAACCGGTTGAGGGCGTCGTAGGTCACCAGGGTGGGGACGACGAACGCTTCCTTTTCCGCCGCCAGCTTCGCTGTCGCCTCGTCGATCAGATTGGCGTGCTCGATGCTGCGGACGCCGTGGTTCAGGCAGCGCGTGATGGACTGGGGCGTGTAGGCATGGGCCATGACGTATTTTCCCCAGGATTGCGCCTCCCACACGGCGGCCGCGATCTCCTCGTCGGAATATTGGAGATTGTCGATCGGATCGCTGGGCGAGGCGACGCCGCCGGACGCCATGATCTTGATCTGGGTGGCACCGCGGCGCAGCTCCTCGCGCGCGGCCTTGCGCACCTCCGTGACGCCGTCCGCCACCTGGGCCAGGGCGGCGCCGCCGCGGCAGCACAGGCACAGGCTGAGCGACGAGCCGTCCTCGTAGGACCGGAAGTCGCCGTGCCCTCCGGTCTGGGTCAGGGCACGGCCGGCGAAGAACAGGCGCGGCCCGTCGATCAGGCCGTGCTCCGTCGCGAGCGCCAGCCCGTAGTCCGCCCCGCCGGCATCCCGCAGGGAGGTGAAGCCGCGGTGAAGGGCCGCCTCGAGGAACCGGCGGGCATGCTGGGCGAGCAGCATCTTCGGCATGTTCTCGAGCTTGCCCAGGTCGGGATCGGCGGCGATCGCGTGGAAATGGGCATCGATCAGGCCCGGCATCAGGGTCTTGCCCTTCGCCTCGATGACGCGCGCGCCCTCTACGACGACCGGCCGGTCGGCGACCTCCCGGATCCGGTCGTTCTCCACGACGACGTTCATGCCGTCGCGAAGATCCGCGCTGGTCCCGTCGAACACGGTGCAATCCTTGAAAATCACGACGGACACGATGCTTCTCCGATTCCGGGAAAATTGGGCGGCCCGGGATGCCACCAAGTCCGATTCCAACGGTTTCGCTTTCGATAAGTTTCGAAATCGAGCGAAACCTTGGGGTGGCAATCCGGGAGATCCGAGACATGCAGATCGTAATCATCGCCGCGTACCTGCTCTTCGTGTGCGTGTTCGGCGTCTACATCATGCGCAAGCTGGTCAAGGACAGCGACGACTTCATGGTGGCCGGACGCAGCCTGTCCAAGGCCGTCCTGGCCGGCACGCTGCTGGCGACCTTCGTCGGATCGGGCACCATCGTCGGCGGCGCCAGCTTCGTGTTCCAGTACGGTCCGTTCGCCGGGATCTTCTTCTTTCTCGGCACGCCGATCGGCGTGCTGATCCTGTATTTCTGGCTGGCCGACAAAGTCCGCGTCGCGGCGCGCTACACCGTGCCCGAGATCCTGGAGATCCGCTACGGCAAGGCGGCCCGCGCGGTCTCGGCGCTGATCATCCTTTTCGCCTTCATCGGGATCACCTCCTACCAGTTCATCGGCGGGGGCAAGGTCCTCCACATCACGACGGGCATCCCCGAGTGGCAGGCGACCCTGATCGCGGCGGCCATCATCATCTTCCTCGCCACGATCGGCGGCCTGGTGTCCGTGGCCTACACGGACTTCATCAGCGCCATCTTCATCCTGGTCTCGCTGATCGCCGCGGTGCCGCTGATCCTGTCGCAGACGGGCGGGCTGGACGGCATGGTCGCGGCCCTTCCCGAGGCCAAGCAGACCCTCACGGGCGGCCTCACCCTACCGCAGATGCTCGGCTACTTCCTGCCCCTGTTCCTGCTGCTGCTGGGCGACCAGAACGTCTACCAGCGGTTCTCCGCGGCGGAGAACCCGAAGACGGCCCGGATCGCGGCGATCGGCTTCTTCGTGGGCTCCGTCCTGACCATCGGCATCATCCTGGTGCTCGCCGCCTCGGCCGCCGTCCTGCTGCCCGAGATCGACCCGGCCACGGCGGTGCTTTCGCTGGCGAACCAGAAACTCCCGGTCCTGCTGGGCGGCATGCTGCTGGCGGCGGCCGTCGCGATCATCATCACGACCGGCAATTCGTACCTCCTGTCGGCGTCCGCGAACGTGATGTACGACCTCCACGGATCCCTGATGGGCAGGACGGTGGCGCCCGAGCGCCGGCTGATGTTCGACCGGCTGGCGGTCGTCGGGCTGGGAGTCCTGGCCTACGCGCTCGGCACCTTCTTCCCGACCATCCTGGCCTTGCAGATGTATTCCTACACCATGTACGGCGCCGCCATCACTCCGGCCCTGCTGGCCGCCCTGGTCTGGCGCAAGGCGACGCCCGCGGGGGGCCTCTCGGCGATCCTGACCGGCGGCGTGGCGACCCTGGTGTGGGAACTGGCGCTCGGCAAGCCGCTGGGCTGGAACAGCGTGCTGTTCGCGCTGCCCTGCTCCGTCGCCGTCCTGGTGATCGTCAGCCTGGCGACGGCGACGCGGGAGAACGAGGAAAGGGCGACGCGGGCGATCGCCGGCGCCAGGTGACGCCACTTCATCCCGCGGCGGGGACTGAGCCCTTCCCTTTCCTACCCTGCAAAAGGCCGGTCCAATGCCCTCGATGGCGACCAGATGCCGGCCACCGGGTCAATGGCCCTATGGCCCCTGCCGGGCTGCCCTCCGTTCCTGCCGAAGCAGCAGGAGAAGCGAGGCGAGGATGATTCCACCACCGACGAAGACCGCGATTTCGACTGGCTCGCCGAACAGCGCGAGGCCGAGGAACACGGCGAGCGGCAGCCGGATGAAGTCCACCAGGATGAGGAGCGACGCGTCGGCAAGCTTCATCGCGCGGGCAAAGGCGAACTGGGCGGCGAGGCCCCCGGCGCCCTGCACCGCGAGGAGCAGGAGGCTGCCGGCCGACGGCGTGGTCCAGACCGGCAGGCAGAGCAGGAACGCCACCGGCACCGTCACCAGCAGATTGAACAAGACGATCCGGAGCGCGGGCTCGCGCGAGGAGGAGACCTTCATCAGGAGGGCGACCCCCGCCAGCGCGACCGCCGCGCCCAGCGCCAGGACCGCGCCCATCCCGACGGGCACCGCGTCCGGGCGCAGGACGATCCAGACCCCGCCGAAACCCGCGGCGAGCGCCAGCAGCCGGAGGGGACGCGGGCGTTCGCCCAGGAACAGGATGGAGCCGAGCGAGACGAACAGGGGCGTGGTGAAGGCCACGGCGATCGCCACCGACAAGGGCAGCAGGGTCACGGCGTAGAAATAGGCCACCAGGGCCCCGAGCTTCATGACCGCCCGCAGGCAGTGGACCGGCCACAGGGGGGAGCGGAACGGGTGCGGTCCGATCCGCCCCAGGAAGAAGGCGAGGAAGAGAAGGCTGAAGAGGTTGCGGAAGAAGACGATCCCGAAGGGATGGACCTCGGCCGCGACGAAGCGGACGATGACCGCGTCGAACGCGCCCACGGCCGAGTTGACCGCCATGAAGAGCGCGCCGACGATCACCGGCGGCAGCCACGCGGCGGCGCCGGTCCTGGAAATCTGAGTCAATGCCTGCCCCTGCGGGAATGGGCGGCGCCCGCCGATCGGGGCGCCGCCGTCCGGATCGTCAGTCCTTAAGGTCGATTTCCGAAAGCCGGATCTCGCTGTTGGTCTTGAGGGACGGCCGCCAGCCCTCGATGCGCCGGCCGACGCGGGTGTACCCGATCATGTGGTACATCGGGACATCCGCGACGACCTCGTCATGGACCCGGGCGAAGACCTCCTGGAACAGCTTGGCACGCTCGTCGCCGGTGGCGCTCATCGCCTGCCGGAGCAGCCGGTCCACCTCGGGGTCGGCGATGGTCGAGTACTGCCCGCCGCTCGAATACATGACCGGGGCGGTGAAGCCGGCGTCGCCGGTGTTGTTGTCGTGCTGCTGCTGGAACAGCGTCGGGCCGCGTTCCGGCGGGAACGGCTTGTCCAGGTAGCGGACCCAGTCCGCGGCCTCCAGCTGCACCATGGTCATGTTGAAGCCGACCTCCTCCCACATGCCCATCATCGCCTCGAGTGATTCCGCCGAGTTGGGGAAGAAGCCGTTGCGGGCGATCAGCCGGATCTCCTTGTCCACCGGAACGCCGTCGGCGCGGGCGGCTTCGAGCAGCTGCCTCGCCCGTTGCGGATCGTACCCCCAGGGCTTGATGTCCGGATTGTGGCCCCTGACCCCCGGCGCCACCATCTGCGAGGCGCGGAGCACGTCGTCGCCGAACAGGGCGCTGCCCAGCGCGTCCCAGTCGATGGCGAGGTTGAGCGCCTCGCGGACCCGGCGATCGTCCAGCGGCGGCATCTGCGCGTCGATGCGCATGCGCGTCGTCTCGGAATTCAGGTAGGCGAAGTCGGTATCCGGGTCGGTGGCGTCCTGGACCGCGATGGTCGGCGTCAGGTCGGCCTCGCCGGTCGAGACCATGGCGGCGCGGATGGCCGATTCCGGGCGCCAGACGAAGGTGGCGCGGGCGACTTCCGGGTCTTCCCCCCAGTACCCGTCGAACCGGGTCAGGACCACCCGCTCCGGCGACGCGCCGTCCAGCCGGTAGGGACCGGTGCCGACCGGGCTGTTGGTCTCCTTGTCCATCGGCAGGTTCGGGGAGACGATCTGGACCGTGCCCATCAGGGTCGGGAGGATGGGGATCGGGATGTCGGACTTGATCTCGACGGTCCGAGGATCGACCGCCTTGGGCGTCAGCTTGATGTCGCCGAACTTGGAGCGGCTGTCGCAGGACAGGTTCGGGTTCATCAGCCGGTTGATCGTATGGACGACCGCCGCGGCGTCGAAGTCCGCTCCGTCCTGGAACTTGACGCCGTCGCGCAGCGTGAAGCGCCAGGTCAGGTCGTCCACCTGCTGCCAGCCGGTGGCCAGGAAGGGCTCCACGGTGCCCTCCTCCGCCTGGATGTCGGTCAGGGTCTCCGTGATGTTCATGTTGATGATGCGGCCGATGTCGTTGCGGATCGACCGGCAGGGATCCAGGTTGGCCGGCTGCTCCGGCAGGACGACCGTGATCTCCCCCGGCGCCGCGAGCGCCGGACCCGCTGACAGGGCCGCCGACAGGGCCAGTGCCAGCGCCGACGCCAGGAGCGCCGCGGTGCCCCTGCAGGATTTCTTCGTCTTCATCGGTTTCCTCCCCTTGGACAGAATTTCTTTTCCGTCAGGCAAGCCGCCGGAGGCCGTTGGCCTCGACGAAGGCGGCCAGCATCGCGGACTGGGCCTCGGTCAGCGGCCAAGCCGAGGGCGGGCGGGTGGCGCCGCAGTCGTGTCCCAGCAGGCGCAGCGCCGCCTTCACGCCCGTCACGTTGGTGCCGTTCATCTCCTGGGCCCGGATGTCCTCGAAAGCCCGCATCCCGGCGATCAGGCGGCGCGCCTCGGGGTAGTCTCCGCTTTCCAGGGCCGCGTGGATCGCCACCGACCTTTCGGGCCAGACATTGATCAGGCCCGAAGTGAAGCCCCGCGCGCCGACGGCATAGAGCGGCGGCGCCCAGACTTCCGCCAGCCCGCCGACCCAGACGATGTCCGGATCGCAGGCGGCCATGGCCTCGGCCAGCTTCAGGGGGTTGGGCGTCGCCCACTTGACCCCGACCACGCCCTCGACCGCGCACAGGGCCTCGATGGCCTTGACCCCGATCGCGTCGTTACGGAGATATATCACCAGCGGCAGGCCGCCGGAGGCGTCGGCGACGCGCTTC
The DNA here is from genome assembly GCF_016806835.2 of Skermanella rosea. Lineage (NCBI taxonomy): Bacteria > Pseudomonadati > Pseudomonadota > Alphaproteobacteria > Rhodospirillales > Azospirillaceae > Skermanella > Skermanella rosea. Next base: position 362,564 of record NZ_CP086113.1, on the reverse strand, counting down.
ACGTATTCCGCGATGCCGCGCGGCGCCACGAACGGGTCGGGAGGCTGGTGGACCATCAGCGCGTCGGCCCCCGCCTCCGCCGAGACCCTGGCCAGACGGCAGGCGTCCCCGATGGCGCGGCCGACGCCGGCCACCAGGGGAGCGCGCCCGTCCACGTGGCGCGCCGATGCCCGCACCATCGTTTCCGCCTCTTCGGTGGTCAGGGCGTAGAACTCGCCGGTGTTGCCGTTGGCGACCAGGATGTGGACGCCGGCCGCCACCGCGCGGTCCACGATCGGCGCCTGGAGGGCGGGGACCAGCCGGTCCTCGGCGTCGAACGGCGTCACCAGGATGCCGGAGATGCCGGTCAGGGCCCGTTTCAGATCCTGCTTGTCGAATTTCATGGAAGTGCCTGCCTGTCAGGAAGCGCGGCAGCGCCGACCGCGGCGCCGGTCTCCCACTTGGGATGGGGCGTCGCGTTCAGCAGCGTGCGCGTGTAGGGATGTTGCGGGTTGGAGAACAGCGCCTGCGTGGCGCCCTGCTCGACGATCTCGCCGTGCTTCATGACGATGATGCGGTCGGCGAAATGCCGGACGATCGGCAGGTCGTGGGTGATGAAGATGTAGGACAGGCCTAAGCGGGTCCGCAGGTCGGCGAGCAGGTCGATCACCTGAGCCTGGATCGAGACGTCCAGGGCCGACACCGCCTCGTCGCAGACGATCAGCTCGGGGTCGCTGGCGAGCGCCCGGGCGATCGCTATCCGCTGGCGCTGCCCGCCCGAGAACTGGTGGATGTGTCGGGCGGCGTGCTCCGCCTTCAGCCCGACCAACTCCAGGAGTTCGACCACCCGGTCGTTCCACCGGGCCTTGGGCAGGATATCGCGGTGGATCCGGAGCGGTTCCGAGATGATCGTGCGTACGTCCATCCTGGGGTTCATGGACCCGTAGGGATCCTGGAACACCATCTGCACCTTCCGCCGCAGCTTGAGCAGCGCGCGCCGGTCCATGCCGAAGATGTCCTCCCCCTTGTAGAGCGCCCGGCCCGAGGTCGGCTCGTTGAGGCGCAGCAGGATGCGCGCGACGCTGGACTTGCCGGACCCGGACTCGCCGACGATGCCGACCGTCTCGCCCTTGCCGACCACGAAGCTGACGTCGTTGACGGCATCGACGAATTTGGCGGGGCCGAACAGGCCGGCGCCCAGGGTGTAGCGCTTGACGATGTTCTCGACCCGCAGGATCGGCTCGCCGGCGGCCGTGCCGGAACGCCGGTGGGAGTCAGCGTCGTCGGCGTGCGGCAGGGCCGACAGCAGCGCGCGGGTATAGTCGTGCTTCGGCCGGGTGAAGACCGTCCTGGCCTCGCCCTCCTCGACGATCCGGCCGCCCTTCATCACCATGACCCGGTCGGCCATGGAGGCCGCCACCTCCAGGTCGTGGGTGATCAGGACGAGCGCCATGCCGTACTCGGCCTGGAGGTCGCGCAGCAGGTCCAGGATCTGCGCCTGGACGCTGACGTCCAGCGCGGTCGTCGGCTCGTCGGCGATGATCACGGAGGGCTGGAGCGCTATGGCCATGGCGATCATCACGCGCTGGCGCTGGCCGCCCGAGAACTGGTGGGGATACTGGTCGACCCGGTGTTCCGGATCGGGGATCCCGACCCGGCGCAGCAGGTCGACCGCCCGCCGCCTCGCCTCGCCTCCCCGGGCGATGCCGTGGGCCTCGAACACCTCCGCGATCTGCCAGCCGATCGTGTAGACCGGGTTGAGGTGCGCCAGCGGATCCTGGAAGATCATGGCGATCCGGCGACCGTTCAGGTCGCGCCGCTCCTCCCCCGTCATGGCCGACAGGTCGCGGCCGTCGAACACCATACGGCCGGCGACGATGTCGCCCGGCGGCGTGTCGATCAGCCCCATGATGGCGCTGGTGCTGACGCTCTTGCCCGAGCCGCTCTCCCCCAGGATGCAGAGCGTTTCCCCGGGGCAGACGTGGAAATCGACCGAGCTGACGGCGCGGAACGGGTCGCGGTCGGACAGGAAGTCGACCGTCAGCCCCCGCACCTCCAGGATGGGTTTCTTCGGGATGGTTCCTCCGGTCATCGCGGAGCCCTCCGCAGTGTCTGGAGCCGCCACCGCTGCTGCGGATCGGCGACCGTCCTGGCCCAGCTCGACAGCAGGTTGAGCGAAAGCGTCGTCAGCAGGATCGCGAAGCCGGGCCAGAACGCGACCCACCAGGCGCTCGCCAGGTATCCCCGCCCGGTCGCGACCATGGCGCCCCAGGTGAACTGCGGCGGCTGGATGCCGAGGCCTAGGAAGCTGAGCGCCGATTCCGCCAGGATGACCGAGGCGAAGTCGATCGCGGCGATGGTGACCAGCGTGGGCGCCACCAGCGGCGCTATATGCCGCAGCACGATGCGCAGCGAGCCGGCGCCCATCGCCTTCGCGGCGCTCACGAACATGCGCTCGCGGAGCTCCAGCACCTCGGCGCGGGTCGTCCGCAGGTATATGGGCACCCGGGTGATCGCCAGGACGATGATCAGGTTGGGAATGCTCGGCCCGAGCGTGTAGAGCACGATCAGCGCCAGCAGCAGCGACGGGAAGCTCATGACGATGTCGGCCAGCCGCATGATCGCCTGGCTGTACCACCGGTTGGAATAGCCGGCGACCAGGCCCAGCGCGCCGCCGACCAGGGCGGAGGTCAGCACGGCCGCCGCGGCGATGCCGAGGGTGTTCTGCGCCCCCACCACCAGGCGGGCGAGGATGCTGCGGCCGAGGGTGTCGGCGCCCAGCACGTAGGCCCAGCCCTGGTCGAGCGTGAACGGCGGCAGGTTGCGCTGGCGCAGGCCCAGCTTGGTCGCCAGGTCGCCGACCAGCAGCGGGCCGAGGATCGCCGCGGCGATCAGGAACAGCAGGTATATCGCGGAGATCAGCGCCAGCTTGTCGTGGACGAGATAGCCCAGGAGGACCCGGGCCCTGCCCGGCTCGCGGGGCGCCGCCTTCGCGTCGGTCGGGATCACGGTCATGACGTCTGGTACCGGATGCGCGGATCGAGAATGGCGTAGAGGATGTCGATCGCGATGTTCAGGAGGAAGATGGCGGTCGCCGTGACCAGCACGGTCGATTGCACCACCGCGAAGTCGCGCTGGATGATGGCGTCGATCATCAGCTTGCCGATGCCCGGCCAGCCGAACACGGTCTCGACGACGACCGCGCCGTTGACCAGGCTGGTGGCGAGGTCGCCCGCCACGGTGACGACCGGCAGCAGGGAGTTGCGCAGCGCGTGGGAGAAGATGATCTTCTGACGCCTCACCCCCTTGGCCCGCGCGGTCTTGACGTAGGGCGAGGACAGGGCGCCGATCATCGTGCCGCGGACGACCTGGACCAGCAGGCCGAAGGGACGCAGCATCAGGACGGCGACCGGCATGATCCAGTGCGCCGCGGAGCCGGTCCCGGAGGTCGGCAGCAGGTCGAGGCTGACCGCGAAGACCAGGATGCCGACGATCGCCACCCAGAAGTCCGGGGCGCTGGCCCCGGCCAGCGACACCAGGCTGGCGAACCGGTCGAACGGGCTCCCGGGCTTCGCCGCCGCCAGCGATCCGACGACCAGCGCCAGGGCGAAGGCGAAGGTCATCGCCAGCACGGCGAGCTTCAGCGTCTGGGGAAAGGCCTCCAGCGCCACCTCCATCGCCGACCGGTTCTGGCGCAGCGACTCCCCGAAGTCGAGATGGAGGAGGTCGCCGAGATAATCGAAGAACTGGACGTAGAGCGGCTGGTCGAAGCCGTGGAGCCGGGAGAAGGCTTCGCGCGCCTGCGGGGTCGCGTCGAGCGGCAGGAAGAGATAGGACGGGTCGCCGGTCAGCCGCGTCAGGAAGAAGACGAGCACCAGCAGTCCCAGGACCGAGACGACGCTGTGGAGGGCGCGTTTTCCGAGGTAACCGAACATCCGGATTTCCCTTGTCGGAGATGCGGAAGCGGGCCGCCGCGCCGCCGCAGGGCGGCGGCGCGGACCGGCGTCACTTCTTCAGGCGGATTTCCGCGAGGGGGATCTCGCTGTTGGTCGTCAGGTTCGGGCGCCAGTCGAGGCCGGGCCCGACCCGGGTGTAGCCGATCATGTGGAACATCGGGATGTCCACCGCGATCCCGTCATGCACTTCCGCCAGGATCTCCTGGAACGCCTTGGTCCGGGCCTCGTCGGTCTGGTCGAGCGCCTCGTCGATCCGGGCGTCCAGCTTCGGGTCGGAGAAGGTCGCGTACTGTCCCGACGAATGGTAGAAGATCGGGATCGTGAAGGCGGCGTCGCCCTTGTTGTTGTCGTGCATGACCTGCAGCAGGGTCGGTCCGCGGTCCTGCGAGAAGGGTTTCTGCAGGTACCGGGTCCAGTCCGCCACGTCGAGCATGGTCAGGTCGATGTTGAAGCCGACGGCTTCCCACATCGTCATCATCGCCTCCAGCGCCTCGTTGCCGTTGGGATAGATGCCGTTTCGGCCGATCAGCTTGATCTCGGTGTCGACCGGGACGCCGTCCGCGCGCGCCTCCTGCAGGAGCGTCGCCGCCCGGTCTGGATCGTAGCTCCAGGGCTCGATGGCGGCGTTGTGGCCGTTGATCCCGGGGACGACCATCTGCGAGGCGCGCAGGACGTCGTCGCCGAACAGCTCCGCCATGCCCTGCCAGTCGATCGCGAGGTTGAGCGCCTTGCGGACGCGCACGTCGTCGAGCGGCGCCTTGCCGGTGTCGATCCGGATCGCGGTTGTCTCGGAATTCAGGTAGGAGAAGTCCGTTTCCGGGTCGGTGGCGTCCTGGATGGCGATCGCGGGCGTCAGCTGGGCCTCCCCGGTCTGGACCATCGCGGCCCGGAGCGAGGATTCCGCGCGCCAGACATAGGTCGCCTTGGCGATGTCGGGCGTCTCGCCCCAGTAGCCGTCGAACCGCTCCAGGACGACCGTCTGCGGCGTGAAGGTTTCCAGCTCGTAGGGCCCGGTGCCGACCGGATCGTTGACCGCCCGGTCGGCCGGCGTCTTCGGCGAAACCATCATCGCGACGCTCAGCAGGGCGGGCAGGATCGGTTCCGGCATTCCGGTCCGGATCTCCAGGGTGGACTTGTCCACCGGGGTCACCGTCAGCTTCGCGCTGCCGAACTTGGCGATGTTGTTGCAGGTGAAGGCCCCGCTGGTCATCCGCCGGATCGAGAAGGCCGCCGCCTCGGCGTCGAAGTCGGCGCCGTCATGGAACTTCACCCCGTCGCGCAGGCGGAAGCGCCAGGTCGTGTCGTCGACCCGTTCCCACGACGTCGCCAGCTTGGGCCGGGGCGTCCCGTTCTCCGGGTCGATGACCGTCAGCGGTTCCGTGACGTTCTGGTTCAGGATCTGCCCGACATTGGTCATGATGCTGCCGCACGGCTCCAGGTTGCCCGGCTGCTCCGGCAGGACGACCGTGATGGCGTCGTCTCCCGTCTGCGCCGCCGCGGGCAGGGCCGCCGATGCCATCAGCATGGCGCAGGCGACGGACAGCACACCTCTGGGTGTCATGGTATTTCCTCCGTGTTTTCTTCTGTCTGGGGCCGCCGCCGTCTCCGGGGCGATTCCGGGCGGCCGCGCTCAGCCGGCGGTCCGGGTCACGAGGGTCCGGAGCATGTCCTTCTCCTCGGGCGTGAGATCGGTCAGCGGCGGGCGGACCGGGCCGGGGGTGCGGCCGATGATCTCGACGCCGGCCTTGATGATCGACACCGGGTATCCCGGCTGCCGGTCGCGGATCGCCGCGAACGGGAAGAAGAAGTCCTTCAGGATGGCTTCCATGGTGGCGGCGTCGTTGCCGCGCATCGCCCGGTAGAAGCGCTGGGCCAGTTCGGGGACGAAATTGAACACGGCCGACGAATAGGTCGTGACCCCGACCGCGTTGAAGGCCTCGGCATAGAGCTCGTGGGTCGGCATGCCCCCGATATAGCAGAGCCGGTCGCCCAGCTTGGCGGTGATCGCGCGGACCGTGTCGATCTGGCCGGTGCCGTCCTTGAACCCGATGAGGTTGGGGCACTCGTCCGCCAGCCGGGCCAGGGTGTCGGCCTTCACTACGGAATTGGCCCGGTTGTAGAGGATGACGCCGAGCCCCGTGGACCGGCAGACAGCCTTGACGTGCCGGTAGATGCCCTCCTGCGGCGCCCCGATCAGGTAGTGCGGCAGGAGCAGCAGCCCGTCGGCCCCGGCCTCCTCGGCCTTCGCGGCGATGTCCGTGGCCAGCGGGGTGCCGTATCCGCAGCCGGCGATGATGGGCACGTCGCCGGAGGCCGCCTTGGCGGCGCGGGTCACGTCGGCTATCTCCCGCGGGGACAGCGAGAAGAACTCACCCGTGCCGCCGGCGGCGAACAGCGCCGCGGCGCCGAAACCGGACAGCCACTCGACATGGCGTCCGTAGCTGTCCAGGTTCAGGCGCAGCTCGGCGTCGAAATGGGTGACCGGGAACGACAACAGGCCGGACGACAGGCGGGACTTGATTTCAGCGGGAGACATCCACCACCCTTCTCATAATATGACTTTTTCCAAGTCGTATGATGATAAGCGGGACCTGTCAAGCCTTATCGGGCACGCCCGGCGACGGCTTCGGGCGGGTCAGGGCCCGGTAACGCTTGATGCCGCCCAGCAGATGGCGGCGCATCGCCTCCCGCGCGCGCTCGGGATCGCGCGCCCAGATCGCTTCCGCCACCTCGGTGTGCTCCGCGAACAGGATCCTGTCCCGGCTCGGCAGCGGGTCGACCCCGCCCATGACGCTGCGGAACTTGACCCGCGGGATGATCCGGCGGCCGACATGCTCCAGGAAGGCCTTGAACCGGCCGTTGTTGGTCGCCCGCGCGATCGCCATGTGGAAGTCGAAATCGGCTTGGTCGGTCGGCAAGCCGCGCTCGACCAGATCGCCGAAGATCTCGAGCTGGGACTGGATCTCCGCCTCCTGGGCGGGGGAGCTGCGCAGTGCCGCGAGGCCGGCCGCCTCGACCTCGATGCCGATGCGGAGCTCCAGCTCCTCGATGATGTCGGAGATCCTGTCGGTCGCCTGGGTGAACAGCTCCGGGCTTTCCAGGCCCCGCCGGGACCCGAGCACGAAGACGCCGGCACCGTGGCGCGATTCGACCAGGCCGTCGGCCCGGAGCGCCGCGATGGCCTCGCGGATGACCGTCCGGCTGAATCCGAAACGCTCGACCAGCACCGGCTCGGCCGGCAGCTTGTCCCCCGGCGCGTAGTCGCCCTCCTCGATCTGGCGCCGCAGCGCCTCGACCACCTGGGCGCTCAGGGTCTTGCGTGCCCCGGCTCGTGCGACGATCGCCATTTCCCTACTCCCGAACCTGCTGCCCGTGGCGACGCCCGCGGCCGGCCACGCCCTGCCCAACTAGTACTCATCATATGAGTACAGCGCAAGCCGGCACGATCGATCATACGGGATATCGGGCGACAGCGCCGTCGGCGGTGTTGCGTGGCAGGGCGAATGAGGCACGTCCAGGAAGAAACCAGATGAGCTTGGCAGCCACCGCTGGCCGGGCGCCTGGAGAGGAGGGAAACGAAGGCGATTTCGAAGGAGGCGGCGACGTCCTCCTTCGTCCGCCCGAAGGACGATGGGTGCAGGCGGCCGTTTCCGACCGCCTGCTCCGCACGTCAGGCGATGAAGTCGCCGAAGCCGATTTCGGCGGCCATCGTGCCAGGCAACTTTATGCCGAACTCGGCTGCGTCGTCGCTATCCACGTTTCCATACAGGATCTGATCGTCCGTATCGAAATGGAGCGACCGGGGGTTCCAGTTCACGGGCGGGCCTCCAGCCCCTTCGGAGTATCTGTTCTGCGCAAAGGCTTGGTCCCCGGCCACCTGCGTATTGGCATCGATGGCGGCCAGGTCGATCACATCGTCGCCCGCGCCGTTGAAGTTGATAATCTCGTCGGGATCCGTCACCGAAGAGTCGGTAACATCGAAATAGACGAACCGATCGTCGCCCGGCCCCCCGGCCAGGATGTCGGATCCACCTTGACCGAGGAGAATGTCGTCGCCGGCGTTTCCATTGAGCACGTCGTCGCCGTCTCCGCCATCGAGCACATCGTCATCGGCATTGCCGTTGAGAACATCGTCGCCGTCGCCGCCGGAGAGTTCGTCTTCGCCCTGGTTGCCGTGGAGTACGTCGTTGCCGTCGCCGCCGTCGAGCGCGTCCCTGTCCGCACCGCCGCTCAGGTTGTCGGCATCGGCGCCTCCGGCCAGCACGTCCCTTCCGCCCTGCCCGTTCAGATTGTCGCTGCCCGCCTCGCCGACGAGCACGTCGTCACCAGCGCCGCCGTCGAGAGTGTCCCCGCCGTCCCCTCCGAACAGCGCGTCGTTACCGAGATTGCCGCTGAGCGTGTCGGCACCTCTTTCCCCGAACAGCACATCGTCGCCGTTGTTACCGTTGAGAATGTCATTGCCGGTCCCGCCGAAAATCGTGTCTTGGCCACCGCCGCCGGAAATATTGTCGCTTCCACCCTTGGCCAGGACCGTGTCGTCGCCTGCACCAGCCAGCAGGAAATTGGCATTGTTATCCAGGATCGTCACGTCTGCCATTGTTCTGTCCTCCCGCATTGTTCCAAAACAGGAGCAAATCGAACACACCATGTCCCGAAATTCCGTCCATGAAACGGAATCCATTTTCCGGAACACGGCAAAAATTTAGCATGCAGAATGATAGAGCGATCTAAATTATTGGCTTTATAACATGAGGACATATGATTTATCTTTGCGACCCTCATTTTGGTTTACTAATTCACAGATATTTCAGGAAATTCAGTATCTTCTTAAACTTCGTTATAACAATCAGATTTGACAAGGATTCAACAAACTCGATCATGAAACCATGTTGGTTGCTCCAGGTTTTCACCGCCGCGGAGGGTGGGGCCTTGCGTCCAAGGCCACACGATGGCGCTTGCGCAGACCCCGCCCTGCCATTCAGGCACTGGCACGTTCGATCACCTGGAACCCTATGTCGATCACGGTTTCGATACCGGGCCTGCCATCTATCCTGGCCAGCATGGTTTCGGCTGCCAACCGGCCCACGGCGCGCCTGTCGATCCGCACGGTCGTCAGCGCGGGAAAGGTATGGGCGGCAAAATCAAGGTCGCCGAACCCCATGACCGCAAGGTCGCCGGGAATGGAAAGGCCGCGGGAAAGGGCTTCTGCCAACACGCCCTGGGCCAGGATATCCGAGCTGCAGAACACCGCCTCCGGAGGCGCTTCGCCGTCCAGAAGCCTCGCCGCGCTTTCCCGGCCGGTCCCGAGGGTGCCGGGGGCTGGAACAGTGAAGATCCTTGCATCGGTGATATCGCGGGCGGCAAGCTCCGCAAGGAAGCCCTTCTGCCGGAGAGCCGCCCGATCATCGTCTGCACTGACGACGGCAAAGCGCCGGTGACCCTTGGCGAGGAGATAGTCGGCTACTTCCCTCCCTGCCTCGTCGTGCGAAAAGCCAACCAGCGTGTCGATCGGGGTCGGCGTGTAGTCCCAGATCTCCACCACCGGGATCCTGGCGGCAAGCAGGCGTTGACGCGTCGCGGGCGAGTGCTTGATGCCGGTCAGCAGGATGCCGTCGGGCCGGCGGCCCAGGATCGCGTCCAGCAGGTCGTCCTCGCGGACCGCCGGATAGCCCGAAAGGCCGAGCAGCACCTGGTACCCCGCTTCCGCCAGCCTGTCGGTCAGCGACTCCACCGTTTCGGCGAACATCGAACTCGCGATGGTCGGGACGAGCGCCGCGACCAGCCGGCTGCGCCGGGAGGCCAGCCCGCCGGCGAGCAGGTTGGGCACATAGCCGGTCCGCGCGATCGCCTCGCGCACGATGTCGATGGTATCCTGGGTCACCAGCTCCGGCCGGTTAAGCACGCGCGACACCGTGATCGGCGATACGCCGGCCAGCTTGGCCACGTCGCTCAGCGTCACGCTGCCGGACGACCGGCTGGAGGCGTGGCCGCCCGGCCGCTCCGGTGCGGATTTGCCGTCGGCGGTTTTTCGGCGGGACGGCGCGGGGGCGGAACGGGCCACGGGAAAGCCTGCCTTGCAAGATGTTCGTCCTGTAGATAGCGCTGACATTATCACCGCGAGAAGCCCCTTCCAAGCGGTACCGTCTGCCCCAGAACCGCGGCAAAAAATGCTTTCCTCGGCCATCTGCTATCGCTAACATCGCTTTGTTAGCGTTATCATACCGGCTGCCGGTAAGCGCGCGGGCAGGCGCGGGAGGGGAAACAGGGAATGTCTGGCAAGAAACCCGAAGAGCTTCGCAGTCATCGCTGGTACGGCGTCAAGGACCTGCGGTCGTTCGGCCACCGGTCGCGCACGGCGCAGATGGGCTACGACCGCTCCGATTATGCCGGGAAGCCGGTGATCGCCATCATCAACACCTGGAGCGACATCAACCCCTGCCACACCCACTTCAAGCAGCGGGTCGAGGAGGTCAAGCGCGGCGTCTGGCAGGCCGGGGGCTTCCCGGTCGAGATGCCGGCCATGTCCCTGTCGGAGCCGTTCCAGAAGCCGACCACGATGCTCTACCGAAACTTCCTGGCCATGGAGACCGAGGAGCTGCTGCGCTCGTACCCGGCGGACGGCTGCGTCCTGATGGGCGGCTGCGACAAGACCACGCCGGCGCTGCTGATGGGCGCCTTCTCCATGGACCTGCCGACCATCTTCATGCCGGCCGGCCCGATGCTGCGCGGCGACTGGGGCGGCGTGGTGCTCGGCTCGGGCAGCGACAGCTGGAAATACTGGGCCGAACTGCGCGCCGGCAACATCACCGAGGACGACTGGCAGGGCGTCGAGCAGGGTATCGCCCGCTCCGCCGGCCACTGCATGACCATGGGCACCGCCTCGACCCTGACCGGCGCCACCGAGGCCCTGGGGTTCACGCTGCCGGGCGCCTCGTCGATCCCGGCGCCGGACTCGCGCCACGCCGCGATGGCGACACTGACCGGCAAGCGCATCGTCGACATGGTCTGGAACGACCTGAAGCCGTCCGACATCGTCACGCCGCAGTCCTTCGACAACGCGGTCACCACCGTGCTGGCGCTGGGCGGCTCGACCAACGCCGTGGTCCACCTGATCGCCATGGCCCGCCGGGCCGGGGTGGAGCTGACGCTGGAGCGGTTCGACGAGCTGGCGCGCAGGACGCCGCTGCTGGCCGACATCCGCCCGTCGGGCAAACACCTGATGGAGGACTTCTACTATGCCGGCGGCCTGCGCGCGATGCTGGCGCGGCTGGGCGACCTGATCCACCGGGACTGCCTGACCGTCAACGGCCTGGCGCTCGGCGCCAACATCGAGGGCTTCAAAGTCTTCAACGACGACGTCATCCGGCCGCTCGACAATCCGGTGGTCGCGTCGGACAGCCTGGCGGTGCTGCGCGGCAACTTGGCGCTCAAGGGCGCCGTGATCAAGCCGCCCGCCGCCGAGCCCCACCTGCACCGCCACGCCGGCAAGGCCGTGGTGTTCGAAGACTACAACGACATGGCGGCCCGGATCGACGATCCCGACCTGGAGGTGGACGCGACCTCGGTGCTGGTGCTGCGCAACGCAGGCCCGCTGGGAGCGCCCGGCATGCCGGAATGGGGCCAGCTGCCGATCCCGAGGAAGCTGCTCCAGCAGGGCGTGCGGGACATGGTGCGGATCTCCGACGCCCGCATGAGCGGCACCAGCTACGGCGCCTGCGTGCTGCACGTGGCGCCCGAATCCTTCGTGGGCGGCCCGCTGGCCCTGGTCCGGGACGGCGACGTGATCGAGCTGGACATTCCCGCCCGCCGGCTGGAGCTGCGGGTCGGCGAGGACGAGCTTGCCCGCCGGCGCGCGGCGTGGAAGGCTCCCGCACCGCGGTTCGAGCGCGGCTACGGCGCGATGTTCTCGCAGTTCGTCAGCCAGGCCGACGAAGGCTGCGACTTCAAGTTCCTGGAGACCGGAGCCTCCACGGCCCCCGCGGGAGAGCCGGAGATCCACTGACCGGTCCACCTGCCGGAGCCGTGAAGCAACGGCACCATCAAGCAATAACGCGACGAGGAAACGCCATGGACATGCCCATCAACAGTTTCAAGAAGGCGATCAAGGAAGGCCGGCAGCAGATCGGCCTGTGGTCGAGCCTGTCCAGCCACATCTCGGTCGAGATCCTGGCCGGGTCGGGGTTCGACTGGCTGCTGATCGACACGGAGCACGCGCCCAACGACCTGCCCATGGTCTATAGCCAGCTCCAGGCGGCGGTGGGCGGAACGGCGCACCCGATCGTCCGTCCGCCGTGGAACGACATGGTGACGATCAAGCGTTACCTGGACGCCGGGGTGCAGACCTTCCTGATCCCCTATGTCCAGAACGCCGAGGAGGCCCGGCAGGCGGTCGCCTCGACCCGCTATCCGCCGGACGGGGTGCGCGGGTTCGCCTCGGCCTCGCGGGCGTCGCGGTTCGGTCGGGTGAAGGACTACTATGCCCGGGCGGCGGAGGAGACCTGCGTGCTGGTGCAGGTCGAGACCCGCGAAGCCCTGGGCCACCTGGAGGAGATCGCCGCCGTTCCGGGAGTCGACGGCGTGTTCATCGGCCCCGGCGACCTGTCCTCGGACATGGGCTACCTGGGCCAGCCCGGCCATCCCGACGTGACCGCGGCCATCGAGGACGCGATCGACCGGATCAGGGCGTGCGGCAAGGCTCCCGGGATCCTGACCGGCGACGAGGCCCTGGCCCGCCGCTTCATCGAGCGCGGCTGCCTGTTCACGGCGGTCGGCTCCGACGTGGGCCTGCTGGCCCGCACCTCCGAACAGCTCGCCGCCCGGTTCAGGAATCCCGCCTGAGCCCGGCGGGCGACCCTAGCCCCCTCCCCCGCGGCGGTCCCGCCGGGGAGGGAAAGCCAATTCCGTGGAACCGGGGACCTTCGATATGACCACCCTCAAGCCGGAAACGCGCGAGAAGCTGAAGACCGTCAGCACCGCGACCCTGGCCACCGCCCTGTTCAAGCGGGGGCTGCGCAACCAGGTTATCCAGGACGTCCGGCCGCTCAATCCCGCCAACGCCCCGATGGTGGGCGAGGCCTACACGCTCCGCTACATTCCCGCCCGCGAGGACATCAACCCGATCAGCGTGTTCCAGGACCGCGGACATCCCCAGCGCAAGGCGGTGGAGGAGTGCCCGGAAGGCGCCGTCCTGGTGATCGACAGCCGCAAGGATCCCCGGGCGGCGTCCGCCGGGTCGATCCTGGTCTCCCGGCTGATGAAGCGCGGCGTCGCCGGCATCGTCACCGACGGCGGCTTCCGGGACTCGCCGGATATCGCGGCGCTCGACTTTCCGGCCTATCACAAGCGCCCGTCGGCCCCGACCAACCTGACCTTGCACCAGGCGATCGACATCGACGTGCCGATCGGCTGCGGCGACGCGCCGGTCTTTCCCCGCGACGTGATCGTCGGCGATGCCGAAGGCGTGATCGTGATCCCGGCCGGCATGGCCGACGAGATCGCCGATGAGGCCGTGGAGATGACGGCGTTCGAGGATTTCGTCACCGACCAGGTCATGGCGGGACGCTCGATCCTCGGCCTCTACCCTGCCACCGAGGAGGAGACCCGATCGCAGTACGCCGCTTGGCGGAAGGCCAACGGCCGCTGACCAGGACGCCTTCCCCGGGGCTGCCGGCAGCCCCGGGGGAGAGAACCACGTTGAGGAAACAGACACCGATCCCGCGGTGCCGGTCCTCGTCGGTGATCTCCTGAATGGGCGCGCGCGGGCCGGCGCGGTCCAGCGCGCCGGTACGCTGTCGGCCGGTCAGCCTGCGGCACCGGCCCGGCGTGGCCGGCTTGCAGCGGACCGCATTCCGGGGGCAGCGCGTGGGAAGTCCGGAGAACATGTCGAATTCCATCCGCATCGGAACCTCGGGCTGGACCTATCCGACTTGGCGCGGCGTCTTCTATCCGCAGGGCCTGAATCAGCGGCTGGAGCTGGAGCATATCGGGCGCCTGTTCAATTCGGTCGAGATCAACGCCACCTTCTACCGGCTTCAGAGCCCCGAAACCTTCCGGCGCTGGCATGCCGGAACGCCGGAAGGTTTCGTCTTCGCGGTCAAGGGCAGCCGCTTCATCACGCACCGGAAACAGTTGGGCGACGTCGAGACGGCCCTCGCCAACTTCCTCGCCTCCGGCGTGCTGCTGCTGGGCCGGAAACTCGGCCCGTTCCTGTGGCAGCTGCCGGAACGGACCCGCTTCGACCGCGACCGGCTGGCCCGCTTCCTCGACCGCCTGCCCGCCGACATGGAAGGCGCCGCCCGGCTCGCCCGGGGCTGCACCGGCATCGTCGAGGGGAGGTCGTGGACCGAAGCGGTCGCGCCGGGAACCTTGCGGCACGCGCTCGAAGTCCGGCACCCGAGCTTCCAGACGCCGGATTTCCTCGACCTGCTCCGCGAGAGGCGGGTGGCCCTCGTCAGTTCCGATGCGCCGGGCTGGCCCCGCTTCGACATGCTTACCGCCGACTTCGCCTATGCCCGGCTGCATGGCGCGGAAGAGCTGTACGCCAGCGGCTATTCGGAAGCGGCCCTCGACGGGTGGGCCGGCCGGATCCGCGGCTGGAACGCCGGGGGCGCCCGAGCCGCCTTCGTCTACTTCGACAACGACGCCCGCGTGCACGCCCCCTTCGATGCCCTGTCGCTGGCCGGGCGATTCGCCGGGACCGCGTCGCCCGCCTGAAAAGCCGGCGATCATTCCCGAGCCTTGAATTGCCGGCTCGCCAGACCAAAGTCTGATGCCCTCGGGTAATCGGCCGAACACCGCTCAGCACAGTCGCAAGGCGCAAAGTAGCATGACCCCCACCCGAAATACGCTCTGACGTGCTTGGCAATGTCGATGCTATATTGAGCGCTGCGGGGGCAATGACGATGGACAGTATCGATGCCGGCAGAGACGGCACATCGCTGCTTATTCCTTCATCTATGCTTTCCCTTAATGACTGTAAAAGCGAATACCTGGATGATGACATGGTCCTGAGGATCGGAGCAAAGCCGGCTCCCCGGAAGCGGCTGCGGGACCGGAGGACCGCCGCGTAATGGTCGCCAACGCGCATCTGGCCGCCGTGGTCGCCTCGTCCCCCGACGGGATCATCAGTTTCGCCCTGGACGGCACCATCCTGACCTGGAACCCCGGCGCGGAGCGGATCTTCGCCTGCACGGCGGAAGAGGCGGTCGGACGGTCGGCCGGGTTCCTCATGCCGGACGACGCCGGCGAATCCCGGCGGCGCTTCGGCCAGGCGGCGCGGGGCGAGACCATAAGCTTCGAGCTGTCCGGCCGGCGCGAGGACGGCCGTCACGTCGACGCGACGGTGACGCTAGCGCCGATGCAGGCCGGCGACGGCTCGATCGTCGGCGTATCCGCGATCTGCCGCGACGTCACCGAGCACCGCCGCATGGAGGCGGAGCTGAGGGCGCGCGACCGGCAATTCCTGGCCTTCTTCGAACAGGCGGCCGCCGGCCTCGCGATCTGCGCGCCCGACGGCCGTTTTCTCGCCGTCAACGACCGCTACTGCCAGGCCGTCGGTCGCCCGCGCGGCGAATTGTTCGGCCTGCGCATGCATGATATCACGCACCCCGACGACCTGCCGCGCAACGCCGTCCTTTTCCAGCATCTGGTGGACGGCGGCGGGGCCTTCGAGATCGAGAAGCGCTATGTGCGGCCGGACGGCTCCAGCGTGTGGGCCAACAACAGCGTCAGCGCGATCCGCGACGACGCGGGACGGCTGACGTCCGTGATCGCGGTCTCGATCGACCTGACCGACCGCCGGCGGGTCGAGGCGGCGCTGCGCGAAAGCGAGGCGCGCTTCCGGCACATGGCGGATTCGGCGCCCGCCCTGATCTGGATGACGGATGTCGAGGGGAACCTCACCTTCGCCAACATGCACTACGATTACATGTTCGGCCGGCCGGCCGCCGACATGCTCGGCGACGGCTGGACCGCGGTCGTCCTGCCGGAGGACCTGGAGGCGCACACCGGCGCCTTCGCCGCGGCCTTCCGGACCCGGGGGCCGTTCCGGCACGAGACCCGCGTCGTGGACCGCCAGGGGCAGGTCCGCTGGCTGCGCTGCGAGGGCGTCGCCCGTTTCGACGACCATGGCGAGTTCCTCGGCTACACCGGCTGCAGCGTGGACATCACCGACGCGAAATCGGCCCGCGACGAGTTGGAGCTGCGGGTGGCCGAACGCACCGAGGCGCTGGCCGAAAGCGAACGGCGCTTCCGCACGATCTTCGACTCCGCCTTCCAGTTCATGGCGCTGCTCACGCCGGACGGGATGGTCGAGGAGGTGAATCGGACCGCCATGGCCTGGAGCAGGATCGGACCGGAGGACATCGTCGGACGGCCCTTCTGGCTCGCCGCGCCGATGCGCGGCAATCCGGCACTCCAGGCGGCGGTCCGGGACGCGGTCCGGCGCGCCGCAGCCGGCGACGTGGTGCGCGGGGAGCATGAGATGCGCGGCGCGGGCGAGGTGCGCGCGATCATCGACTTCTCGGTCAAGCCGGTTCACGACGGCGCCGGCCGGCTCTACCACCTGATCGCGGAGGGGCGCGACGTCACCG
Source organism: Skermanella rosea (assembly GCF_016806835.2). Taxonomy (NCBI): domain Bacteria; kingdom Pseudomonadati; phylum Pseudomonadota; class Alphaproteobacteria; order Rhodospirillales; family Azospirillaceae; genus Skermanella; species Skermanella rosea. The sequence continues at coordinate 346,039 of NZ_CP086113.1, read as the reverse complement.
AGCAAAAGCGCGCCTCCGAGCAGTTGCGCCAGGCGCAGAAGATGGAAGCCATCGGCCAGCTCACCGGCGGCGTCGCCCACGACTTCAACAACCTGCTCCAGGTCCTCTCGGGCGGGCTCGGCATGCTCGACCGCAGGATGGAGCCGGCCCGCCGCCAGCGGCTACTCGACGGCATGCACCAGGCCGTCGAGCGCGGCGCCTCCCTGACCCGCCAGCTGCTGGCGTTCTCCCGGCGCCAGCCGCTCCGGTCCGAGCCGGTCGACCTCGCGGGGCAGATTGGCGGCATGCGTGAACTGCTCGACCGCTCGCTGCGGGGCGACATCCAGATCCAGACCCGTTTCCCGCCCGGACTGTGGCCGGTCGAGGCGGATCCGGGCGAACTCGAGCTCGTCGTGCTGAACCTCTGCGTCAACGCCCGCGACGCCATGCCGGGCGGCGGGACGATCACCCTCGCGGCCCGGAACGCCCCGGGGCTGGAGAACGGCGACCTGCGGGGCGACTTCGTCCGGCTGAGCGTCACCGACGACGGCACCGGGATGACGCCCGATGTCGCGGCCCGCGTGTTCGAGCCGTTCTTCACGACCAAGGAGGTCGGCAAAGGGTCGGGCCTTGGCTTGGCCCAGGTGTTCGGCTTCGCCCAGGCCTCGGGCGGCCGGGTCGACATCGACACCGCTCCCGGCCGGGGCACGACGGTGACGGTTCTGCTGCCCCGGTCGGCGAAGGCGCCGAGCAGGCCCGCCCGCAATGTCCTCGATGCCGATGAGCTGCGGGAAGACACGGCGCTGGGCCACGTGCTGCTGGTGGAGGACGGCGACGAGGTCGCCGCCCTGGCCGAGGAGATGCTGACTTCGCTGGGCTACGAGGTGACCCGGGTCGCGAGCGCCGCGGCTGCCCTCGGCGCCCTGGCGGACGGCCGCACGGTCGACGCCGTGTTCTCCGACGTCATGATGCCCGGCGGCATGAGCGGAGTCGCCCTCGCGCGGGAACTCAGGCTCCGCCGGCCGGACCTTCCCGTGCTCCTCACGACCGGCTACGAGGCATCGGCCGCCGACGCCATCGCGGAAGGCATCCAGGTCATCGCGAAGCCCTACAGGATGGCCAGCCTCGCCGCGGCGCTGGAGGCGGCGATCAGGGGGCGCAAGATTCCGGCGCCGGCCCCCGGACCCTGCGACGGCCGGCCGGCATGACCGGCCCGAAATCCCGGGGCCTCAGCCCCGCGCGTCCGGATGGGCGGGCTCCCCGTCCCCGCCGCCGGTGGGCTGGAAAGGCTTTCCGAAGAAGGGTGAGGTGATCAGGAAATCGGCCGTCGTCCGGTTGGTCGCCAGGGCGACGTTGTAGAGGGTGGACAGGCGCGTCAGCGCCTGGACGTCGGCGTCGTGCGGGTGGGGCGACAGGGCGTCGGTGAAGAACAGCAGGATGTCGAGGCCGCCGTCGGCGATCATGGCGCCGACCTGCTGGTCCCCGCCGAGCGGGCCGGACTTCAGGGCGGTTACCTGGAGCTCGGGGCATGCTTCCTTGATCCTGGACCCGGTCGTCCCGGTGGACCAGAACCGGTGGGCCTCAAGGGTCCCGGCATTGTGCCGGACCCAGGCGAGGAGTTCCTCCTTCATGGAGTCGTGGGCGACCAGGGCGATCCGTTTCGAGGCTTCCATCATATCTCCGGCTCAAGGGGACGGGGGGCGTCGGTTCCGCGAAGCCGTCAACCGTCCCGCCCCGGCGGTGTTGCGCGCCCTTGGCGATCACCGCCCCCGGATCCGTCCGGCCCCGCGGGAGGCTAGCCGACGATCTGCCAGGAACCGTCCTGCTGCTGGCACGCCCGTCCGGTACCCTGCTCGGGCCGGCCGTTGACGTAGATGGTCTGCTGGAACTCCCGGCAGTACTGGCCGGTCTGGGCGTTGCGGCCCTCCCGGATCGGCGTGATGGTGCCGTAGTTGCCGCTGTCCGGGTTCTCCCACTGGATCTGCTGGCCGACCGGAGCCCCGTAGGCCCGCTGCTCGGCCTGGGCGGCATAGTCGGTATCCTTGTCGCTGAGGGCGGCGACCGCGCGGTTGCCCAGGAAGGCGCCGAGGAGCGTACCGGCCGCCGTCGCCGCCAGCCGGCCCTTGCCGCCGCCGATCTGCGAGCCCAGAAGGCCGCCGGCCCCGGCGCCGCCCAGGGTCCCGAGGGTGGAGCTGTCGCACGCCGTGACCGAGACCAGGGACGCCGACAGGGCGGCTGCCAGGAAGATTTTTCGCATGATTGACCCCGAAGCTGTTTGTCGGGGCTTCAACAGCCGAACCGCCAATTGGAGTCGTCCGGTCGGCAGGATTCTCCGAAAGAGCGGCCTTCAGGCCGACTTTTCTGTCGTTCGCGGCACTTACCGGCCCCGGCGCAGCCCGGACCGCTGGAGGAAGGTGGCGGCTGCCGCCAGCAGGGCGCCCAGCCCCGACACGGCGTTCCAGCCGCCCAGGGTCCAGGACAGGGTGGCGGCGCCGGAACCGATCGCGCCGCCGAGGAACATCATGCCCATGAAGAGGGTGTTCAGCCGGGCGCGCGCTTCCGGCCGCAGCGCGTAGACGACGTGCTGGTTCGAGACGAGTGCCGCCTGCACCGCGAAATCCAGCAGGATCACGCCCACCACCAGGCCGGGGATCGAGGTCCAGAGGCCGAACAGCAGCCAGGAGGCCAGCGTCAGCACCGCTCCCAGCGCGATCATCCGGTGCGGGCCGCTCCTGTCCGCGATCCGCCCCGCGACCGGCGCGGCGAGGATCCCCACCGTTCCGACGATGCCGAACAGGCCGGCCATGTCGGCACCCAGGCCGAAGCGCGGCTGCTCCAGGCGCAGTGCCAGGACGGTCCAGAACACGGTGAACGCGGCGAACAGCAGGGCCTGTGTGACGGCGGCCCGGCGCAGCGCAGGGAATTCGCGCCACAGATGGAGCAGGGAGCGCATCAGCGCCGGGTAGCGCAGGCCGGCGTCCGGATGGCTGCGCGGCAGGCTGACGGCCATCACCGCGCCGGCGCCCAGCGCCAGCGGCACGCCGAGCCAGAACATCTCGCGCCAGCCGGCATGGGTCGCCACGAATCCCGCCACCGTGCGGCTGAGCAGGATGCCGGCGAGCAGTCCCGACATCACGGTGCCGAGGACCGCGCCGCGCCGCTCCGGGGCCGCAAGGTGCGCGGCGAAGGGCACGACCTGCTGCGCGACGGTCGCGGAGATGCCGACCAGCAGGGACGCGGCGATCACGAGGGCGGCGCCGTCCGCCAGCGCGATCATCGCCAGGGCCGCCGCCAGCATCAGGAACTGCGCCACGATCAGCCGGCGCCGCTCCATCAGGTCGCCCAGCGGCACCAGCAGGACGAGACCGGCGGCATATCCCAGCTGCGTCGCGGTCGGGATCATCCCGGTCAGCGGGCCGGGCAGGTCGCGCTCGATCAGGCCCAGCATGGGCTGATTGTAATAGATGTTGGCGACGGCCACGCCCGCGGCGGCGGCCATGGCGAAGGTCAGGCCACGGCCGAGCGGCGGCGTCGCCGCGGCGCGGGAGGGCATCGTGTCGGTCAGGTTCATGGGGGGATCCTCGTTCCGTGCGATGGATGCACCCTAATCCCCTTTCATGATCCGCATCAGTCGGGCAGGATGATGTGCCTGTGCTTCAGAAAGCGATGCAATGAACCCTCGCCCGATGGACCTTGCCGCCGTGGCCGTCCTGGTCGAAGCCGCGAACGCCGGAAGCCTGGCCGCCGCCGCGCGCCGGCTCGGCATCTCCCCGCTGATGGCGACGCGGCGGCTCGCGGCGCTGGAGGCGGAGGTCGGCGCGCGCCTGATGCACCGGACCACGCGCGCGCTGGCGCTGACCCCGGAGGGCGAAGGGCTGCTGCCTTTCGCGCAGGCGATGCTGGAGAACGAGGCCGCGGCGCGCGCCAGCGTTCGCCCTGCCGCGGCCGGCGCCTCGGGACTGCTGCGCCTGACCGCGTCGGCGGCTTTCGGGCGAAAGGTGGTGGCGCCGGTGATCGCGGGTTTCCTGAAGGCGAACCCGCAGGTCTCCGTGGACCTGCTGCTCACCGACGCCCTCGTCGACATGGTGGCCCAGGGCGTCGACCTCGCCATCCGCATAGCGCCGCTGAAGGACAGCAGCCTGATAGCGCGGCGCCTGGCCAACAACCCGCGCCACCTGTACGCGACGCCGTCCTACCTGGAGGAGCACGGCACGCCCGGCGCCGTTGCGGACCTCGTCCGGCACCAGTGCCTCGGTTTTTCCGGCGCCACGCACTGGCCGCTCGCCGGCGGGGCCCGGGGCAATCGTGTCCGGGTCCAGGCACGTTTCTCCGCGAATTCCATAGAAGGTCTGCGCGAGATCTGCCTCGCCGGCCTCGGCATCGCGATCCTGTCCGACTGGGACGTGCGGGAGGAGGTCGCCCGCGGCCAGATCGTCCCGCTCAGGCTCACCGATGGCGAGCCTGAGCCGCTGGCGATCTGGGCGGTTCATCCCTCTTCCAGGTTCGTGCCGCCCAAGGTCCGCCTGTTCACGGCGGCGCTCGCCGAAGCGCTCCGCCGGGCACCGTGAAACGGCAGGGGCGGCCCCCGCGGGAGGCCGGCACCCTCAAGCGGCCGAGCCCACCACCCTGCGCATCTGTTCGATGATGCTGCGCATCAGCCTCAGGATCTCCTGCTTGATCTCGTGGTCCGTGGCGAAGACGGCGGCCAGCCAGACCAAGCCCGTCATGACGGCGGCGGCGAGCAGCGGAATGACGGTGTTCCCCGGGCCGATCCCGCCCCAGAAATAGACCGCCGCCGGAGGGACGGAGGTGATGGCGGCGACCAGCGCGCTCTTGCGCACCGCCCGGGCGACCTGTCCTGCCCGGATGTTGATCACCTTTCCCAGGAACATGTACGACAGGATCAGGCCGGCCGTGGCGGAGATGATCGTCGTGCCGGCCACGGCCACGAGGCCGAAGGGAGCGGCGGCGATGACCAGAAGCACGGTCGGCGGATACAGGATGATCTGGTAGCGGAAAGCCGCCCTGGCGTGCCCGCAGGCTTCCATCGTCATGTTGTTCATGCTGTGCAGCAGCGCGATGCTGTAGGCGACGCAGAAGATCTGGGCCACCGGCACCGCGGCGTACCACTGGTCCCCGAACAGGATGTCGATGATCGGGAAAGCCATGAAGCCCATGAAGATGTAGCTCGGCCAGCCGATCGCCGTCAGGTAGCCGATCACCTGCAGGAAGGACTTCCCGACATCGCTTCCGTCGCGCGACTGGCGGGCGAACATTGCGCCCGCCACCGGCATGATGAAGGCCATGATGGCCTGCTGGAACAGCGTGATCAGGCTGCGCCCCTTGCCCAGCAGGGCCACGGCGCTGAGCCCCAGCATGCGGCCGATGACGATCTCGGTGCCGTTGGGACCGAAGGCCACGATGAAGTTCGAGCCGACGGAGTAGGCGCCGAACGAGATGATGCGCCGCGCATACCGCAGGCTCGGGCGTATCCCGATCAGGTCCCGACGGGCCGCCAGGCTGCCCGCCACGTTCACCACGGTGCTGACCAGGGTGCCCCACGCCATGCTCATGTACCCCGCTCCGAGCAGGGCGAAGAGGATCGTGGACACGGCGTAGGCGAAGCTCACCGCGACATTGATCTTCATGATGCTCACGAAGTGCATGTCGCGCTTCAGCAGCGGGATAGCCAGGCTGCCCAGCGGGATCAGCAGGAAATTGACCGCCAGGACCAGGGTAACGGACCTGACGCCCGGCTCGTTGAAGAAATCGGCCACCAGCCCGCTGGACAGGGCCAGCACGGCGGCGGCCGTCCAGCCGAACAGGAGCGCCAGCCCGTAGGCGCTCCGGAGGATCTCGGCATCGAGATTCCTCTCCTGGAGGAGGTAGGCCCCGATCCCGAAATCCCGCAGCGTATGCAGGAATCCTACGAACGCCATGCACACCGAGAAGATGCCGATCTCCTGCGGCGTGAGCAGGCGCGCCAGGATGATGATCGAGACGAAGGAGATGCCGGCGGCGCTGTAGCTGTTGAGGAACTGGATGAAGAGCGAACGGCGGACGGACATTCAGGTCATCCCCACGCTGTCCGCCCGGCGCGCATCGCCGGCCGGCATTTCCGCGGGAAACGCGGCACCCCGCGGGACGCCGCCGCGGAGCACGGACGCCAGTACCGCATCGACCCTGTCGATCGCGGCACCCCATCTGAACTTCTCCGCATGGGCGCTGATCCGGGCGGGGTCGAACGCGGATCGGGCCGCCTGGAAGCGCCTGATCCCCTGGGCGATGGACGCGGTGTCTGACCGCTCGATCAGGATCCCGGTCTCGCCGTCCCGCACGGCGTCGACGGCTCCGCCGCTCCGGCTGCACAGCACCGGGACCCCGCCCGCGATGGCCTCGATATAGACGATCCCGAACCCCTCGACATCGGTTTCCGAGGCCTGGCCCGCCAGGACGAAGAGGTCGGCTTCCCGGTACGCGGCGAGGAGTTCGGCCTCGCCCAACTTCCCGGTGAACCTCACGAGGCCGGCGATGCCGAGTTCGCCAGCCAGGGCCTCGAGGCGGGGCCTGTCGTTTCCGTCGCCGACCACCGTGTAGCGGACATCCATCCCGCGCCCGAGTTCGGCGACCGCGCGCAGGACGCCGTCGACGTTCTTGCGACGGTTATGGATGTCCAGCCTCGATACCGTCAGCAGCCTGAGCGTCCCGGCCGCGGCAGGCGTCCGGGTCTGGAAGAATTTGTCCTCCACCCCGGGATGGAGGATGACGGTCCGGTCGCCGTCGAGGCCGAACCTGCGGACGACCAGGTCCCTGGAATGCTCGCTGATCGGCAGTACGGCCGCGGCCCGGGAAAGCCCCCGGCCGAGGACCCGGCGGCGCCACGCCTGCCGGAGGGGATGGGCATACCGCCAGACATGGGTCTTTCCCTCCAGGAGATCGATCTGGCGCGGATAGTCGATCACCCAGGGCGTCAGGAAGTCGTTGCCGTTGCAGACCACCGCCATCGGCTTGGGCAAGCGCCCCGCCAGCGCACCGTATCCGGCATTCATCGCCAGCCAGACATCGACGTCGGCCGATGCCAGGGGCCGCAGGTCGTGCCTGATGTCGGCGGCGAGGACCGGCTCGGTGGCGAGGCCCGACGCCGGGGTACCCTGGTCCCTGCGCGTGTACACGACGAGGTCGTGGCGCCGGGACAGGCCCTGCGCCAGGTTGAACGCCATCACCTGCATGCCGCCGATCGCCGGCGGGAACTCGGTGGATATCATGCCGATCTTCATGTCATCTCCGGTCGGATCGGAGCGGGCTCCGGTCGAAGGCACGTCACCGCCGGCAGACCGCCATCAGGTCCAGCGCCCCGTCCAGGCCGTCCTCGCGGTAGAAGATGCTTCCGCGCGCCAGCCTCTCCTTGTCGGCCGAAGCCAGGGTGCCCTTGGCGGGACCGCTCCCGGCCGGAGCACCGTCGCGCCTGTTGCGGATATACTCGACGGCCCTCGCCGGCAGGACCGCCTTCACCGCGGCGGCGATCGCGTCGCGGATCGGCTCGTGAACCGGCTGGGCGGCGGTCGGGGCGGCGTGCTGTGCCTCGCGCGCCTGCTTCAGGGCCCGCTGGCAGCGATTGAACTCCGTCGCGTAGAGCTCCTCCGACGCATACAGGCCCCTGATCGTCACGTCGGCGAAGAAGGGCGCCACGGTTTCCTTCAGGTGTTCCGGCGTGAACTCCTGGACATGGAACCGGTTCCAGGGCCGCATCCCGGGGTCGAGCCTGATCCGGGCGTTCGGCGTCGTGAAGACCGCGAGGCCGCCCGGCTTCAGGACGCGGCGGATCTCGCGCAGGTAGGGCTCCATCTCGACGATGTGCTCGATCACCTGGAAGCTGGTGATCAGGTCGAAGCTGTCGGCCTCGAACGGCAGGTCCTGCCCGCTCACCTGCCTGTATTCGAGATTGTCGGCGCTGAAGCGCCTCCGCGCGTCGTCGAGCGCCTCGGCGGAGACGTCAACGCCGACGACCCGGTGGCCATGCCGGCTCAACTCGTAGGAGCCGTAACCGTTGTTGCAGCCCAGGTCGAGGACCCGGCCGGCAGCCACCAGCCTGGCGGCCTCCTTGTAGGCATGGCTGTGCATGAGGTGCAGGCAATACGCCTCCGCCGTCCTGAATTCGTCGAAAAACTCCATCGGATGCTGACTGGCGTGCAAATCGATATGATCGCGAGCGGAGATCTGTGCTTCCATTGCCTCGGCGTCCACCTGCAAGATTTTATCCACCGGAACCGGCTGGCCGGAATTAGGGTGGATTAGCCTAAAAACTATCCATAGAGGATGCTCGGACTCAACCTAATGAGGAGGTCCCGGGACCGCAAAGGGCGCAGCCGATTCCGGCCGGCCTGAAACGAGTTAACACCAGGACAAGGGGGCTTCCGGGAAGCCGGGCCTACTGGAGACGGCCTGTCCGGAGGCCGGTTCAGCCGTCTTTCACCATCACGCCGGCGGCGGCCCTGCGGCCTTCCCGAACCATTCCCCGGACCGAACCCCAACAAAGCCCCAAGTAAACAAGAAGTAAAATCCCGTTATTTGTTTCAATGTCACAGAATTGACCTGATGCCGCGCCGTTTTCGGCTTTGGGCACGATCCGTCCCCCCGTACACTCTAATGAGTTACCTCATTAGTTTGCGCGGATCGCTCCCATGCCTTACAGTGCCACGTCCATCTCCACCGCGGCGGCCAGCGTGGTCCCCTACGAGACGGCCAAGCCCACCGCCTTCCTGTGGGTCTCCCCGACCGGCAGCGATGCCGGGACCGGAACCGCGTCCTCCCCGCTCAAGACCATCCAGGCCGCCGTGTCCAAGGCGAAGCCCGGCACCGCCGTGATGGTCAGGGAAGGGGTCTATGCCGAGAACGTCAAGATCGGCGTCAGCGGCACCACCGACAAGCCGATCTGGATCGTCTCGGCCGACGGGCAGGGAAAGGCCGACATCAAGGCGGCCAACGCCGGCCTGCCCGCGATCTACGGCTACGGGCCGGACAACATCGTCATCAAGGGCTTCGAGCTGATCGGCGGCACCGAGGGCGTCAAGATCACCCAGGGCGGCAACACCCTGACGAACTTCGCCAACAACATCGTGATCGAGCAGAACATCGTCCACGGCCAGACCACGGACGGCATCAAGACGGCCCAGACCGTCAATTCGGCGGTCACCGGCAACACCGTCTACGGGGTGCGCGGCGAGGAAGGCATCGACGACGTCTACATGCGGAACGGCATTATCGCCCACAACAGGGTCTACGACATCGTCGGGCTCTCGGGCATCGTCGCCAAGGCCGGGTCGGAAAACGTCAGGATCCTGGACAACCATCTCTACCAGGTGCCCGACGGCATCCTGGTCGGCGGCTTCGCCGGCAACCAGGGCTCGACCTGGCCCGGCACGCTCCGCTACCAGGCCAAGGGCTTCACCGTCTCCGGCAACAAGGTGGATGCCGCCTCCAAGCACGCCGTCAACGCCTATGGCGCCATCGACAGCGTCATCAAGGGCAACTATCTGGCGTCCAGCGGTCCGGGCTCGGTGGTCAATGTCAGCACGGACAACCTGGGTTATGCCAGCAGGAACGTCCAGCTGATCGACAACATCGTTTCCAAATCCTCCTGGCTGTCGGCCAAGGCGGGCGCGGTCAGCGTCAATACCGGCAACAAGGTCGGCGGCACCTTCGACGGGTCCAAGGTCGGTCCGGAAGGACTGGTGATGTACGGCGCGGCCCAGCCCGCACCCGCCCCGTCCGGAATCCCGGTCGACAGCCGCACCTTCGACTGGAAGGCCGGGGCGGTCCCCACCGGGACCGTCACCGGCACCGCCTCGGCTGACAGGCTGACCGGCACCTCCGGCCATGACCGCATCGACGGCGGATCGGGAGCCGATACCATGACCGGCCTGGCGGGCGACGACCACTACGTCATCGGATCCAGGCTCGACGTGGTGGTCGAGAAGGCCGGCGAAGGCCGGGACACGGCCCAGGTCTACGCCACCGGCTACACCCTGGCCGCCAATGTCGAGAACCTGGTGATCTCGACATCGGCGGGTTCGGTGGTGGTCGACAACGGCCTGGACAACAGGCTGACCGGCGGCGCCGGTGCAGATACCTTCACCTTCGTGGCGAACCACGGCAACGACCTGATCGTCGGGTTCAAGCCGGGCACCGACCACATCAAGCTGGATGCCTCGATCGCCCCAGGCGACCTGAGGGTGGCCCAGACCCCTGCCGGCGACATGGTGCTCCAGCACGGGACCCAGTCGATCACCCTATTGGGAGTAGACCCGGACACCCCGACGGCCAGCCTGTTCTGATCGGCGTCCCGGATCCCGGAAGATCGTCGATCCAGGGTTCCGGAGGCCCTTCGGACATGCCATGGTGCTCCCGTATCGATCAGACGCAGGACCCTGGAGAGCCTTGATGAAGCTCGAAAAGCCCGAGCACCCGGAACCCGGCGACGCGGACGCCCGCCGGACGATCCGGCCCGTGATCTGCTACCCGGTGGACAGCCTGGTTCCGCCGGACCTGGAATCCTATCGCGCCGCGCGGGAAGGCTGGGAGAAGCTGTCCGAGACCGTCGTCCCGCCGCGCGACGCCCGATGCTTCGACGTTCCCGCGGGATGCTTCTTCCGCATCGTCAGCATCGAGGGCCCGCAGGTCGGGGATCTCAATCTCTGGTCTGCGGACGACCTTCAGGAACGCTTCTTCTCGGGCAAGACGCGGGCACTGCACGGCACGCATCTTTCGACCGGGGACCGGCTGTGGTCGTCCCTGCCCTACCTGCGGCCGATGGCGACGATCACGGAAGACACCCTCGACTGGTACGGCTTCGACGACTGGGGCGGATCGGTGCACGACGTGATCGGGACGCGGTGCGATCCCTACACCCATCGGCTGCTCGCCGGCGGGGATTATCACCACTGCTGCCACTCGAACCTGACGCGCGCCCTCGCCGGCCGGCTGGACCGCCCCCGCGAGAGCGTCGAGCCGGCCGTGCACGACGTGCTGAACGTCTTCATGTGCACGGGATTCACCCGCGATACCGGCCAGTACTTCATGAAGGCGAGCCCCGTGCGGCCGGGCGACTTCCTGGAGTTCTTCGCCGAGATCGACCTGCTCGGCGCCCTGTCCGCCTGCCCCGGCGGGGACTGCGGCGCCGAGCATTCGAGCGACGCGGCCGCGTGCCATCCCCTGCTCGTGGAGGTCTTCAGGCCGGCCGCGCCGCCGCGCGGCTGGACCTCCCCCGCGATCAGCGGATACGACCGGACCCACGGACCCGCTTCCCGGTAAACCGCTCCGGCACATCGTTACTCCACCGCTGGCGCGCCGCCCGCGCGAGGCGCCGCCGAATACGGGCACCAGCCATCGCCGAACGGGGCGCGGTTCAGATGAAGATCATCCAGTCATCCTGCACGTCGCCGGCCGCTATCCCCTGAAGGGTGAGGCTGTCGCCGCCGTGGCTCAACACGGCATTTCCATCGACCTCGTCCAGATCCAACCCCTCCAAGTCCGTTACCCCGGCGTCGCGGAAGAAGACACGGTCACCCTGTGCGAAGTCACTTATCACATCGTCGCCCCAATCGTTTCGCAGAACGAATCCGTCGTTGCCACTCCCGCCGCTCAGCCGATCATTCCCCGCGTCTCCGGAAATCCAATCGCCTCCGGCCCCGCCCCGCATGACGTCGGCGCCCGCACCGCCGTAGAGAAGGTCGCATCCGCCGGCTCCGTCCAGCTCGTCATCGCCGGCGTCTCCGTGCAAGTTATCGGCGCCACCGGAGTTTTCCGGTTCGCTCCGGTAGAGATAGGTGACCCCGGTGGCGCCGGAAGTCGGCCCTTGCTGAGTGTTGGTCGCGGACGTCACCACGGCGTCTCCAACCGCCGCGACATCGTCGCCAAAGTAGTTTCCGCCCCTGGGATCGGTTTCGGTGAGGATCTCGAGCAGATCGTCGCCTTCGGCGTCGAAGACGAAGACCGAGCCCGCCCCCGACAAGGCGGCGATGCTGCTTTGAATATCGCCGATCACGATGCGGTCTTCGGTGATCGCGACGGATGAGCCGAAATTGCCCGGCAGGATCGGGACGTATCCGGGGTCTGGCGCCGGGTGGTCGATCGTGCGGAGCAGATCGCCGGATCCCGCATTGAACAGGTAGGCTCGACCGGTGCCGCCCTCGTTTGGTGAACCGGCCGCCACGCGGTTTCCCGAGATGGCGACATCATAGGCGAAGTAATCCTGGTCGGTGGGGATGGTGAGCGTCTGCCGGAGGGCGCCGGTTTCGGCATCGTACACGTGCACCGCGCCCGAATAACCCAGTTCCCAGGCGTGCAGGTAATTCACTCCGACCGCGATGAGTCCGTCGTCCGCGGCAAGCGAGATGCTGTCGACCTGAAGATCGTCACTTCCCGGGATATCAAGGCTGGTCCGGTAGGCTCCCGTTTCCGGATCGAAAACATGGACGTCGAAGCGGATCGCGTCGGTCTCGGCCACGGCGATCGCCTGCGAACCGACAGCGGTCTCTTGCCCGAAACGACCGCTGTCGGATGGCTCGGGGCTTTCGAGCGTGGCTATGAACCGCCCGGACGCATCATGGAGGTAAGCCTGTCCGGCGTCGTTGCCATCGATATCGGCCCCGGGCTCACCGACCAGGATCCGGTCCGTTCCTGCTGCCAACGTGGTCCGGTAATCGAAGGGGCCGGCACCGGGAGGCGGTTGTATCGACCCGAGCAGCGCTCCCGTGCTGACGTCATGGAGGGTGATTTCAGAAGCACCGGGCGGGAGCACGGCAAGCGTCTCTCCGGCGATGGCGAAGGCCTGCCCGAAGACGTCTGTGTTCGGATCGGGCGGGGGTCCGGCAAACCTCTCCACCAACTCCAGGCTTGGGGCACCCTCGCCGAACAAGCGGTCATCGCCATCGCCCGCGATCAGCCTGTCGCTTCCTCTGCGGCCGAACAGGGTATCGCTGCCGGGCCCTCCGTTAAGACGGTCGTCGCCTCCGCCGCCGTCCGCATGGTCGTCACCCTGGCTTCCGATCAGCCGATCGCCGCCTTGACCGCCGAGCAGGATATCGTCCCCTTCCCGTCCGACCGCCATGTCCGACCCGGCTCCGCCATTGGCGATGTCGGCTTCGGAGCCTCCGGAAAGATAATCGTCGTTGCCCTGCCCCAGCAGCAGATCCCTGCCTGCCCCGCCCCACAGCCCGTCGTTCCCCGCCAAGCCCCCGATCATGTCCTGGCCGGACAGTCCGTGGATGCGGTCCGGCCCGGGCGTACCGGTCAGCTTGTCGTCGCCGGCTGTTCCCGCGATCTCGGTGAAAGCAGTAAACCCGGTCATGAATCCACCCTTGGTGCGCTTTCCTGACCTCCAGCCTAGCTCGATGCAAGAAGCGCTTCGTCATCTCAGCGGGTCATACCCGCCCGCCAGAGGGAAATTCGCTGGTCACGACACGGGGATCACTATCCGGCATACCGGACTGAAAGCTTGATGGCGTCCGGGCGAAGGGATTGATTTGGGCGTCGTTACTTTCAGGGCGCAGGTGCGTTGACCGCCATAAACCGCCCGCCGGGCGGTCCATGGCGGCCGGCTCGGGTCAGCGCCAGTCCAGCGTGCCGTCGACCCGCTGCTTGCCGATCAGGACATTCTCGAAACGCAGCCCTTCGACATTTTCCACCACCAGCGGCTTCTCCGCCGCCGCGATGGTCACGTTCTTCAGCAGGACGTCGCGCAGCGGGGCGGCTTCCGGACCGTGAGCGTCGAACACCGTGCCGACCTTCTCCACCGTGAAGTTCTCGAAGACGATGTCACGGTAGACCGGCGGGAAGTTGCCGCCCAGCTCCCCCGGATAGTTCAGCTGGAACCAGAACAGGGTGTCGAAGGATTCGACCGCCATGTTCCGCACCCGGATATGCTCGACGACGCCCCCGCGGTCCAGGTTTCCCTTGAAGCGGATGGCCGATGCGCCCTTGCGCAGCACGTTGTCGTCGAAGAACACGTGACGGATGTCCCCGGACATTTCGCTGCCCAGCGCGATGCCGTCCTCCCCGCCGAGGTCGTTGTTGCGGACCACCACGTACTCGCTGGGCCTGCCGATCTGCCGCCCGTCCAGGTCGCGGCCGGACTTGACGACGACGGAGTCGTCCCCGGTCCGGAAGACGTTCTTCTCGATCAGCACGTAGGTGCTGGAGTCGACGTCGATGCCGTCGTTGTTCGCCATGTGGCTGTCCACGTTCAGGCCGCGGACGATGGCATGGTCGGTATAGACCAGGTGGTTGACCCAGAACGGGGAGTTCTTCAGCGTGTAGTCCTCGAGAAGGACCCTCTTGGCCCCGAAGAACTGGATCATGCTGGGGCGGAGGAAATGGCCCCCGCCGAAGCGGCGCTGCTCCACGGGAACGCCGGAGATGCCCATCTGGCGAAGCGCCAGCTGGTCAGGCTTCTCCTTGGCCTTCCAGCCGTGGAACTCGCTGGCGGCGTTGCCGTCGATGGTGCCCTTGCCCGTGATGGCCACGTCCTCGACATCGCGGGCGTAGATCAGGGGCGAGTAGCCCATGAGCTCGGTCCCTTCCCACCGGGTCTTGACCTCCGGCAGGTAGTTCGCGGCGTCCGGGCCGAACAGAAGCGTGGCGCCCTCGGCGAGGTGAAGGTCGATCCGACTCTTCAGGTGGATCGGCCCCTTGGAAAGCCAGACGCCCTTCGGCAGGACCACGCGGCCGCCGCCTTCCCGGGAAGCCTGCTCGATGGCGGCGAGGATCGCGGGACGCGCATCCTGCTTGCCGTCCCCCGACGCGCCGAACGCGGTCACGGCATAGTCGCGGTCGGGAATGGACGGGGGCCGGATCTTGCCCACGATCTCCCCGGCCATGGTCCAGTCCGCAGGTGTGGATTGCGCGGATGCTTCCGCGGCACCGGCCGGACCGGAGCCGGCTCCAAGCGCAACCGCGACGCCGAACGTCAATGCCGTCGCGGCGGTGCGGAACAGAGTCGATGTCATGGTTCGTGTACCCTCGTGACTACTCTCGGCCCTGAAGGGCCGAGCTTCCGCGCCTCACAACGCAGCGTTCCTGTTTCCGTCCGGCAGCCCGGCTCGATCCACAGGCCGACACCCGAAGTCCTCGGGCCTTGATAACCTTTGACGCATTGAAATCGGCGTTTTCGTGGTGACCGCAAGCGACACACAGAAACTCCGCCTGGGAACGCCGATTGTCGGCATGGATGCAGCCGCAGACGCTGCATTCCCGGCTGGTGTTCGGCGCCGGCGTGGTCCTGAGTTCTCCGCCGTACCACGCGGCCTTGTACTCCAGCATCAGCCTGATCTGATGGGGCGCCACGTCCAGTATCGACCTGTTCAGCCCTGACTTGGCCCTGACGTTACTCCCCGGCTGCTCGATCGTTCCGGCCGCACTCGCCGTCATGTTCCGCACCTTCAGGTCTTCGACGACAATGACGCCGTGGTTCTTGGCTATCGCTGTCGTCGCCTTGTGCGCGGCATCCTTCCGCCGCCGCGCGAGACGGGCCTGGAACCGGGCGACGGCAAGACGCGCCCTGGCCTGATTTCTCGACCCCTTCGTCTTCCTGGCGACCTTGCGCTGAAGCGTCGCCAGCTTATGCCTTTCCCTGTCCGTGGTTCGCGGAAGCTGGATCACCTGCCCCGTGGACAGCACCATCGGCTTCGCGACGCCCATGTCTACCCCGACCGCCGGCCCCAGGTTCGCCATCGGCTCCGGCATCTCGATCTCGCACTGGATGGAGACATACCAGCAGTCGGCTTCACGACTGACCGTCGCAGTCTTCATCCGGCCTTCCATCGGACGATGCCGGACCCAGGCGACCCATCCAGCCTTGGGCAGGAAGATGCGATCCGCCTCCGGTTTGAACTGCTTGGGATCGGGATACCGGAAACTATCGCGATCTCCCCGCCTGCGAAACTGCGGACAACCGGCGCGGCCTTCGAAGAAGTTCTTGAAAGCCTTGTCGAGATCGATGATGGCCTGCTGCAACGGATGGTTCGGCACCTCCCGCAGCCAGGGCGCCTCGGCCTTCAGCGCCGGCAGTTCAGCGATCTGGGCGTAAGCGGTCAATCTTCTCGGATGGCTGCGGTGATACTCCAGTTTCCGCTGCTCGAGACACAGGTTGTAGACAAACCGGCACGCCCCCGCTGTCTGCCTGAACAGGGCCTCCTGCTCGACGGTCGGATACACGCGATAGCGGTATGCCTTGAGCCTGATCATGGCATGAGAGTATTCGGTCTCTCATTCGGAGGCAAGCTCATGAGTATTGAATATCGCGGAGGTCGTAGCGTCGTGTGTTCGCTGCATGTTCATTTGGTCTTCGTCACGAAGTATCGTCGCGGCGTTCTCAGCGACCGCGCCCACGAAGTGCTGCGCGACGTCTTCCTGGGTGTCTGTGCCGAGTTCGGCGCGCGGCTGAAGGAGGCGAACGGCGAGGACGACCACGTCCACCTGCTGATCGAGTACCCACCCACGGTTCAGCTTTCCAAACTGGTCAACAGCCTCAAGGGTGCATCGAGCCGCCTGCTGCGTCAGCACGACTTCCCTGAAGTGGCGCAAAGGCTCTGGGGTGGACATCTCTGGAGCCCATCCTACTTCGCGGCATCCTGCGGCGGCGCGCCGTTGGAGATCGTCAAGCAGTACATCGAGCAACAGCGCCAGTAGGACTTCGGCGCGGACGCGCCAAGGGCGCCTATCCCGGCCCTGAAGATGCCGGGTTTGCGGCACCAAGTAGTGGGATCAATCCGGATGGGACTTGGGACAGGCCGGGCGCAGGGGGACTCACGATCCGTTTCAAGGCGTTTCCTCCTGGGCCAATGCCCGGGGCGCCGGAGCCGGGACGGCATCGGGCCCTGCTGGGTCGTATAGTTGTCTGACTTATTCGGTTATGCCTGACATTTCGTCAAGCCTGATTCCCTCTGTCTTACCAATGGGCAGGCGGCCACCGATCTTTCGAACAAGCCGGTCCCGACGTCATGAGATGAGCGCCCGCAGTCCCGCAAGGGCACGGGTCCCCGCAGGCTTTCCGGGGCCACCCCGGAACGGACCCTGGTCAGCGGACCGGATTTGTCAGACCGGAAGCGCATTGCCCCGGCGCCGGACCCATGCCATGTTGAGACAAATTGGTTCAGTGGTTTCGGGAGGCGGGTTCTCCTGCGGGAGGAGCGGGACCTGCGGAACGCGGACCTGACCATGCCAGTGGAAGCGCGTTGCAGGAATTGTCACATGGCCCCGATCGACCGCGCGCTTAATCTCCGTGACGGCACCGTCGGCGCGAAGCCCGCGCCGGGGGGAAATCGGGCGAACCTGCGCGACAGGATCTATACGCAGATCATCGATTCGATCGTCCAGGGCGCTTTTCCGGAGAACGGCAGGCTGCCGACCGAAATCGAGCTGGGGGAGCGCTTCGGCGCCTCGCGCCCGACCGTGCGCGAAGCGCTCTCGAGGCTGCGCTCCGACGGCATCATCGCGTCGCGCCGCGGTTCCGGGAGCTACGTCGTCCGCAAGCCGGATGCCGCCCTGCTTCGGCTGGCCCCCATCGAAAGCATCGCCGACATCCAGCGTTGCTTCACGTTCCGCGAATGGGTCGAGGCCGGAGCCGCGGGACTCGCCGCCGAGATGCGCACCCGGCGCGACCTCGACGCGATCGAAGCGGCTTACGGGAACATCGAGAAAGTGCTGGAAGGCGATGCTCTCGGCGTCGAGGAGGACCTGGGTTTCCACGCTGCCATCGCGACGGCATCCCACAACCGGTTCTTCGTCTCGGCCATCGAATCCATCGTCGAGCCGATCCGCCAATGCATGCAGCTGTCGCGCAGCCTCTCGCTCATGAAAAGCCGGGTGCGGCGGGAGAAGGTGCAGTCCGAGCACCGGGCGATCCTGGCCGCGATCGAGAGCGGTTCGCCCGAACAGGCTTCGGAAGCCATGCGCCTGCACATCTCCAATGCCCGGAAGCGGATGTTCGACGGCACGTGAGGCGGCTTCGATCGATACAAAGGTGCCGCATCCAGGCCTATCCGGAACAATAGCCGGGACCGCATGTAATCATGGGTCGAGCGGGGGCGCTCCCGGCCCGTCACTCTTGAAATACACCTGATTTCCGGACAGCAGTCACGTGGCCTCTGTTTCGGAACCAACAGCCGAATTCTGTGTTGAATCAATCAGTTCCTGAACCTTCAGGAAGTTCAGGGAACACGGCGCCGATTCTACTTTTCACGACGATAGGGTCGGCCAGACCAAGTTCAGGAGGAATTCACCATGTTGAAGCGTTTCGCCATCTTGACCGTCGCCGCCGCGCTAACCATGCCGGCCGCCGCCATCGCCCAGACGGCGGCTCCGAACACCAATCCCGGCGGTCTCGTCGAGCTCGACGATGACCGGACGGACGTCAACTGGCAGGGCCGCTCGATCGATGAGCTGGAGGACATGGACCTCTACAACACCGGCGGCGACAAGATCGGCGAAGTCGAGGAGGTCCTTGGCGATGCCAGCGGCCGGATCACCGCCGTCGCCGTGGAATTCGGCGGCACGCTGGGCATCGGCGACAAGCAGGTCGTCGTGCCGTTGGACCGGCTCCAGCTGGGCCAGGACGGGCGCCTGGTCACCGACATGGTCGAGGAGGACCTTGCCCAATTGCAGGAATGGGAAGACTGACCGGGCCGCAGCCGGCCGGGCCACCAGCTCCGGCCGGCCTCGACCTCAGCCCAGCCTCGACTTCAGCCAGCCGGCCATCTCCCGCAGGCACTCGTTGCCCTGGGGAATGACGCGGGTGAGCGAGATGAAGGCGTGGATCTGCCCGGTGTACTCGCGGTAGGCGACCGGCACGCCTGACGCCTCGAGCCGGTCGGCATAGCGTCGTCCGTCGTCGAGCAGCGGGTCGAAGCCGGCGGTGACGATCATCGCGGGGGGCTGGCCGCGCAGGTCCTCCGCCCACAGGGGGGAGACGCGGATGTCGGCCGCCTGCTCCGGGGAGGACAGATAGAGTTCGGTGTACCAGCGGACCCGGATCCTGGGCAGGATATAGGCATCCGCCAGTTCCCGGTGCGACGGCAGCTGCCAGCCCAGGTCCAGCGAGGGATAGATCAGCAGCTGGGCGGCGGGTCCGGGCTCGCCGCCGGCCGCCAGGATCTGGCAGACCGCCGCAGCGAGATTGCCGCCCGCGGAATCGCCGCCGACCGCCAGCCGCGCGGGATCGGCGCCGAGCGTGGCCGCGTTGGCGGCAAGCCAGCGCCACGCCGCCAGGCAGTCCTCCAGCCCGGCGGGAAACTTGTGCTCGGGCGCCAGCCGGTAGTCGACGGCGAGCACCAGGCATCCTGACCAGGCGGCGAGCTTGCCGCAGGCGCCGTGATGGGTCTCCAGGTCCCCCTGGATCCATCCTCCGCCATGGAAATACAGCAGCAGGGGCCGGGCTCCCGTGCCCTCGGGCGCGTAGAGCCGCAACGGGACCTGTCCTATCGGGCCGGGGCAGGCCAGGTCGGAAACCTTGATCGAGGCCGGCGGCGGCTCGTCGAGCAGTTCGACCATCTTCCGGAACTGGCCGCGCGATTCCTGCGGCGTCGGCAGGCTGTCGGGGGAGCGCAGCTGCTTGATCACCTCGCCGACCACCTGCGCCTTGGGATCCATCACCCGGTCGCCGCGCCGGATCCGGTACCCGTCCAGCAGCCGTTCCGCGTCCGCCTCGGCCAGATGAAGATGCTCGGCCGTCAGCCGGAGCTCCGGAAGCTTGTCTGTCACGGCGTTCCTCTTTCCTGATTAATGCGTCGCCTAAGGATCACGGGTTCGGAGCGCTTGCGCAATACCGGGCGAAGCCGGCGGGGTCCGGATCAATGGCTCTCGCGCGGGACGTCGTGGCCCCGGCAGCCGACCAGGAAATCCAGGTCGGCGCCCCGGTCGGCCTGCAGGACATGTTCCACGTAGAGGCTCTGGTAGCCGCCCCGCATCGACGGTTCGGGCGGCGACCAGGCGGCGGCGCGGCGTGCCAGTTCCTCATCCGGCACATCCAGGTGAAGGCGCCGCGCTTCCACGTCCAGCTCGATGAAATCGCCCGTCCGCACCAGCGCGAGCGTACCGCCGACCGCAGCCTCGGGTGCGCAGTGGAGGACGACGGTGCCATAGGCAGTGCCCGACATGCGGGCGTCGGAGAGGCGCACCATGTCCCGCACGCCGCGTTCCAGCAGCTTCTTCGGCAGCGCCATGTTCCCCACCTCGGCCATTCCCGGATAACCCTTCGGGCCGCAGTTCTTCAGCACCATCACGCAGGTCTCGTCGATCTCCAGGGAGGGGTCATCGACCGTCGCCTTGTAATGCTCGATGCTCTCGAAGACGACGGCCCGGCCGCGATGGCGCATCAGTTCGGGCGACGCGGCCGACGGCTTCAGGATCGCGCCTGCGGCCGCCAGGTTGCCGCGCAGCACGGCGATGCCTCCGTCCCGCACCAGGGCCCGGTCGCGGGGCAGGATCACGTCGGGATCGAAATTCTCGGCGGAGCGGATGTTGTCGCCCAGGGTCCCTCCCGTCACGGTCGGCACGTCCAGGTCCAGCAGGTCCGACAGTTCCTTCATCACCGCCGGTATCCCGCCGGCATAGCAGAAATCCTCCATCAGGTAGCGCCCCGACGGCATCAGGTTGACGATCGTCGGCACATTCCGCCCGGCTGCATCCCAGTCGTCGAGCGTCAGGTCGACCCCGACGCGTCCGGCGATCGCCAGCAGGTGGACGACCGCGTTGGTCGAACCACCGATCGCGCCGTTCATCCGGATCGCATTGAGAAAGGCCCTGCGGGTCAGGACCTTGGACAGGCGCAGGTCCTCGCCGACCATCCCGACGATGCGCCGGCCGGTCAGGCGGGCAAGCCGCGCGCGGTGCGCATCCACCGCCGGATAGGCGGCGTTGCCGGGCAGGGTCAGCCCCAGGGATTCGGCCATGGAGGCCATGGTCGATGCCGTCCCCATGGTCATGCAGTGGCCGGGCGAGCGCGACATGGCGCTTTCCGCCGCCATGAAATGCTCGCGCGGCATGCGGCCCGCCCGGACATCCTCGGAGAACCTCCAGACATCGGTACCCGACCCGATGTCAGCCCCGCGGAACTTGCCGTTCAGCATCGGCCCGCCGGAAATGACGATCGACGGCAGGTCGCAGCTCGCCGCTCCCATCAGAAGCGACGGCGTGGTCTTGTCGCAGCCGGCCATCAGGACCACCCCGTCCATCGGGTTTCCGCGGATCGCCTCCTCGACATCCATCGAGGCGAGATTGCGGAACAGCATGGCCGTCGGCCTGAGGTTGGACTCGCCGCAGGAGAAGACCGGAAACTCCAGCGGAAGGCCGCCCGCCTCCAGCACGCCCAGCTTCACCTGCTCCGCCAGGCCGCGGAAATGCGCGTTGCACGGCGTGAACTCGGAGAAGGTGTTGCAGATGCCGATCACCGGGCGGCCATCGAAGGCATCGTCCGGCAGTCCGCTGTTCTTCATCCAGCTCCGATGGATGAAGCTGTCCTTGCTGTCGCCGCCGAACCAGGCCTGTGACCGCAGCGGCCTGGGGAACTTCTGCGCCATGGGTGCATCCTTTCTCTCGCTGCCGTCCGGGACCAGCCTAACGCGTAATCCAGGCCCGGTCATCAGACGGCATGGCCGCGCGGATCGGGGAATGCACCCGTGGCCGACGGCTGGGCGGTCAGGCGGTCTGCTTCTCTTCTTCCCGCACCAGGCGTTCGAGCGTCCCGAAGATCTGGTCCGCCTTCAGGTGGATCGGGTTGAAGCCGCTCGTCACGGAGACGTCGCCGAACAGCTGCTGATCGGACCGGTCGGCGCCGACGAAGGACATCGACCAGTTGGGGAAGGAACGGGCAGCCACGGGGCATATTCAAGCACCAGGACCTCGCTGTGGCGCTCATCCCACTGGATGCGCTCGAAGGTCTCGGTGACCGCCGGCGTGGGGCCTTCCAGCACCTGGGCGAAGCACCCGCTGTTGAACAGCAGGGCGCCGGTCACGCCGGCCCGGGCGTTGTTGCTGCGGGAGCTTGCCAGGATCTGCTGGACGCCCGCGACGATCTCGTCTTCGGTCCCGGGCATGGCGTTGCGGCTGAAATAGACGAGGCGGTGGATCTGTTCGGACATGGTTTGACGGCCTGCTCGATGCTCACTTGGGGATACGGTCCAGGTCGAGCAGGAAGAGCGCGGCCTGGAGATCCTTCCCGGGCTCGGCAAGCATCTGGACGATCCGCTCCTTGAGGACGACCCGGTTCGCCAATCCCGTCAGGGCATCCCTGCGCTCCGTCAGGTCCATGCCGGTCGGGGCCGACCGGTCCTCCACCGTCACCAGGATGCGTCCACCGCCGAGACGGATGGTGCTGACCGGCCATACCTGGCCGTCCACCGACCTGAGCGAGCGGGCGTCGCCTCCGGCGAGGCGGGCCAGATCCGGGGCGCTCGCGGTGTACGGCGTCGATGGATTGAACAGGGTCCGGAACGCGGAATTCATCAAGGACGGCCGGGCGTCCGGCTCAAGGGTCGCGAAGGCGCAGGGAAGCCGGTCGCAAGCCTCCAGAAGGGCATCAGGGGCGATGGCGGCAATCAGGCTTGGAGGAGGGCCATCTCCGCCGATCACGGTCCCAATCAGTTCTTCCTTGATGCTCTCTTGCATAATAAATGCACTCAGGAGGTTTGCTGCCTACACTCTGGATCTTGTTGATTAAGACCCCGTTTAAGAAATCGGGCGTCTTTTGTCCTATCCTTTTTGGCCAGTCATTATTATGGGATTGGCGGAAAACACTTTCTCATCCCGAGTTCTCGGCAGGTTCCGGACAGGCTTTCCGACCTACATCGGGGGACGGACAGTTGGACGGGCGGACGATGGCGGCTCAGATGCCGCCTTACGGTTCCGGCCGGTGCCCTGGTTCGGCGTCGTCGTCGTGCTCGGACCGCTCGTCGGCGGGTCCCTGGATGCGCGTGAGGTTCAGGGCGGTATTGATCAGCCCGATATGGCTGAACGCCTGGGGAAAATTGCCCAGCATGCGTCGTCCCGCCGGGTCATACTCCTCGGCGAGCAGCCCGACGTCGTTGCACAGGGTGCACAGCCGTTCGAAAAGCCGTCTCGCGTCGGCATGGCGCCCGAGGAGAACGAGGACGTCGGCGAGCCAGAAGCTGCAGGCGAGGAACGCGCCCTCGCCGGGAGGCAGTCCGTCTTCCCCGGTTCCCGTGTCGTAGCGCAGCACGAGGCCATCATGCATGAGATGCCGCTCTATGGCGGCCACCGTACCGACGACGCGGGGATCCTCGGGCGGCAGGAAACCGACCAGAGGAATGGCCAGCAGGCTCGCGTCCAGTTGCCTGGATCCGTAGGATTGCACGAAGCTGCCGAGGTCCGGGTCGTAGGCGTGCCGGCACACGTCCTCGTGGATGAGATCCGCCACCCGGCGCCACCGGGCCGCCCGTTCACTGGCCGGATCACCGGCGAGCGCTATCGAGGCCACCCGGTCGAAGGCCACCCAGGCCAGGACCTTGGAATGCGTGAAATGCCGGGGTCCGCCGCGGGTCTCCCAGATTCCCTCGTCCGGACGCCGCCATGCCTGCTCCAGGAACGGCATGATGGTCTCGCTCAGCGCCCGGGATCTCGGGTGCGGCGGCAATCCGCCCTTCAGGGCCTGCGCCATCGCGTCGGCGACCTCGCCGTAGATGTCGAGTTGGAACTGCCCGGCCGCGGCGTTGCCGACACGCACGGGACGGGAATCCAGGAAGCCGCCCAGCCACGGGACCTCCCATTCGGGCAGGCGCCGCTCGCCGGCCAGCCCGTACATGATCTGCATCTGGGAGGGGTCGCCGGCCACGCTGCGCAGAAGCCACTCGCGCCACGACGACGCCTCCTCGTAGTAGCTCAGCTTCATGAAGGCCTGCAGCGTCATCGTGGCGTCGCGCAGCCAGCAGAAGCGGTAATCCCAGTTGCGGGGACCGCCGGGATGTTCCGGGAGCGACGTCGTCGCCGCGGCGACGATGCCGCCGGTCGGCATGTATGTCAGAGCCTTGAGCGTGATCAGCGACCGCTTCACCTGGTCCGTCCACGGCCCGACCGGCGGGCAGCGACCCGAGAAGTCCGTCCAGAACGCTTCCGTCCGCCTCAATTCGGCTTCGGGGTCCCGGGGAGCCGGAGGCGGCAGGTGGGACGGAGCATGGATCAGCGTGAACGGGATGCGCTGGCCCGCCGTCACGGTGAACGATCCCACGGTGTGCATGTCGGCACCGCGCAGTTCCGCGGCCGTCCGCAGCAGCAGGAGATCGGGGCCGGCCACGGCGGTCAGCGTGGCGTCGTCGAGACGGCTGACCCAGGGGATGCTGCGGCCGTAGTCGAACCGGATCACGAGATCGAGGTCGAACTCGACCCGGCCCCGGTTGCCGACCACGATCCGGATCAGATCGGCGAAGCCGTCCCGCGGCGGCATGAAGTCTATCAGCGTCGCCGAGCCTTCGGGCGTCTCGAACGTCGTCTCCAGGATGAGCGTGCCGTCGCGATAACGCCGGGTTGCCCGCGCCCGGTCGTCCTTCGGCCCGATGCTCCACCGGCCGTTCTCCGGAGATCCCAGCAAGGCCGCGAAACAGGCCGCGGAATCGAACCGGGGAAAACAAAGCCAGTCGATGGAGCCCCGGTTCGAGACGAGCGCCGCCGTCTCGCAGTCGCCGATCAGGGCATAGTCCTCGATACGGTGAGGTGTGTCGGTCCCGGCCAAATCCCGTGCCTTTCGCCTTCGGACGGGATCATCGGCGGTGCCGTGCCGCCGTCTTTTCCCGCCCGATCCTGCCGCTGGTCGCCCGCGGCCAATCCGTGGGCGCACCCATGCCAACAGGACGGAGGCCGTTCCCTCCCGCCGGGGGGATGCGCCCCGGAAGCGCATCCGGTTTCGATATCAAACCTCGAACAGCCATGACTTCGTGCTGTTCCATTTGAATACGGCGTCCGTGTCGTCGACCTGGCCGTTGAACGAAACCTCGTCGATATAGAGGTTCCGGTCGGATCCATTGGCCCCCTTCCTTCCGTTCCAGGCATCGTTGTTGAAGATGATCTCGACCTCCCGCTCCTGGATTCCCGGGGCGTCCAGGTCGCCCTTGTAAGTGAAGGTCTGCCACTGGTCCTTGTCATGGACAGCCGTGACCCGGTTCGTGAGATCCAGCGTTTTCCCGTCCACCTGGATGACGAAATTCGGATTCCCTTTGTAGTGATCGCCCGACGCCTTGACGGTGATCACGTCATCCCCTCCGGGACGGGGGAGCGGGATCGGACCCTTGTCCTTCAACCAGTCGAAGCGCCCGGCGAAGTCTTCGAGCCACTCCTCGCGGTTCTCGTAGACCGTCCTGGCCCCTTGGGTGCCGGGGCGGTCGAAACCCTGCCCATGAAGGTCCGTATAGTAGCCGTCGGACACCTTGCGGAACTCCCCGCCCCAGCTTTCCTGGGTCGGGTCGTCCTGGTCCCCGTCGAGGAAGCGGAGAACGGTCGGGCTGTCCCCCATCTTGACGCCGGACTTGTTGAAGATGTTGCTCGAGACCTTCGAGAAGAAGTCCCCCAGGGCGCCGTGGCCCTTGGCGTTCGCCTCGTGCCAGCCCTTGATCATGGAGCCGCTTTCCGGCGTGCCGTAGGTGCCCCGGAACGTGGTCATGTTGTCGACCCACAGGTCCAGCTTGCCCTTGAAATTGTCCAGCAGGTACTTCTTGGCGTGGATGTCCTGGGTGTCGATGCTGAACAGCCGGACGTGCTTGGCGATGCCGGGAGAATCGTGCAGCGCCTGCGCGATGTCCGCCTCCCCTCCCCAGGTGAGCACGTTCAGCTTCTCGCCCGCGGCGGCGGCCTTCCTGGCTTCCGCGATGATGGCCTCGGACGAGTCCGTCGGCTTGGAATATCCCTTGGGCGGCGCAGTGTCCGTGGCGCCCTGATGGCTCACCTTCTTCAGGGCTTCGACGGACTTGAAGCCGGAGCCGTGCTCGCGCAGCTTGGCAAGGTCCTTGCCGTAGACGTCGATCACGGCATCGATGTCCCTGACCAGACCGTCCTGGGTGTTGAACTTGGACGCCGTTCCGGCGATGCCGACGATGTTCATCTTGTCCTGATACATCAGCGCGTGGACAAGGGACTGGACATCGTCCTTCTCCTGCGCTTCAAGCCTCAGGTCGGTCGAGATGAAAACTCTGGGCAAAGCCATGTCTGTGCTCTCCGGATAAGTTCAATATGTCCACCGGAATGACAAGTAATCCAGCAGTGTTTAAAAAGTGTATTCATATGGTTAACAGACGATTAATGATGCAGAGGCAAATTTGCGATTGTATAAAGCGCAAATCCAGGCTTCCAATGAAACGTTTTTGATTCCTATCTTGACGATTGGGCTGAATCATCATCCATCTATGATTTTTCACTTTCTAAGATGAGATGAAATCAGTTTGGCGGAGCATCATGACTCTTCCTGATCTCGACCCCATATTACGTACTACATATGCAGGGCTGTTCAGTTCTCCCCGTTGCGCGCCTGACTCGCGCGCAGCGAGTCCTGGCGGGGTGTGAAGCAGCGTAGAAAGAGTCTACCATCTCGCGCGAATGTGTGAATCCTTGCTCGGCAATTCCTGGACTTGGGGGTTGCCATGGTACCGTTCGGCCGGCTTCTCGCGGCCCTGGGCGAGGTTCCCGATCCGCGGCGCGCGGCGGGCAAGCGCTACCCGCTGGCGCCGCTGCTGCTGTTCACCGTGCTGGCGCTGCTGTCCGGCGCGACCTCGTACCGCCGCATCATCGTCTTCCTGGAGCAGCGCCGGGAGTTGCTCAACGAGCTGTTCGGCGTCGCCCTGAGGCGGGCGCCATCGGTCAACACCCTGCGCACCGTGCTCCAGGACCTCGACGCCGACGCCCTGGAGCGGGCGTTCCGCCGGCACGCCGCCAGCCTGCTGGCGCGCCCCGAGGGCGGGATGCCGGCGATCGCGCTCGACGGCAAGACGCTCAAGGGCAGCTTCGACCACCTCAACGACCGCAAGGCGGCCCAGGCGCTCAGCGCGTTCGCCTCGGAGGCGGCGATCCTGCTGGCGCACAGCGAGATCGACGACAAGAGCAACGAGATCCCGGCGGCCCAGCGCCTGATCGCGGAGCTCGGCCTGAGCGGCGTGCTGTTCACCGCCGACGCGCTGCACTGTCAAAAAAACCTTTGAGGCGGCCCGCGACACCGGCAACGCGTTGCTCGCCCAGGTCAAGGCCAACCAGCCGACCCTGCTGGCCACGCTCGAGGCCATCGCCGCCACCCAGCCCCCGGCCGAAAGCCACAGGAGCGTTGATCCCAAGGGCCACGGCCGCCACGAGACCCGCACGGTCGAGACCTTCGATGTCCGGGGCAAACTCGACGCCGAATGGGACGGCCTAATCGTCTGCGCCGCCCGCGTCGCCCGCCTGACCTGGCACAAGGACACCAGGTCAGGCCTGTGGCACGCCACCGAGGACGTCTCGTTCTACGCCTGCCAGGTCGCGCTCGGCGCCGAGGCGTTCGGACGGGCGGTCCGGGGGCACTGGGCGATTGAAAACCGGAGCCATTGGGTCCGCGACGTCACGTTCGGCGAGGACGCCAGCCGAACCCGCGTCAAGCCCACCCACGTCGCCCGGTTCCGCAGCTTCGCGATCAACATCCTGCGGGCCAACGGCGTCCAGAACATCGCCCGCGAACTCTACGTCAACGCGCTCAACTTCGACAATGCGCTCGCATATCGCCTCTCATAGCGAGAACTGAACAGCCCTGACTACATATGACAGACAGAAATCTTGCGGCAGGAACGGCTCGAAAGGTCCGGCGCTGGCACATACGAAGAAGAGAACCGGCGTTGATTCCGTCTTCCCGAAATTTCGTCGGCTCCTGGCGCAGATGGAGCAGGTTTCATGAAACGCTGCACCCGTCATCCAAATGTCATGCCTGAAAACTATGCTGCGCCGGTAATCGATGACCCGGGATATTCTGCGTCCCGTTACATGCCGGTGATTTCATGGGTCGCCTCCTCATCGCCGCCTTATTCGCCTGCCTGGCCGCAGTCTCCCCGACCCAAGCCGAACCCTTGACGGGGGCAGGATCGACGTTCGTTTTTCCGCTGCTCAGCCGTTGGAGCCAGAACTTCCAGGCATCCGAGGAGAACGGCGGCTATGTCGCCGCCCTGCCAAATCGACCGGCCGCTCCAGAGGGCGGCCTGGGCTCGCTGTTCGGCGTCATGGCCGGCGGCATCGACTACGAGCCGGTCGGTTCACTGGGCGGCACCATGCGGGTCATCGCCCGGGCCGTGGATTTCGGCGCATCCGAAAGGCCCATGCCGGCCGAGGAGGTGGACCGGCACGGGCTCATGCAGTTCCCCATCACCACGGGCGGCATCGCGGTCGTCTTCAATCTGCCAGGGATCGAAAGCGGCGCCCTGCGCCTTTCCGGGGCGGTGCTGGCCGACATCTACATGGGAACGGTCGATAGATGGTCGCACCCGGCCCTGCGCGCGCTCAACCCGGAGCTCACGCTGCCGGACGCGCCGATCAAGGTCGTCCACCGGAGCGACGGATCCGGCACCACTTACAACTTCGCGGCATATCTCGCCCATGCCAGCACGGACTGGCGGGAGCGGGTCGGGATCGATACCGAGCTGAAATGGCCAGTCGGCGCCGGGGTCAGAGGCAGTGGCGGCATCGTCGAGGCCGTGTCGGACGACCCGAACTCCATCGGTTATGTCGAACTCGGCCAGGCCTTGCGGGTCGGGCTGCCCTCGGCCCTGGTCGAGAACCGCGCGGGGCAGTTCAGGGCACCATCGCGCCGGAGCATCGCCGCGGCCGTCGCCGGCGCGGACTGGGCGGGCTCGCGCCATTTCAGCCTTCTTCTCACCGAAACCGCCGACGCCGAGGCCTACCCGATCGCGGCCACCGTCTACGCGCTGATGCCCCGGGAGCCCCGTTCCGGTACCGACCGCACCCTGCGCTTCTTCGGCGGAGCCTTGGCGCACTGGCAGCAGGATGCCGTCGATCTGGATTACGTGCCGCTGCCGGACTCCCTCGTCGGCCAGATCAAATCCTACTGGGAAGCCAGTTCCAAGTAAGAGCAACCGGCCCCCGTCAGGACGGGCCCCGAAAAGGACAGCTCATGCAGGTCGATATCTTCACCCAGATCATCGTTCCCGTGATCGGTGGTCTGGGCATCTTCATGCTTGGCCTCGAGTTCATGTCGAACGGCATCCAGGCCGTCGCCGCCAACCGGATGCGTGCGCTGCTCGCCAAGTTGGCGGGAACTCCGCTCAAAGGCGTATTCGCCGGCACCATCATCACCGGCGTGATCCAATCCTCGACGGCGATGACGGTCATGGTCGTCGGCATGGTCAATGCCGGAGTCGTCGGCCTGCGCCCGGCGATCAGCGTGATCATGGGAGCGAACATCGGGACGACGTTGGGAAACGGCCTGATCGCCCTGCCCCCTTGGCCCGCTGGGCCTGCTGCTGGCCGGCTTCTTCGCCCTCATCTACATTTTCTCGAAGTCGGACAGGACGAAGAACATCGCCCTGGCCTGCATAGGGTTCTCCCTGATCTTCTACGGCCTCAACCTGATGACCGGGGGCCTGAAACCGCTCCGCGCCATGCCGGAGGTGATGTTGGCGATCTCCTCGCTGCGGGCGGACGATTTCATCGGCCTGCTCACCTGCGTCGGAACGGCGGCGCTGGTCACCGCGATGATCCATTCCTCCTCGGCGACCATCGGCATCGTGATGGGCCTCGGAGCGTCCGGTATTCTCGACTGGCAGACCGCCGTGGCCTTCTCGCTCGGTGCCGATCTGGGAACGACCATCACCTCCTGGATAGCGTCGCTGAACCTGTCCAAGAACGCCAAGCGCGCCGCGTATGCCCACATATCGTTCAACATCATCGGC
Source organism: Skermanella rosea (assembly GCF_016806835.2). Lineage (NCBI taxonomy): Bacteria > Pseudomonadati > Pseudomonadota > Alphaproteobacteria > Rhodospirillales > Azospirillaceae > Skermanella > Skermanella rosea. Next base: position 316,148 of record NZ_CP086113.1, on the reverse strand, counting down.
GTCCTGGTGACCATCCCGCTGTTCTTCCTCTCCATGGACGTGCTCCGTTTCGCCATGCAGTGGTTCGGCGGCGACCCCGGGATCCCGATGATGGTGAACGGCAGGGAAACCTACCCGCTCGTGCCGGTCGCGATCGGTTTGTATTCGACCTTCTTCAACATCTTCAACACGTTGCTGCTGTTCCCCTTCGTCGGCGTGTTCGAGCGGGTACTGTGCCGCATCGGGCATGACGCGTCCGAGGACATCGAGGATTATTCCCTGCCGAAGTACCTTGCCGCCAACCTGCGGGGTGACATCGTCCAAGGCGTTCCTGCGCTTCGTAAGGAGATTGAGCGGCATCTGGAGGCCGGCACCCTTTACCTGGACATTGCGCGGGGCATGCCGGACGCCTTGAAGGATCCCCAGGCCCACCATGCCAATCTCGGCAATCTGAGCCGGGACATCGGCGTGTTCGCATCCTCGCTGCTGACGCCGGGCCAGCCCTACGGGCAGGCCGATCTGGTCGCAAGCCTGATCGAGGAGGCCGATTTCACCGAAAGCCTGGGTGAAACCCTTCATCAGATTGCCCAGCGGGTCAAGCGCGAGGAGTTCTCGCCGTCGGGCCGGGAAGTGGTCAACGGCATCCTCGATCAGGTCTCCGACGCCATGGGGATCGTGCTGCCGGGCTCGGCCCGGAGCGCGACCGCCGTCGCCGCGGATCAGCGCATATCCGGGCTCGCGGAACTGCGCCGGAAATGCCTGAAACTGGATGAACTGGCCCCGACGGAGAGAGGGTCGCTGCTGGCGATCCTCGGAAGCGCCGAACGGGCGTTCCTGCTGATCGAGCGCATCGACGGCGAGCGGCGCTCGGTCGACCGCGACATCGTGGTCGAGCACCAAGCCGATGTCGTTCCAGGACTGGAGCCGAAACCGGCGACGGCGTGACCTGCGGCGGACAACGGTCCGGCCAGGGTACGGCAGGATCGGGACGGCTCGGGGACCGGAGGCCGGGACGGCCGGCGCCACGCTCGGCCTCTCGCTGCCGCACCCGGACGGAAGCGATCGTAACCGCTACGCATGGAGCGGGGCCCCCCGGATCAGCAGGTGTGAAAGCCGGTTCCGACCGGCGGGGCCAGCATCAGGATGCCGAGAACACCGGCTCCGCCGCGCTCCGGCTCCAGGATGATCGCGGATCCCTCCGGGAAAGCCTCCCCGGCGGCGACGCTGCCGAGCACCATGATGGCGGGTGTCCGATGCCCGACCAGCACGCGGTTCGTTCCCGGAGCCACCGGCGCGGAGAACAGCCGCCGATGCTCCGAGAGAACCCAGTCGAGGCGTGACCGAAACCGCGACCTGACGCCGCGCAAGGCCTTGGCCTCAGCCGTGGGGACAGCGGCGTCTTCGCAGTAGGCGAAATCCCCTGATCGTTATCAGCGCCATGCCATTGAACCTGCATGGATGCGTGCCTCATGAACGCCGGCGTCGTATAGTCCTGCAAGGACCATGTGATCTGGTGCCCCAAGTACCGTCGCAAGGTTCTTGAACCGCTCATCGACGCCCGCCTGAAGCATCATCGCTGGAGTGTGCGAAGAAGCTGGCGTTGAATTGATCGAGATGGAGATCATGCCGGATCACGGTCATCTGCTCGTCGGCTGCGACCCGCAGTTCGGAATCCGCCGGCTGGTGCGCGCCGTCAAGGGCCGCCCGTCGGGTCTGTGGCGCGAGGAGTTCCTCCGGCTGAAGTCCCGTCTGCCGAGCCTGTGGACCAACTCCTACTTCGTCTGAACCGTCGGCAGCGCTCCGCTCGCCGCCATCAAGCAGTACATCGAGAGCCAGAAGAACGTCTGAACCATGCGCGCCGCCACCCCCTCCTTTATCGCCGAGTTCCCGCTATGCACCAGTGCCGCGGACGAGCGCGCGCTGGAGGTGCGCCTGGAGGCGGCCCGCCACGTCTACAACGCCTGCCTGGGCGAGACGCTGAAGCGCCTTGCCCTGATGCGCCAGTCCATGGACTGGCAGGCCGCCCGCACCCTGCCGAAGGGCAAGGAGCGCACGGCGCTGTTCAAGGCGACGATGGAACGCTTCGACTTCTCCTCGGGGTCCATCCAGAAGCACGCCGAGGCGTGCCGCGACGCCTGCTGGATCGGCCGGCACCTCGGCAGCCACGACACGCAGACCACGTCCTTGCGCGCCTTCAAGGCGGTGCAGATGCACGCCTTCGGCAAGCGCGGACGGCCCCGCTTCAAGGGCCGGAACCGCCTGCACTCGGTCGAGGGCAAGGGCGACGCCGTGATCCGCCTGCGCTGGCAGGACGAGAAGCCGGTCGTGCTGTGGGACGGCCTCGTGCTGCCGCTGATGCTCGACCCGCGCGACCGCGACCGCTGGCAGGAGCAGGCGCTGTCGTGCCGCACCAAGTACGTCCGGGTCCTGCGGCGGACCATTCGCGGAAAGGTGCGGTGGTACGCCCAGCTGGTGCAGGAAGGGTTGGCACCGCGCAAGGAGCGCCTGCCGGTCGGCGACGGCGTCGTCGGCCTGGACCTCGGGCCCGGCACCATCGCCGCCGTGTCGGACACGGACGCCACGCTGGAGCCGTTCTGCCCCGGCGTGGCCGACATGGACGCGGTGATCCGCCGCCTGCAGCGCGCCATGGACCGGTCCCGCCGGGCGACGAACCCCGACGCCTTCAACGCCAACGGCACCTATCGCAAGGGAGTGCGGATCAAAATGCGCTCCGGGCGATATCGCGTCCTGTGCGCGACCAAGGCCGACCTGGAGCGGCGTCTTGCCGCCGAGCGCAAGCGTGCCCATGGCGAACTCGCCAACCGGGTGCTGGCGCAGGGCAACCTCATCAAAACGGAGAAAGTGAGCTACCGGAGCTTCCAGAAGAATTTCGGCCGGAGCGTGAGGCGGCGCGCGCCGTCCCTGTTCGTCTCGACGCTGAAGCGCAAGGCTGCGAGTGCCGGCGCTTCGGTGGTCGAGTTCGCGACGCGGACGACGCGGCTGTCGCAGTTCAGCCACGACACGGGCGGGTACGTGAGGAAGCCGCTGTCCCAGCGGTGGCACGTGTTCGCCGACGGCAGCCGGGTGCAGCGCGACCTGTACTCGGCGTGGCTGGCACGCTTCGTCGACCGGGACAGGCTCGACGCATCCCAATGCGCGTTGCATTGGGCGGCTGCGGAACCGCTGCTGGGACGGGCGGCGTCGGGCTTCAGGCAATCCGCGAGCGGGGCGGGCTTTGCCCGTCCCCACGTCCGCCCCGGCAACGGAGGTGGCGTCGGAGCGGATCGTCCGTCACAGAGGAATGGCCGCCGGGACAAGGCCGCGGATGCTGTAGCGCAAGCGAGAGCCGCGGAGAGTTCGGGCGATGGCACCCTCAGAACCCCCGGCTTTGGCCGTGGGGAGGTTCAGCCGGCATAATCGTCCGCAAGCAGGCCGTCGGTAATTTCGACGGCCGCGCTGCCGAAGGCGATCTCGGCCGTGTCGCGGGCCCGGAATACCGGCCCGGCAAGAACGGGATCGGCTATCGGGATACCGAGGTCCCGCAGGGCCTGCCCGATCCGTTCGGCCTGGTCCCGGCCCGCCGCCGAGAGATTGCGCTGGCCCGGGCGGTCTCCGATCTCGTAGGACCTGTCGCAGGGCATGCCGCTGGTGTCGGCGTGCCGGAAGAACAGGGTCAGCCCGCCGCGGCGCAGTCGTTCGACCAGGGATTTCCCGGTCACCTCATCCACTGTGGATGGGCGCAGCTGCTGTGCCGGGGCGGATGACGCCGTGCCAGCCGCGATCACCAGGAACAGCGGGAAGATGATGTTCCGCAGGGCGTTCCACGGGGCTTTCGGGAGGGAGTCCGGGGGGTGGCGTTTCTGGGTGAGCATCGGCTTGGTGACTACTCTCGGCCCTGAAGGGCCGAGCTTCCGCGCCTCACAACGCAGCGTTCCTGTTTCCGTCCTGTTGTCGGAGAACCGGATCGAAGATTTCCAGGTTATCTTCCGGCAGACGCCCAAGGTCGACGGCTCCAACCATTTCGGGAATCGCATCGTCTTCTCTTCCGACGGTCACATTTTCCTGACGCTGGGCGAGCGCTTCAAGTTCGAGCCGGCGCAGGACCTCTCGAACACGCTGGGCGCCGTCGTCCGCCTCAACCGCGACGGCACGATCCCGGACGACAATCCCTTCGTCGGCAAAGCCGGCGCGGATGAGGCCATCTGGTCCTATGGCCATCGCAACATCGAGGCCTCGGCGATCGACCCCTCCACCGGCATCCTCTGGGTGGCCGAGATAGGGCCGCTCGGCGGAGACGAACTGAACCGGCCGCGGGCTGGCGGGAACTATGGTTGGCCGGTGGTCAGCTGGGGTCGGCATTACGACGGCCGCGACATTCCCGACCCGTCGACCCGACCGGAGTTCGCCGACGCCGTGATGCGGTGGACGCCGGTGATCTCCCCGTCCGGCATGGTGTTCTACGATGCCGGCCTCTTCCCGGAGTGGCAGGGCAGCGCCCTGATCGGCTCCCTGAGCGGTACGGCCATGGTCCGCGTGACCTTCGAAGGGAACACGGCGCGCGAGGCTGAACGCATTCCCCTGGGTGGCCGAATCCGCGACGTGGCGCAAGGACCGGACGGCGCCGTCTACGTCATCAACGACAGCACCGAGGGAGCCGTATGGCGTATTTCACCGATGGACACCGGTAGCGAGGCCAGCGGGAACTGATGCGACGAAACCCGGGAGCTTCGGCGGGTGACCGCCGGAACCAAACCTCGGGAACGGCACGGCATCCGTGAGACCCCGGCAGGCGGCCGGGCCGGCTGGGACCACGGTGCCGATTGCCGTGGTCCCAGCCCCTTCCGCCGTCCGCAAGCGGACAGCTGCCGTATGAGAGTTCCCGAAGGTCGGCGCCGAACTGCTTCGGGCGCGGTTTGGATGGCCGCAAGAAGATCGAGGGCGTGAAGATCCGAGTCGGTGTAGACAAAGATCGCTTAAGCGCCTCGATGCGATCGAATCATGACTTTACTCAATTGCAATCAAATAAACTTGGAAACTTTGAGGCTTCAGGATTGTTTCGAGCGGGTCTTGGGAGAATAACAAAGCCAAAAGAATGCAATCCGAAGCCCTGCCAGCAAACCAGATCGTCGTGTTCGATTACGACTACGGCATCGTCGCTATCTCGATCGCCATCGCGATCCTGGCATCGCTCATCTCCTACGACATCTGTCTGCGAGCGCGTTCAGCCTCCGGATCCATGCGGTCAGTCTGGCTGAGCGCCGCCGCGATTGCCGCTGGGGGCGGTATCTGGTCGATGCATTTCATCGGCATGTTGGCCCTGCGCATGCCGATGATGGTGACCTATGATTTCTGGTGGACCTTCGCGTCCCTGGTCCTGCCGATCCTGGTGACCTGGGTCGGCCTGAGATTGGCAGTGGTCCGGCAGCGGTCAGCGCCCACCCTTCTCCTCGGCGGCTTCATCATGGGCTCCGGCATCATCGTCATGCATTTCATGGGGATGGCGGCGATGCGCATGGACGCCGTCATGACCCATGATCCCTTCCTGGCGGCCCTGTCGGTGTTTCTCGCGATGGCACTCTCCACCGCGGCGCTGTTCATCGCCTTCAAACCGAGCCCCAGTCTCAGGCTGGCCGCCGTCGGCGCCGTGGTCATGGGCATCGCGATCAGCAGCATGCATTACACGGCCATAGCCTCCTGCCGCATGGTCATGGCGCCCGGGCAGACTTCCCATGACGCAGCGCCGATACCCGTTTCCCTCCTGGCGTTCGCGATATTCATCACGCTCTCCACGGCGCTGCTGATCGTCATGCTCGCGTCCCGGCTCGACCGCCGATATACCGACGAGGTCGAGACCCGGGCGGTCAAGGCGACCGAGAGCATCCGCAGGTTCCGCAACCTGCTGCGCCTGTCGTCCGACCTTATCTCGCCACTCGATGCCCAGGGACGGCTGGTCGGGGAAGTCCTCTCGGCCAATCGCCTGCTCCGCTACGCTCCGGGCGATCTCAGTGGCCGGAAGTTCATCGACCTGGTGGCGCAGAATGACAGGCCCCGAGTTCAGGGTTGGCTTCGCGAGGCGCAGGGCGGAGAACCCGTAGCCCGGCTGCAGTGCGCCCTGACCGCCAGCGACGGGGCGGAGATTCCCTGTGAATGCAGCGCCGTCCGGGTGGAGGACCCTGACAGCGACTGGAGCATCGTGATCAGCGCGCGCGACCTGACCGAACGGCAGCGCATGGAGTCCCGGCTGTATCAGTCGCAGCGCCTTGAAGCCCTGGGGCAGATGGCGAGCGGCGTCGCCCACGACTACAGCAACCTCATCACCGCCGTTTCCCTCAACCTGGAATCGATCGAGCGCCAGATGCCGTCCAGGGAGATCCTGGAGCGGCTGCGACTGGCGCAAGCCGCGCTCGCTCACGGCAACAGCCTGACCCGGCAGCTGCTCGCTTTCGCCCGTCAGCAGAAAGTCGACCCCGAACCGGTCGACCTGAACACGGTGGTCACGGGCATCGTGAGTTTCCTCAGCCTGTCCCTGCGCGGCGAAGTTCCGATCAGTCTTGATCTCGAAGCCCGGCTGTGGCCCTGCATGGCCGATCGCGGCATGCTCGAGGCCGCCCTTCTCAACCTGGCCGTCAATGCGCGCGATGCGATGCCGAATGGCGGAGCGATCACCATCAGTACCCTGAACCAGACCGTCGCGGCGGGGAGCGTGGGTACGGACGACGCGCCTTCCGGGGATTACGTCGCGCTGGTGATCCGGGACGAGGGCATCGGCATGACGCCCGACGTGGTCGCCCGCGCGGCGGAGCCGTTCTTCACGACGAAGCCGGGCGGCAGGGGCACAGGCCTCGGGCTCAGCATGGTGTTCGGCTTCGCCCGCCAGTTCGGCGGCGACATGCATATAGACAGCGCTCCGGGCCAGGGCACCACCGTCCGCATCCGGCTCCCGAGGACCCACTCGATGCCGGTCCCGTCCCGGACATGGGACGGCGCTCCGGGCAGCCCGTCCGGAACCATCCTGATCGTCGAGGATGATCTGGCGGTCCGCTACGCGTCGGCGACCCTGCTGCGCGAAGCCGGCTTCACGGTGTTCGACGTGGGCAGTGCCGAGGAGGCCCGGCGGCTGTCCGACCTCGACAAAGTGGATGTCCTGGTTACCGGGACCGACCAGGCAGGGGGCACCGGCCCGAGGCTTGCGGAAACCCTGGCTGCCCACATACCGGGATTGCGGATTATCGCGCCGCTCGGCTCGAGCAGGCCCGGCCCGGCTCCGCCGAACCGGTTCCGCACCCTGAACAGGCCATACCAGGCGGATGATCTGGTCCGCGAGGTGCAGCGCATCATCGCGGATGGATCCTCGGAACCGGCCGACACCAGCCCAGTCGCCGTTGTCGACCCCGACCCGGCCAGCCGGGAGACGCTGGCGTCCCTGGTCGGCAATGCCGGATTCGGCAACTGCAAGGCCCTGTCCTCCTACGGCGACATCGCGGAGCTTCAGGCCGGGCACCGGCCGCTGATCGCCCTGGTCGATGCGGGCAGCGCCGAGGCTTTCGACGGGATCGACGTTGGGAGAAGGCTGTACCGGGAGTTCGGAATCAGGATCATCCTGGTTTCGTCCGGCGTTACCAGAGTGCCGACGGATTACCCGGTGGAAGGCGTTCTTGTCAGGTCCTTCTCGCCGGACCATCTGGCGAGCATCCTCCGGAAGGCGCTGAACGCGGCCTGAGCGGTTCACCGCGGATCTGCCCGAACGGTTTCATGCCGGCGTGTACAGGATCAGCTTGAGCGCCGGATCGTCGCTCGACTGGAAGGTCGCGTACTCGAAGCGCAGCAGCCCCCGCTCGGGATGGCTCATGACCTTGCGCCCGCCCCCGGCGTCGCGGACGTCGTGCTCCGGCCACCACTCCGCGATCTCGGAGCAGCCTGCCCGCGCGCGCTCCAGCAGGTCGAGGAAGGCGGGATCGCCCGCGAGCAGGTCGTGCGTCGCGCGGAACTGCGCGACCATGCGCCTTGCCTCGTCGGCCCAGGCGGCACCCAGCAGGTGCCGGGCGGCCGGGTCGGTCAGGATGTAGAGCACGCCGGCACCAGGGCGGACCTCAACATGGGATAGCCCTGTCCCAGGATAATACCCTGCCTTCTACGCAGGCGGGAGTTGCCCAATGTAGGTGCGGAACGCCGTAACCAATCCGGGACTGTCACACCGGCGGCGGAGCCAACCGCAGCCGCCCGGCGTTCCAGGACATCCACCAGAAGGGTGACTCCGATGCATTTCACGATCAACGGTCGCTCCTACGACCTGGATCCGGACATCCGGACCTCGCTGCTCGACGTGCTGCGCGAACACCTGGACCTCACGGGCAGCAAGAAGGGCTGCGACCACGGCCAGTGCGGTGCTTGCACGGTGCTGGTGAACGGGCGGCGGATCAATTCCTGCCTGACGCTCGCGGTCATGCACCAGGACGACGACATCACCACGATCGAGGGGATCGGCTCGGCCGAGGCAGGTCGAGCTGCCCCCGCCCCCGCCCGGAGGCCAGCTCTACCGCAAGGTCCGCGACCACGCCTCCTACGCCTTCGCCCTGGTGTCGGTGGCGGGTGCGGTGGAGGTGCGGGACGGCCGTATCGCGGGCGCCGCCCTGGCGTTCGGCGGGCTCGGCATCATGCCGTGGCGCGACCCGGCGGTGGAGCGGGCCCTCGTCGGCCGGAAACCCGCCACCGGGGTGTTCGAGACGGCGGCGGACGCCCTGCTGGCCGACACCGGCGGGCACGGCGGCAACGACTTCAAGATTCCGCTCGCGCGCCGCACGCTGGTCGCCTGCCTGCGCGACCTGACCGGAACGCCGGCGTGACCGCCCGGACTTTCTCTCCCCGGCACTGGAGGAGTGCAGAATTGCTGACGCTCCTCACGTTGCGCTACGGGGGGCCGGCCAAGTGACCGCAGAGGAGCCCGCCCAGATCGATCCGATTGCCGATTCCGCTTCATCATCGCAACCTCCTGCGTCAGGCTGTTGCGACGACCGTTCGAATCCGCCCAATATGTTGCCATAAAGTACACCGAGCATCCAGCCGAGGCCGGTGTCGAGCCGTCGGTCGGCAGCGTCGGCGACAGTTACGATAATGCCTTGGCGGAGACCATCCACGGCCTCTACAAGACTGAGGTAATCCGCCGCCGCGGGCCATGGCGCACCCTGGACGCCGTCGAGTTCGCCACTCTGGAGTGGGTGGACTGGTTCAACCACCGGCGCCTGCTCGAACCCATCGGCAACATTCCGCCCGCCGAGGCCGAAGCACGCTACTATGCTCAAACCGAGGACGTCGCCGGGGCGGCGTGACTCAACCAAATCGGCCTTCGGAAATCCCCGCGCGGTTCACTCCAACGTGAGGACTTGATCCTTGGCCCGCAACATGAGAACGATGTCGCCCCCTCAGCTTGCCTGGATGCCGAACAAATGTCGGGCCTCGGCGGCCGTGGCCGGGCGAGCGCCGAACTCGGCGCACAGGTCGGCGGTGATCCTGACCAGTTCGGCGTTGCTGGCGGCGAGGCGCTCCTTGTTGACCCGGATGTTGTCCTCCAGGCCGGTGCGGAGATGGCCGCCCAACTCCAGAGCCCAGCGGCTCAGCTCAAGCTGATGCCGCCCGATGCCGGCCGCCGTCCAGGTCGCGGTCGGCAGCACGTGCTGAAGTTCGGAGACCATGAACTCCAGCACGTTTCGCCGGGCCGGCAGGGCATTCTGGATGCCCATGACGAACTGGACGTGCACGGGCTCCCTCAGCAGGCCGCGGTCAACCAGCTTGCGGGTGTTGTAGAGCATCGCCAGGTCGAAGATCTCGATCTCCGGCTTGATGTCGTATTCCAGCATGGTGCGCGCCAGATGCTCGATCAGCGCGGGCGGGTTCTCGTACACGATGGTCAGGAAGTTGACCGAACCGGTCGCCAGAGACGCCATCTCCGGCCGCAGCGACAGCGCAGCGCCGCGCTCCTCCTGGCTGCGGCCCCGGCCGCCCGTCGAGAACTGCACGATCATGCCGGGGCAGTGCTTTCGGACGCCCTCCTGGACCTGGGCGAACAGCTTGGGGTCGGAGGACGAGGACTCATCCGGGTTCCGCACATGGATGTGCACGAGGGTGGCCCCGGCCTCGAAGGCCTCGTGGGTGGATTCGATCTGCTCCGACGGAGTGACCGGCAAGGCCGGATTGTCCCTCTTGCGCGGAACCGAGCCGGTGATCGCCACGGCGATGACGACAGGTCTGGGCATGACTCTCCCTTTCAAGGAATTCTTCTTGCCTCATGAAGGTGATGCGGTGGTTTCAGGCACGCGGGACGGTGGCGCCGGGGGATCGCCCTTCCCAGGCGTCCTCGATCAGGGCGCGGATCGCCGCATGTTCTATGGGCCGCGGGTTCCAGTAGGGGTTGGCGGTGGCGAGATCGGCGGCGCGGTCGATCCCGTCGGCGGGCATGCCGATGTCCTTCAGCGCGACCGGCGCGCCGACCGCCTCGGCGAGCCGGCGCAGCCCCTCGGCCGCCGACCGGTGTCCCTGCCTGCCTCCCAGCGCCCGCTCGACCGCGGCCATGGCCGCGGGCGCCGCGGCGGCGTTGTAGGCGACGGCGTGGGGCAGCACCACCGTGTGCGTCTCGGCGTGCGGCAGGTCGAAGCTGCCGCCCAGCACATGGCAGAGCTTGTGGTGGAGCGCCATGCCCACGGTGCCGAGCGCCACGCCGCACAGCCACGCCCCGTAGAGCGCCCGCTCGCGGGCTTTCCAATCCGCCGGGTCCCGGACGATGGCCGGGAGTGCCGAGGCCAGCGCGCGGATGCCTTCCTCGGACATCAGCGAGACGATCGGGTTGCGGTCGCGGGCATAAAGCGCCTCGACCGCGTGGGCGATGGCGTTCATGCCGCTGGTCGCCGACAGGGCCGGGGGCAGCGACAGCGTGAGCGCCGGATCGTACACCACGAGTTCGGGCAGGATGCGCGGATCGCGCCGGGTCGTCTTGACGCCGTTCTCGGTCTCGCCGAGGATCGGCGTCATTTCCGACCCGGCATAGGTCGTCGGAACGACGATCTGGGGCAGGTCGGTGCGCACCGCGACCGCCTTGCCGAGTCCCGTGGTCGAGCCGCCGCCGACCGCCAGCGTCGCATCGGCCCCGCATTCCCGGACCACCGCCAGCGCCTGCTCCGTGACCTCCACCGGGGTGTGCATCACCGCCCCGGCGAACAATCCTGCCGCCCGGTCCCCGATCAGCCCGGCGATGCGGTCCGCCTCGGCCCGCTGGGGCGGGGTGGCGAGCACCAGGACGCGGCGCACGCCGAGGCGGTCGATCTCGGCGGGCAGGCTTGCCAGCGCATCCCAGCCGAACACCACGCGGGACGGCAGACCTTCGTATGTGAATGAGTCCATGGTGATTGCCTTTGCTGACTAAACCAGGGTGCAGACCTCGTCGAAGGCGAGGCGCGGGCTGCGGTTGAAGACCTTTTCCGGATCGCCCTGGCCCAGGCCGCACAGGAAATTGCTCTTCACCCGGCCGTCGGGCCAGAACTCGGCATCGACCTTGGGGTTGGCGAAGCCGGACATGGGGCCGGCGTCCAGCCCGACCGCGCGGGCCGCGATGATGAAGTAGCCGCCCTGGATCGAGCTGTTGCGGAACGCGGTGGTGTCGGCGAAGTCCGGCTTGTCTTCGAAGAGGGACTTGGCCTTCTGGTTGTGCGGGAAGGTGCGCGGCAGGTTCTCGTAGAATTTCGTGTCGTAGCCGAGGATCGCGACCACCGGGGCCGACATTGTCTTGGCGACATTGTTCGGCATCAGCGCCGGTTGCAGCCGCTCCTTGGCCTCGGGCGAGCGGAGGAACAGGATGCGCAGGGGCTGGCAGTTCATCGAGGTCGGCCCCCATTGCATGATCTCGTAGAGCCGGCGCAGTTGCTCTTCGGTGACCGGCTCGTCGCGCCAGCCGTTCTGGGAGCGGGCTTCGTGGAACAGCAGGTCGAGGGCGTGGCTGTCGAGCGTATTCATGATGATTCCTGTGTCATGGGTTGTTTTGAGGGTGCCGAGCCTTCACAGAGGCTTGAGGCCGAAATCGTAGGAAAGGTGGCGCCAAGGGCGCTCCACCACCCGGCCGTCGGGTGCCTTTCCGGGTGGCCGCTGCTCGTAGGTCCTGACCAGCGAGTCCTTGACCCCGAACACGGCGTCGGAATCCAGGTAGCTGTCGCCCTCGGCGAAGACCTGGGTCACCAGCGTCTCGAAGCCGTCGGCCTTGAGCATGAAGTGGACGTGGGCGGGGCGGTACGGGTGGCGACCGGTCGCTTCCAGCATCTGGCCCACCGGCCCATCGGTCGGGATCGGATAGGCCGACGGCGTCACCGCCCAGAAGGCGTAGCGGCCATCCGCGCCGGTGCGGAAGCGGGCGCGCAGCGACGGGCTGTCCATGCCGGATTTCTGTACGTCGTAGAAGCCGTCGCCGTCGGACTGCCAGACATCGACGACCACACCGGACAGCGGCGAGCCCTCGGCGGAGCGCACCTGCCCTTCGACGAACAACGGTTCGCCCTCGACGTTCCAGCCGATGCCGCCGCCCATGGGGGTCTCGGGCGGATCGGCCACGTAGAACGGCCCGAGCACCGTGCTCTCGGTGGCCTTGCCCGCGATCCGGTGATTGATCGCATCGACCAGCATGGTGACACCCAGCGTGTCGGACAGCAGGATGAACTCCTGCCGTTTGTCGTCGCACATGTGCCCGGTGCGGGTCAGAAAATCGATGCCGAAGGCCCATTCCTGCTCGGTCGGCTCGACATCGCGGACGAAGGCGTGCAGGTGCTTCACGAGGCTGGTCAGGACGGCCTTGAGCCGCGGGTCGTCGCAGCCCTGGAAACGGGCAATGACCGCATCGGTGATGTTGTTCTCGTTGAGATTGCGCATAGGTCTCTCCTTTTACACGTCAGCCGGCGGCCTTCACGTCGGGCTTCACGGCGGGCAATCCGGCCAGACGCTCGACATGGCGGACCGTGGCGATGTAATCGTCGCCGCCCTCCCCCATGGCGATGATGGCGGAGTAGGCTTCACGCATCTGGGCGGCCAACGAGACCGGCACCCCGGCATCGCGGGCGCAGGCCAGGATCAGGTCGAGGTCCTTGGCGATCTGCCGGCACGAGAAGGTCGCGGTGAAATCCCGCTGGGCCAGCGGGTCGATCTTGTACTTGACCATCGGCGAGCCGACCGCGCTGTCGGACATCACCGCCAGCATGTCGTCCCAGCCGATGCCGCCGCGCCGCGCGATGGCGAGCGCTTCGCCCATCATGCCGGCGCTGACCGCGATCATCAGGTTGATCGCCAGCTTGGCGAACCGCCCCTGTTCCTCCTCGCCGAGCCAGCTTTGGGCGCGGGTGAAGGTGGCGAGCAGCGGGCGGACGGCGTCGAACGCATCACGCGGTCCCGAGACCAGGGCGCTGAGCGCGCCCGCCTCGGCCGACACCGGGTTGCCCGACACCGGCGATCGAAGATATGCTACGCCGCGCGCCGCCGCCGCCGATGCCACCTCCTGCGAGGCCGCGACGCTGACCGTGCTGGTCTCCACCAGGACGGACCCGCGCTCCATGAGGCCGATCAGGTCGCCGCCGAGCGCCACCTCGCGCAACACCCGGTCGTCGGGCAGCGAGGCGAACACCACCGGGCAGCCGGCCACCGCCGCCGCCATGTCGTCGGCAATGGCGATGCCGCGTTCGGCCCCCAGCCGGAGCCGGCCGGGGTCCCTGTCGCAGCCGCGGACCCGCCATCCGGCGTCCGCCAGTCGGGCCGCCATCGGAAGGCCCAGCTTGCCGAGGCCGATCCAGGCGACAGGCTTGTCCTGTTGCTGTTTCATCTTTCCTACCCCGTCTGTTCGCGCAGGCGTATTTCCGCGACGATGCGGCGACCGGATTCGGCCAGTTCCTGCTTTCTGTTCTCGATGTCCCCGGCCAGCAGCCGACCATGGCGCTTGAGGAAGCGTCCGCCGACCATCACGCTGTCCACGTTGGCGAGGCCGGCCTGCATGACCACCGACGACACCGGGTCGTGCACCGGCCACATGTTCAGGTCGTCGGCGCGCAGCAGCACGAGGTCGGCCTGTTTGCCCGGCGTCAGGCTGCCGGTCCGGTCGTCGATGCCGAGCGCCCGCGCCCCGTCGATGGTGATCCAGCCCAGCGCCTCGCGCGTCGTGATGGTCGAGGTTTCCGGGATGCTGCCGGTGGAACGGCGGCTTTCGTCATTGTCCAGCGCGCGCTGCATGCCGAGCGCCATGCGGGCGACCGTGAACATGTCGCCGGACAGCACCGATTCCAGATCGACGCCCAGTGACAGGGTACCGCCCGCCCGCCGCACCGCCCCGGTGATCGGAAAACCGTGGCCCTGGGTCATCTCGTTCTCGGGCGTGACCGAAAAGCTGACGCCCAGGTCGGCGAAGCGGTCCAGTTGCTCCGCCGGCAGGCCATGGCCGTGGACGATGTTGATACCGCGCCCGACCAGATCGCTGCTCTCCAGCACGTCCCAACCGCCGGGCGTACGGGCCTCGCCGCCGCCCTGGTGCATCGAGGCGACCAGCCCGAATTCGCGGGCGAGCCGGAAATCGTGCATTGAGACGTCCAGGGTCGAATAGTGCGGCCCAAGGATCGCCAGCGCCAGCGTGACCCGGCCGCCGCGGTCGGCGAGCCGCCCGCGCAGCAGGCGTTCGACCTCGCCGCGCGGGTGCGGTACCTCGCTGAAATGCGGCTGTCCGGGCTTGGGGTCCGGCTTGGGCGAGCCGTGCAGGAAGACCGCCCGGATGCCGGATTCGAATAGGGCGTCCACCGCGGCGTCGGTGTGCTCCGGCGTCGGGTTGTTGTGGCACCAGTCGCCCAGGGTGGTGGTGCCGCAATTGATCTGGTTCCAACCCCCGGCCAGCGTGGCGATATGGATGTCCTCGGGCCGGAACAGGGTGGCGAGCCCCCGGTGGACGTGCCGGAAATATTCCAGCAGCGTCCAGTTGGAGGCGACCGCCCGCAAGGCCGTCTGCCAGGTGTGCATGTGGGCGTTGACCAGACCGGGTATCAGGATGCGGCCGCGGCAGTCCACCACCTCGCGCCCTTCGGCCGGTATCTCGCGGCCGATGGCGGCGATGCGCCCGTCCTCGACCAGCAGGTCGGCCGCCGGAAAGTCCCCGAGCGCGGGGTCCATGGTGACGATGGTGGCGTCTTTGAACAGGGTCCCGGTCATGACGGCACCCTCCCCGCTTCGCCTTGGCGCTTGCGGGCCGCCCAGATCATCCCGCGGCGGATCATCTCGCGGACCTGCGGCACATCCAGGCATTCGACCGAATGCCCGATGGAGCAGTAGAAGACGCGGCCCTTGTCCCAGCGGCGGATCCAGGTCACCGGGATCACGGCGCCCTCGATCCAGTGCAGGTGCTCGCCGCTGAAGGTCGTGGTGGCGAGCACCTCGTTGGACGGATCGACCAGCATGTAGTACTGCTCGGAATGTATCCGGAAATCGCCGATGCCCTCGACGATGGGATGGCCGGAGACGATGTTGACGTCGTAGTCGATGAAGTCGTCCGACGGCACCGGGTTGTCCGGCCAGCCCGGCGGATGGGCGACGAACTGCCCGCCGATCAGGAAATGGTAAGTCGGCCGGTCGCGGAAGGCGTCGCCCATATGGCCGTGCCAGCCGGCGATGCCGCAGCCGTCGGCGATGGCGGCCAGCAGGCCGTCCTCCTCGGCCTTTTCCATGCTGCCGAACTCCGGCCGGTGGGCGGACCGCGCGCTCGACCAGATCGGCACGATCAGATCGACCGACTTCATCTTCTCGCGGTCGGCCAGCGGGGCCAGCGCGTCGAAGGTCTCGACGGTGAAGCCGTTGGCTTCCAGCAGTTCGGTCGCCCAGCGCTGGAACCGCTCGGGATTGTGGCCTTCCCAGCCGCCGACGAAGAGTGCCGCCCTCATGCTACAGCTCCCATGTTTCCTGCCGCTTTTCCATGCGTCGTCTGGCCGGTGATGGCCTGGACAAGGTCGTCCTCGGTCACCGCGTCGGCATCGAACTCCCCCGTGATGCGGCCGGAATACAGGGCCAGCACGCGGGTGCTGACGCCCAGCACCTCCGGCATTTCCGACGAGATCACCAGGATCGCGTAGCCCGACTTCGCCAACTGCTTGATCAAGCTGTGGATTTCGGCCTTG
>NZ_CP086112.1:380000-612959 GCF_016806835.2 Skermanella rosea | reverse complement strand
AAACCCACCACATAGAGCGAGTCGCCGTCCCGCAGCATCGGCTTCACGTCGGCCGCGACGCGGCGCGGGGTGTCGCCTGCCCAGCTATCGCCCGCCAGCCGGTCGCGGACGATATAGATGCTGTGCATCAGCGGCTCCTTGGCGACCGCGAATACGGTCAGGCCGGCCAGGACAGCCAAGGCCGCGCCCTTGGCCCGGCGCCCGCGCACCGGGGCCAGGAGCCCGCGGCCGATCGCCAGCCCGGCCAGCAGGCTGAGCGGCGGCAGGAACTGGATCAGGTAATGGTCCGAGCCGATGCGGAGGAACATCTGGCACAGCATCACCGCCGCCCACCAGACCGCCAGGAAGGCGACCGAGCGCCGCTCCGCGCCGGCGCCGGCCAGCCACCGGACCAGCGCGCAGGCCAGCAGGGCGGCGACCCACAGCGGCGTCTGCTCCGCGATGGCGCGCAACATGGCATCCCACTCGATGCCCCGTTCCCCGCCGTAGAAGACGCGGTGCGCCTGGATGTTGCCGGCGAACCAGGCGTCCCAGTGCCCCAGGACGACATAGAGGAGCACCACCAGGACCGTCGGAACCAGGCTCATGACGCCCAGCAGCGCCAGCGGCCGAAGGCTCGTCCGAGCATGGGCGCCCAGGTCGCGCCAGTGCGGCGTCGTCAGGATGAAGTAGCCGGCCAGGAAGGCCAGCATGTCGAACAGCACCGACTGCTTGATCTGGATCCCGACGCCCAGGATCAGCCCGGCGGCCGCCATGGTCGGCAGGGCGGGGGGCATGCGGCGCCGGGCGGACTGGAGCACCAGGAGCAGCGCCAGCACGGCGCAGGCATTTTGGAACAGTTCGCCCTGGAAGGCCATTCCCCCCGTGGCGAGGCTGAAGACGATGTAGCCGAGGCCGGCGGCGACGCCGATCGCCCGGTTGGAGTCGTCGAACAGCAGCGCCGCGATGCGACTCAGCATCCAGGCGGTCAGCCCGACCGTCACGCTGGCGCCGATGCGGCTGAGGATCACCGGGTCGTACGGCGTCATGGTGAACGGAGTCGCCAGCGCGAACAGGCCGAACGGCTTGAGGTCACAGACCGTGGTGTACGGCAGGTGGCCCTTGGCCAGTTCCGAGCCCATGAGGAGATACATGCTCTCGTCGTAGTTCAGAACCGAGTAGAGCAGCGCCGGGGAGCGCAGCAACACGGCCCCGGCCACGAAGGCCAGCATCCAGGCGAATTCATGCCGGAGAGGCGGCTTTCGGGGCGATCCGCCTGACGGCTCGTCCGGCATATACCGGAACCTGTCCGGACTGGTGGGGGTTGTATGCATCACTCCAGCTCTTTCGAAACCATTTCCACGATCAATAGACTCGGCCGCCTACAGTTAGCATTCACGGGCGTCCGGGGATTTGAACAACGGTGTTAATCCGGGCAAACTCCCTGTTATCCTTAAGGCGGAAACAAGTGATTGTGTCGGAGACATGTTCTATTCCAACGTGTTTCCCATAACCGCTGCCATGCTGTCATGTTTATGCCAAATTGTCAGCCATCCACAATGTACCTGATGGCGTGAATTTATTACGGAATAAAACGAGGAATCGTGAACAGTGCCGTTTTCATTGAGGCACGGAGACATTTTTTCGACAGCTATTCAAATCCTGGAACAGAAAATCCATTCTGCTCGTTAGTAGCGTCGCTTGCAGGCGGCCAGCTTCGGGCAGGAGAGAGTTTATGCTGATTGAACCGTTGCCCGGCCATATCGAAACAGACGATAGGAGACATTATGAGTTGGGCAGGTCCCGTCCAGATTGAGATCGGAAAGACCAAGTACAAAGACACGCCGGCCTTTTCTCCCTCCATGATGCCACAGGTCCAGGAGGATCTGCCGTCTCTGGTCTGTTTTTCGCACCTGCGGTGGAACTTCGTCTATCAGCGTCCTCAACACTTGATGTCCCGTTTTGCCCGGGACTATCGGGTGTTCTTCGTTGAGGAGCCGGTGGATACCGAGAGCCAGACCGCTTGGCTGGACGTCCGCACCGAGGAGGGCGGGGTCCGCGTCGTGGTTCCCCGCCTTCCGGGCCGCCGCACGCCCGAGCAGACGGCCGACACGCTGCGGACCCTGCTCGACGGGTTCTTCGCGACCGAGGGGATCGTCGATCCCGTGCTCTGGTACTACACCCCCATGAGCCTGGACTTCACGGATCACCTGCGGGGCGGCGTGACCGTCTATGACTGCATGGACGAGCTGTCCGCCTTCAAGGGTGCCCCGCCGCAGCTGATCGAGCGCGAGCGGACCCTGCTGTCCAAGGCCAACCTGGTCTTCACCGGAGGCTACAGCCTATGGGAAGCCAAGCGGTCGCTGCACGCCAACGCCCACCCGTTCCCCAGCAGCGTCGACGTGGCGCACTTCGCCCAGGCCCGGGCGACGCAACCCGACCCGGAAGACCAGGCCGCGATCCCGCATCCGCGCCTGGGCTTCTACGGCGTGATCGACGAGCGTTTCGACATCGACCTGATCGACCGCATTGCGGAGATGCGGCCGGACCTGCATTTCGTGCTGGTCGGCCCGGTCGTGAAGATCGATCCGGAGACGCTGCCGAAGCGCCCCAACATCCACTATCTCGGCCCCAAGGTCTATGACGAGCTGCCGCACTATCTGAGCGGCTGGGACGTGGCACTGCTGCCGTTCGCGCTGAACGAATCCACCCGGTTCATCAGCCCGACCAAGACGCCGGAATATCTGGCCGGCGGCTGCCCCGCGGTGTCCACGCCGATCAAGGACGTGGTGCGCACCTATGGCGACACCGGCGTGGTCCGGATCGCCCGGACCCCGGAAGAGTTCATCGCGGCGATCGACGCCGCCCTCGAAGACGCCAAGGACCGCGACCGCCTGCTCGCGACCGCCGATGCGGTGCTGCGGGACATGTCGTGGGACAAGA
Source organism: Skermanella rosea (assembly GCF_016806835.2). Classification (NCBI taxonomy): domain Bacteria; kingdom Pseudomonadati; phylum Pseudomonadota; class Alphaproteobacteria; order Rhodospirillales; family Azospirillaceae; genus Skermanella; species Skermanella rosea. The sequence continues at coordinate 610,037 of NZ_CP086112.1, read as the reverse complement.
CCTGGAATGAAATGAAGGAGAAGATTGAATGCGCGCTCTGACGCCCACAGGTGCCGGTGCGCCTGATTCGTCCAATCCCATCTCGGCGCGGAACACCGGCAACGGTGGTTCGCACGTCGTGGCGAAGCGGAACAGGTTCGCTCACCAGCGCAGCGGTTTCGACTACCTGATCGTCGGCGCCGGCTTCGCGGGCAGCGTGCTTGCCGAACGCCTCGCCGCCGGCCTGAACAAGCGGGTCCTGCTGATCGACCGGCGTCCGCACATCGCGGGCAACGCCTACGACCACTATAACGATGCCGGCATCCTGATCCACCGCTACGGGCCGCACATCTTCCACACGAACTCGCAGCAGGTGGCATCCTACCTGTCGCGGTTCACCAAGTGGCGCCCCTACGAGCACAAGGTGCTGGCGGACGTCGACAACCAGCTGGTGCCGATTCCGATCAACCTGACCACGCTGGAGAAGCTGTACAATCTGAAGCTGACCCCGGAGGACGCCGAGGCGTTCCTTGCGTCCAAGGCCGAGCCGGTGGCCGAGATCCGCACGTCCGAGGACGTCGTCATCAACAAGGTCGGCCGGGAGCTGTACGAGAAATTCTTCCGGGGCTATACGCGCAAGCAGTGGGGCCTGGACCCGTCCGAGCTGGACAAGTCCGTCACCTCGCGCGTGCCGACCCGGACCAACACCGACGACCGCTATTTCGGCGACAGCTTCCAACAGATGCCGCTGCATGGCTATACCCGGATGTTCGAGAACATGCTCGACCATCCGAACATCAAGGTCATGCTGAACACCGACTTCGAGGAGGTCCGGCACGAGGTCCAGTACGACAAGCTGATCTACTCCGGCCCGATCGACGAGTATTTCGACTTCCGCTTCGGCAAGCTGCCCTACCGGTCGCTTCAGTTCCGCCACGAGACGGTGGAGCAGGAGAACTTCCAGCCGGTCGCGGTGGTCAACTATCCGTCGGAAAACGTGCCCTATACCCGGATCACCGAGTACAAGCACCTGACCGGCCAGGTCAATCCGCGGACCAGCCTGACCTATGAATATCCGGCCGCCGAGGGCGACCCGTACTATCCGGTGCCGCGCCCGGAGAACGCCGAGCTGTACCGCAAGTACCAGGCGCTGGCCGACGCAACCCCCGACGTGACCTTCATCGGCCGTCTGGGCACCTACAAGTACTACAACATGGACCAGGTGGTCGGGCAGGCGCTCGCCATGTTCAACCGGATCGCCGAGACCGAGCAGCGTGAGGTGCAGCACGACGCAGCGCTTTCCCGCGCGGCCCGCGAGATGGCGCATGTCAACGGTGCCCTGCGCGCGGAAGCGGTCCACGGTGCCGGCGACTGACGGCACCCTCCGCGCCGCCCGACCATCCGGAGAGACATGAATGCATAGACCCAGCCTGTTCGACAGCTTCTTCCTGGGTGGGTTCGAGTGCTCGACCCACCGCCGCCATGACGGCCGCCGCCTCGATCTGATCGAGGCGACCGGCCATGGCCGCTTCTTCCCCGAGGACTATGCCGCCATGACCGGCCACGGCATGCGGACGGTCCGCGACGGGGTGCGCTGGCACCTGATCGAGACCAGCCCCGGCCGGTTCGACTGGTCCAGCTTCCTGCCGATGCTGCACGCCGCCCGCGCGGCCGGCGTGCAGGTCATCTGGGACCTGTGCCACTATGGCTGGCCCGACGACATCGACATCTGGCAGCCGAATTTCGTGGACCGCTTCGCCGCCTTCGCCGGGGCGGTCGCCCAGGTGGTCAAGGACGAGACGGGCGAAGTGCCGTTCTACGCCCCGATCAACGAGATCTCCTACTGGGCCTGGGCCGGCGGCGACAACGCCGCGTTCAACCCGATGGCCCGCGGGCGCGGCATGGAGCTGAAGGTCCAGCTGGTCCGCGCCTCCATCGCGGCGATCGAGGCGATCCGCGAGGTCGAGCCCCGCGCCCGGTTCGTCCAGATCGACCCGGTGATCAACGTGGTCGCCAAGTCCGGCAAGCCGGCGGACCGCGCCGGCGCCGAGGGTTACCGCCAGGCCCAGTACCAGGCCTGGGACATGCTGACCGGCCGGATCTGGCCGGGCCTGGGCGGCAAGCCGGACTACCTGGACACCATCGGGGTGAACTATTACTCCGACAACCAGTGGTTCCACGGCGGCGGCATGATCGAGCGGACCGATCCGAACTACCGGCCGTTCCGCGAGCTGCTGGCGGAGACCCACAAGCGCTACGGCAAGCCGGTGCTGGTCGCCGAGACCGGGGCCGAGGGCGACCCGCGCGCGGGCTGGTTCCGCTATGTCTGCGACGAGGTCGCGGCGGCGCTCGAGGCCGGCACCCCGGTCGAGGGCATCTGCCTCTATCCCGTCGTGGACTATCCGGGCTGGGCCGACGAGCGCCATTGCGCCACCGGCCTGCTGGGCTTCCCCGACGCCGAGGGGTGCCGCGAGGTCCACGCGCCGCTGGCCGAGGAACTGGCCCATCAGCAGGCCCGCTTCGGCAGGCTGGTGGCGGCGCCCGAGCTGGAAACCGACGCGGCGTAGCGCCGAACAGGCATGTGAAAGCCGAAGGGGTGCCGAAGCCTCCGGCACCCCTTCAGAGGATCAAACACGATGGTATCCGGATCCAGAACCAGCGGTCCCCTGCCCAGGCGACCCCTGGGCTTCCTGATGAGATACATCAAGGCCCGCCCGTGGCATTTCGGCGGGCTGTTCAGCGTGATCGTGGCCGGGGCGGCCTGCGCCGTGCTGGTCCAGTACGGCATGAAGATGCTGGTCGACGCCATGGCCTCGCCCGACCGGGCGACCGCCGACGTCTGGACCCCGCTGGCCCTGTTCCTGGGCCTGATCGCGATCGAGAACGTCCTGTGGCGCAGCGGCGGCTGGCTGGGCGCCCGCACGATCGTGTCGACCGGTGTGGACATGCGGCTGGACCTGTTCCAGCACCTGACCGGCCATCCGATGCGGTACTTCAGCCAGCACATGGCCGGAGCGCTGGGCGGCAGGATCACGGCGACGGCCAACGCCGCCGGGATGATCCTGCGCGGCCTGACCTGGAGCATCGTCCCGCCCTGCACCGAGATCATCGGCGCGGTGATCGTGCTGTCCACGATCGACTGGCGCATGGGCGTGGCGCTGGCCTTCTTCGTCGCGATCGTCGCGGCGGCGATCATCCTGTTCGGCGTGCGCGGCAAGGAGATCCACCACGACTTCGCCAGGCAGTCGTCCCGCGCCGGGGGCGAGCTGGTCGACGTCGTCTCCAACGTCTGGACGGTCAAGGCCTTCTCCGCCCGGCAGCGCGAACGCGACCGGCTGGCCGGCGAGCTTGGGGCCGAGGCTGCGTCCGAGCGCCGGAGCTGGATGTACCTGGAGAAGGCGCGCCTGCTGCATGACGCCTGCCTGTGGATCATGGCGGGCTCCATGCTGCTGTGGGCGATCACGCTGTGGCGCGCGGGATCGATCACCCCGGGCGACGTGGTCATCATCAGCGCCCTGACCTTCCGCATCCTGCACGGGTCGCGCGACCTGGCGCTGGCGCTGGTCAGCACCTCGCAGTTCTTCGGCACGATCTCGGACAGCCTGAACGTGATCGCCCAGCCCCACGGGATCGAGGACCCGGGCGACGACCGCCCGCTGCTGGCCCAGGGCGGAGCGATCCGGTTCGACGACGTCTCGTTCCGCTATCCCGACGGGCGGCAGGTCTTCGACCACTTCGACCTGGAGATCCCGGCGGGGCAGAAGGTCGGACTGGTCGGGCCGTCCGGCTCGGGCAAATCGACGCTGATCGGGCTGATCCAGCGGCTGGACGACGCGCAGGGCGGCTCCATCCTGATCGACGGGCAGCGGATCACGGAGGTGGGCCAGGACAGCCTGCGCTCCCGGATCGCGGTGGTGCCGCAGGAGATCGCGCTGTTCCACCGCACGATCCTGGAGAACATCCGCTACGGCAAGCCGGACGCCACCGACGAGGAGGTGATGGCCGCGGCCCGCCACGCCTATTGCCACGACTTCATCATGGAGCTGCCGGAAGGCTACCACACGATGGTCGGCGAGCGCGGCGTCCGCCTGTCCGGCGGCCAGCGCCAGCGCCTGGGCATCGCCCGCGCCTTCCTGAAAAACGCGCCGATCCTGATCCTGGACGAGGCGACCTCCGCCCTCGATACCGAGTCGGAGCAGGAGATCCAGCTGGCGCTGGCCGACCTGGTCCGCGGCCGCACGGTGCTGGCGGTGGCGCACCGGCTGTCCACCGTCTCCACCTTCGACCGCATCCTGGTGCTGTCCAACGGCGTGGTGGTCGAGGACGGCTCCCCGGCGGAGCTGCGCCGTCGCGGCGGCATCTTCGACCGCATGTGGCGCCTGCAGGCGGACAGCCTGGCGGAGTCCATGCAGATGGACGCGGCGGATTAGGGCTTCCCGGTTTCGGGCCGGGGAGGTTTCCGGTCCGAAACCGCACATACTTTCCACGTAGGCCGGTCTTGGCCGCGGGCCGACCAACACCCGCCTGTTCCTGGCGGGTGGAGTTTCATTGGACCCCGTTCAAAGACCCCATTCGAGGTTCAGTCGGCCAATCCCATGACGAAGGCCAGCGCGACGTTCAGGCGTGCCATATCAGCAGGGGTGAGTCGGCCGATGCGTTGCCCGACCCGTTCGCGGCGGATCGTAACCGGCTTGTCCGCCATGACCTGGGATCTCGAGCGCAGGCCGTTACCGCCGCCGGGTTCGACCGTCACCCGGAAATCCGGTGCGTCGGCCAGTTCGGAGGTCATCTGGCACACCACGACGGAACAGTGCGCCGAGGGGAGAGCGTCGGTCTGGATGATTACGGCCGGGCGGGGCTTGCCGTAGTCGCCGGAAGCGGCGACGATGACGACGTCACCGCGCTTCATCGCCGCCGTCGAATTCGGAGACCGCCTCGATCCAGTCAAGCGCCTCCGCTTCCGCGGCAGGGTCGAGTGCCGCCACTTCCGCAGCGATCCGGACCCTGACCGCTTGGGAGCGGACATCCGGGAGGGTCAAGCGCACCTCGCGGAAGCCCTGGCTTTTGCGACGCGCCCGCATCGCTCTCATTCGTTCCGCCGGTTGCATGGCCGAAACTCCATTCTGAACCACAAACCACTATGTAACGCGTTACGCCTGGACGCAACAGCTCAAAAATGGGTTCAGAGCAGCTTCTTGACCGCCAACTCGGAGGAAATGGGGTCAGAGGAAATGGGGTCAGAGTGCATTGTTGACCGCCGCCTCCGCCCCATGGTACCGCTGGCTCCCCAACCGGAGACCGCCGCCATGGCCCGCCCCACGCGCCTCATCCTGCCCGGCCAGACGCACCATGTCCTCCAGCGGGGGAACAACCGGCAGGACGTGTTCTTCGACGACGAGGATCGCCGGCTGTTCCTGACTTGGCTGGGGGAGGCGGTGGCGGGGGAGGGGTGCGCGCTGCATGCCTATGTGCTGATGGGCAACCATTTCCACCTCGTCGTCACCGCCGGCGGGGAGGAGTCGATCCCGCGGCTGATGCAGTCGGTCGGGCGGCGCTATGTCGCCCATGTCAACCGGACCCGCGGGCGGACCGGGACGCTGTGGGAGGGACGGTATAAATCGACCATCCTGGACAGCGAGGGCTACGTGCTGGCCTGCCACCGCTATGTGGAGGCGAACCCGGTGCGGGCGGGCATCGTCTCCGCGCCGGAGGATTTTCCCTGGTCGAGCTACGGCCACAACGCCCTGGGCCGCCGCGATCCGCTCCTGGCCGGCCATCCGACCTACGCGGCGCTGGGCCGGAATGCCGCGGAGCGGCGGGCCGCCTATCGGGAGTTGTTCGGCACCGGGCCGACGGGGGAGGAGGCCGACATCCTCCGCGACGCGACCCAGAGGGGCTGGGTTCCGGGAAGCGACGCTTTCCGGCGCGGGATCGAACGCGCGCTGGGCCGGCGGGTCGATCCTCCCCGGCGGGGCCGGCCGCCGAACGGGTCGCCGAAGCCCTCGCGGGAGGCGGCGCCCGTGGAGGACGAACTGATGTGGGACTGGGACCTGGACTAGAGCGGTCCCCGATCAGGTTGAACCGCTCCGGTCCTCGCAGCCTGACGTTCCACTCGACGCACTGTGTTGCGCCATGGGCGCAACCTACGGCTCGATGCAGGGCGGAGGTGATGCGGGCCGACGATCTTAGGTCGTAGGTTGCGCCCATGGCGCAACGCACCGGATCGACCTGTTCGGGCGCAGCTCCAGCCCGGGGTCAGGCGGAGCTGGACTGGGGCGGGACCGCCATGTCCAGGGGCTTGGCGGCGGGTCCCCTGGTCCGTTCCCACAGGCGGGCCAGGGCGATCGCGGGGGAGGTCAGGGCGCGGATGGAGATCTTCTGGCCGGTGGTCAGACGCTCGCGCCATTTTTCGTCCGAGCGGATCTCGTTCGAGGTGGAGCGCCGCATCACGTTGCCGTCGATATTGTGGGTGACCTGGTCGGTCCAGGCGAGCTGCGCCGGCTCGTAGGCCAGTCCCGCCCATTCCATGATCCGCCGCAACTCGCCGGGCGGGTCGAGGGCGAGGTTCTCGTACTGGACCGACAGGTGGGGCTTGCCGTGCAGGAACGTCACCGTCGCCAGCGTCTCGCGGCAGTAGCGGAGCGACGGGCGCAGCACCGACCGCTGGACCCGGTGGATGATCGAGCAGACCTGCCCGCAGGGGTCGCGCATCAGGTGGAGCGGCAGGATGTCGACGAAGCCGGCGGCGACCAGCTTGGCCAACCGGCTCTGAATCTTGCTGGAGTCGATGATGATGCGGGCGCCTGTGACCTCGGCGACGGCATCGAAGATCAGCTTGTTGTGGAGCCGGAAGGTCTCGGGATCGTCGCTGTTCAGGTCCAGGTCGCGCAGGCCGATGCCCCCCTCCCGCTGGACGACGGCATCGATCCGCGGCCAGAACGAGCAGTGCCAGATCGTCTCGGCGCCGCAGGTGCATTCGTTGCCGAGGAGCGTCTTGGCGTCCTTCTTGTAGCGCGTGTTGGCGAGGTTGCCGAGCTGCCACACCTCGCCGACGCTGACGGCCAGCGAGTTCTTGGCGATCAGCAGATCAAGCAGGGTGGACCCGCTATGGGTCATGCCGACGATGTAGAGGATCTTATAGCTCGTGTTCATGCCTGCACTCACCTTGCCTGAGCAGAACAGCGCTTAGCGTTACGCCCGAAGCAGGACTACTTAAGGCGGAGGGAAGAAGCGCCCTGGATCTTCCCGTCCGATTATTGTCGTGCATTTCGCTTAGAAGGCAAATTTATCAAGCGTATAGGCGCTGAACGAGCCTATCGGTTCGCCGGAACCTCCTTTGTAGGCACCCTTTTCCGGTACGCGCCCAAGGAGGTATGAAGAAGTTTTTCCAGGGCGCGTCGCTTGCGACTATGATCGGCGTCTGGAAAAGCGGGGCCCAAGAGGCCGGGAGGTGGCGTGTGGAAAGTCGCGATCGTCTCTTTGCCGCCGGAGGGGCCGTCGCCCTGGCGATGCTGGGAACCGCCGCCACGGCGGGCTTCGCCGGCGCCCAGACCGGACCCGAGACGGCGGCGATGCAGGCGCTGGTCGCCAAGGCGCCCTCCTGCATCGCGCGGCCCAGGGTCGTCACCGTGGCGCCCGGCCAGTCGATCCAGGCCGCGATCGACCGGGCGGAGCCGGGGACCGTGATCAGCGTCGAGGCCGGAACCTACCGGGGGTCCCTGGACCTGACCGGACTGCGCGGCACGCCGGACCGGCCGGTGATCCTGCTGTCGGCCGGCGGGGTCGGCGCCGCCGTCATCGTCGGGGCGCCGGACAAGCCCGCGATCGGCGCCTGGGGCATCTCCGACGTGGGGATCTACGGCTTCAAGGTCGTCTCCGGCACCTCCGCCGGGGATCTCGGCGGCTTCAAGATCGCCGGCCCGTGGGAGAAGCCGGCCCGCAACGTCGCGATCGTCGGCAACGTCGTGACCGGCGTCGGGACCGACGGGATCAAGCTGTTCAACGGCGCCGCCGACATCAAGGTGGTCGGCAACCTGATCGACGGCGACTGGCGCGAGGAGGGGATGGACAACGTCTCGGTGGAGAGATCGCTGTTCGCCTTCAACACGGTCCGCGGGTCGGCGCGCTACACCTCGATCACCATGAAGGCCGGGTCGCGCGACATCACGCTGGCCGGCAACGAGTTCGACTCGCGCTCGGGCGTCGGGATCAACGTGGGCGGCGTCGGCACGTCGCGCTTCAACAGGAAGTTTCCAGACTACTGGAAAGGCTTCGAGGCGTCGGCCATCACCGTCACCGGAAACGTCGTCGGCGACCGACCGGAGCGGAGCGTCGCCTTCATCGGGGCCAACAGGTCGGTGCTGAAGGACAATTTCCTGGCCGGGGCGGTCCGGTCCCGCCGGCACGAGCAGCCGGGCAAGCTGCTCTACCCGTCGCACGACAACCAGATCCTCGGCAACACGGTCGCAAAGGAAAGCTTCTTCGAGCCGGACGACGGGCAGGACCGGGGCTACGTCCTGGCCGGCAACGCCACCGGCGCCCCGAAGGTGCGGGCCGGCGTGACGGCGCTGCCCGGCCCGGTCCGCGCCGTCTGCCCTGCTTCGCCGGCGGGAACATTGGCCCGGACCTTCACCTCTTCGGAATGAGGGCTCCTTGGCCGGTCGGGGCCGGCACGCCCATCCGGCAGAAGTCCTCGACCATTTGAGTTAATGGTGTTTCGCCCTGGCTGAACGGTCCGGCTGCGGTGATCATGACGCGTGCATCGATCGTGCCGGGTACGGCGGCCGGCATCCGGTGCCATTCAGGAGGAGCTGTCTCGACAATGCCTTCGCATCTGGATCAGCTTGAAGCGCGATCGATCTATATTCTGCGCGAGGCCTTCGCGTGCATCGAACCGCTCGGCATGCTGTGGTCGATCGGAAAGGACAGCAACGCGCTGCTGTGGCTTGCCCGCAAGGCCTTCTTCGGCCGCGTGCCGTTCCCCGTGATCCAGCTCGACACCGGGATGGAACTGCCGGAGGTCTACGAGTTCCGCGATCGGATCGCGCGCGACTGGAACCTGGACCTGGTGGTCGAGCAGTGCCCGCCGGAGGAGGAGATGGACCCGACCCTCCCCCCGGCCAGCCGATCGGCGGCCCGCAAGACCGCGGGCCTGAAGAACGTCACGGAACGCCTGGGCTTCCGCGGCCTGATCGCCGGCATCCGGCGTGACGAGCAGGCGACCCGCGCCAAGGAGCGCGTGTTCAGCCCCCGGTCGAGCGACAACGCCTGGGACGTGCGCGAACAGCCGCCCGAGCTGTGGGACCAGTACAAGACCGAGTTCCCGGACGGGACCCATGTGCGGATCCACCCGCTGCTGCACTGGACCGAACTGGACATCTGGCGATACTCCAAGCGCGAGGAAATCCCCATCGTGCCGCTGTACTTCGCCCGCGAGGGCAAGCGGTACCGGTCCCTGGGGGAGAAGAACATCACCCTGCCGGTGGACAGCACCGCCTCGACGATCGACGAGATCATCGCGGAGCTGAGCGAGACCCGCACGTCCGAGCGCGCCGGGCGGACCATGGACCACGAGGCGGAGGACGCCTTCGAGCGCCTGCGCAGCAGCGGATATCTGTGAGGCAAGATGGCTGAGACAACCGAACAGGCACAGCCCACCCGCTTCCGCCCGGCCGATCTCCGGCTCGTGGTGGTCGGCCACGTCGACCATGGCAAGTCGACGCTGATCGGCCGCCTGCTCCACGACACCGGCTCGCTGCCCGACGGCAAGCTGGAGGAGCTGAAGGCGGTCAGCGAGAAGCGCGGCATGCCGCTGGAATGGTCGTTCGTGCTGGACGCCCTCCAGGCCGAGCGCGACCAGGCGGTGACCATCGACATCACCCAGATCTGGCTGCGCACGCCGCGCCGCGACTGCGTGATCATCGACGCCCCCGGTCACCGGGAGTTCCTGCGCAACATGGTCAGCGGCGCCGCGTCGGCCGACGCCGCCGCGCTGGTGGTGGACGCGTCCGAGGGCATGCGCGAGCAGTCGCGCCGCCACGCCTATCTGCTGAACCTGCTGGGCCTGCGCCAGGTCGTCGTCGCGGTGAACAAGATGGACCTGGTGGACCACGACGCCGCCCGGTTCGACGAGGTCCGCCGCTCGGTCGAGGATTTCCTGCGCGACCTGGGGCTGCGCGCGTCGGCGGTGGTCCCGGTCTCCGCCCGGCACGGCGAGAACCTGGCTGGTCGGGCCGCTGCGATGCCCTGGTACGAGGGGCCGACCCTGCTGGAGGCGCTGGACCGGTTCGAGCCGAGCGCCGCCCCCGTGGACCGGCCGCTGCGGCTGCCGATCCAGGACGTCTACAAGTTCGACCACAGGCGGATCCTGGTCGGGCGGGTCGAGACCGGCGTGCTGCGGGCCGGCGACCAGATCCTGTTCTCGCCGGCCAACCGGACGGCGCGGATCGCCACCATCGAGCACTGGGGGCCGGGCGAGGCCCCGGTCGAAGTGAAGGCCGGTCAGACCGTCGGCATCACCCTGGACGAGCCGCTGTTCGTCGAGCGCGGCGACGTGGCCAGCCACGCCGACCATGCGCCGGTCCTGACCAACGTGTTCCGCGCCAGCCTGTTCTGGATCGGCCGGAAGCCGCTGCTCCCCGGCCAGGCCCTGACGCTGAAGCTGGGGACCGACCGGGCCGCCGTGACCGTCCAGTCGATCGACCGGGTCGTCGATACCCAGACGCTCGGCGGCGGCGACGCCGACCAGGTCAGGACCAACGAGGTGTGCGAGGTGACGCTCCGCTCGCGCGAGATGCTGGCGCTCGACGAGCATTCGGCCAATCCCGCCACCGGGCGCTGCGTGCTGGTGGACGGGTTCGACACGGTCGCGGCCGGCGTCATCAACATGCGGGGATATCCCGACCAGCGCCAGCTTCTGACCGTCAAGTCGACCAACATCCAGGAGGTCGACCACCTGCTGAACGCGACGGCGCGGGCCTGGCGGAACGGCCACCACGGGGCCGTCATCTGGTTCACGGGGCTGTCGGGGGCGGGCAAGTCCACGCTCGCCATGCGGGCCGAGCAGCGGCTGTTCCAGCGGGGTTTCCAGACCTATGTGCTGGACGGCGACAATGTCCGCCACGGCCTGAACTCCGACCTGGGATTCGCCCCGGCCGACCGGGCCGAGAACATCCGGCGGGTCGGGGAGGTCGCCTCGCTGTTCGCCAACGCGGGGCTGATCGTGATCACGTCCTTCATCTCGCCCTACCGGGCCGACCGCGAGCGGGTGCGCAAGGCGGCGGGATCGGCGTTCCACGAGATCTACATCAAGGCGGACCTGTCGGTCTGCGAACAGCGGGACCCCAAGGGCCTCTACCGCAAGGCCCGGGCGGGCGTGATCCCGGAGTTCACCGGCATCTCGGCGCCCTACGAGCCGCCCGAGTCGCCGGAGCTGGTCGTCGATACCTCCCGGCGCAGCGTCGAGGAGTGCCTGGAGGACATCATGACCTATGTCGAGGCCCACATCGCCCTGCGGACGAGCGACGTCGCCTGAGGCAGGGAGGGGGCGCCGAGGCGCCCCCCTCCCGACTTGCGCTCAGGAGTGGCCGTCGAACTGGAAGTTGCCGGCCGCCAGGGCGGAGGTCTTGACGCCCAGGAGCGTCAGGGTCTCGCCGCCGCCGAGGTCGATCTCGACATTGTCGCCCTTCTGCGTCATGGCCTCCTTGACGTCGCCGAAGTCTTCGAGCTTGAGCCCCTTCAGGTCGATGGTGTCGCCGTCGGAGGCCGGCTTGAAGTCGGCGATGGTGTCGCTGCCGTGGCCCTTCTCGAACACGAAGGCGTCGCGGCCGGCACCGCCGAACAGCAGGTCGTCGCCGCCCTTGCCGTCGATGACGTCGTCGCCGTCACCACCCTGGATGATGTTGCCCAGACCGTTGCCGGTCAGCGAAGCCTCGCCGGAGCCGGTGAAGGTCAGGTTCTCCACATGGGCGGGCAGCTTGAAGTCGGGGGCGCTGCTCAGGACGGTGTCGATTCCGCCGTTACCCTTCTCGACGACCTTGTCCTTCGCGGTGTCGACCACGTAGGTGTCGTCGCCGTTGCCGCCGATCATCTTGTCGGCGCCGGCCTTGCCGTCGATCCTGTCGTTGCCCTTGGTGCCATTCAGGGTGTTGGCGCCGCTGGTCCCGGCGATGGTCTTGGTAGGCTCCGCGCTCTCCGCCCAGGCGCCGGTGTCCTTGTCGGCCGGCTTGCCGGTGCCGGTGTCCTCGGGCGCGGGGGCCAGGGCACCGTCGGCCGCGGAACCGGACTCCGCCTTGACGCCGCTGCCGGCCGCCGGCTTGGTGCCGCCGACCTTGTTGCCCGAGACGACGAAGCCCGAGGACTGGCCGGCCTCCGGCTTGAAGAAGTTCGAGCTGGCGACGCTGTTGTCGATCACCTTGTTGTTGAAGGAGTTATAGGTGAAGTGCCCCTTCTGCTTGTGCGCCGACGAGCCGACCGGGTCGCTGAACGAGTTGTCCTCGACCAGGTTGCCGTTGGCGCCGGTGAAATGCAGGCTCTTGCCGTCGATCTTGGCGGTCACGACGTTGTGGTGGACGTGGACGTTCTTGGCCTCGAAGCCCTTCCACTCGTCCGGGAACTCGCGGTTGAAGCGCGAGCTGCCGACGCCGCCGACCTTGATGCCGATCGCGGTGTCGATGTCGAACAGGTTGTTGGCGACCTCGACGTTCTGCGAGCCGGCCTTCAGCGTGATCCCGGTGTACTTAGCCTCGCCCTTGATGGTGTTGTTGGCATAGACGACGTTCTTGACCGAGACGTTGTCGATGGCTTCCTGGCGCCAGTTGCCGTCGATCGTGTTGTTCGTCACCAGCACGTTGTTGGCGCCCTGGAACAGCTTGAAGCCGTCCTGGCCCTTGCCGGTGATGGTGTTGCCCTCGATCAGCAGGTTGTGGGGCGGATTCTTCCACGGGCCCCAGATCTTGAAGCCGCCGATGTCGCCGCTTTTGGTGTTGGAGACGACGTGGAAGTCCTTGATGGCGACGTTGCTGATGCCGTTCGCGGTGACCGTGGCATTGCCCGATCCGCCGACGATCTTGGCGGCACCCTTGCCGTCGACCGATTCGAGGACGATCGGCTTGTCCTCGGTCCCGTGCAGGCCGCTCAGCTTGATGTTTTCGTTGTAGGTTCCGGCCTTGACCTTGATCATCGTGCCGGGATCGGCCTTGTTGATCGCGGCCTGGATGGTCTTGAGCGGAGAGCCTTCGGAACCGTTGCCGGAGTTGTTGCCTTTATTAGAAACCCAAATGACTTTGGAGGGGTTGAATCCAGAAAAAATATCGGCGACTTTGCGGGCTGTGGGCATCTTGGAGTCTCTTTATCTGTGTAGGGTGAGTTGGCGCAGTTTCGGCTGCATTACTTGGGACTATTGCAGTCAATCCTTAATCCATCTTTACCCCGGCTGTGATAAAAAACGGTTTTGCGCTCTCTGGTAAGTGCTGTCCTCAGTGAAGAGCGCGCGGGTGTTCCTCCGTTTCATCCAATGGTCTGGATACGGGTCGGGATTTCGGTGGGATCTCTCGAATTCAGGCGCAAGATAGTTGGATTTTCGCGCCGATCGGAGACATTCGTCTGGTGGGGTTTTCGGGCCGGGTACGCGACGGGGTCGCGGACCGTTGATGACCATCGATCCGATGATCGGCACTGGAAATCAGTCGACCTGGAACAAGGCTAGAATAAAGCCATCATAACCTCACCTTCGTTGAATTCGCGCAGGACCAACGTCTGCGCACTACGTTTCGCAGAATTTCACATGCCTTCCCAGTGTATTACTGGAAAGCCTTCGCTGAACTCATGACAGTAGGGGTGTTTTCTTGTCGGCGAGTTAACTTGACCGCAAATTACAGGCATTTGGCCGTGATGCCTGCGCAAAAAACCCGTTTGGAAATTCGACAAAAGTGAGACTTCGGTTATGGCAGAGTTGAGATTTCGGTAGGGCGGACGGGATGTTTCCGGTATTTTTTTGGTATTCTGCCGGTCGGCCGCCGTTTACCTCTTGAAACAACCGGAACGGGCCGCAACTGTTCCCGGCCTCGAAGGATATCGCGATTACATCGCTCTCTCAGCTACCGGCACTGGGGCTGATCGGCGGTGCTCCGGTGGTCCAGCCAGCGCGACCGGTAGGCGCGCAGCCCCGGCACATGCAGCGACGGCGGCTTTTCCAGGGAGATGGGGACGGGGGCCGCCCGGCGGACATGGTCCGCCAGCAGCGCCGCACCGGCGGCGGACCCCCGGGCGTCGGTATTGAGCAGCGTCTGGCCATCCGGGTGGCGCGAGCGGCGCAGGCACGACACGAGGCCGGAATAGAGCGGATCGTGCGCCAGGGTACCGTCGAGCACCGCCAGACCGTCGCTGCCCAGGGCATCCAGGCACCCATCGGTCAGGAGGGCGGCGCGGATGACCTCCAGGGCACGCTTTTCCGCGGGTGTTCCGCCGGCTCCGGGGGAGGGCAGGACGCCGGCCTCGATCAGGCGGTTGGCCACGGTGAGGTCGGCCGCCCGCCCGGCAGCCCGCGGAACCTCGCGCCAGGCCGGCACCGGCGCCCCGGCCAGCGGCCGGCCCTCCACGTCGGCGCAGGTGAAGCCGCGCTCCCCGCCCTGGCCATCGGGGGCGGGAGTGTCGGCAAGCCCCAGGAAACCCTGGCCCGCGGAGACCACGGCGATGCCGGCGTGGCCGGCCGCCTGGTAGCGGTAGAAGTTGGCGCTGGCGCGGTGCAGTCCGGCCAGCACGTCCAGGTCGGCCGGAAGCCCGAGGCGCTGGGCCAGTTCGGGCCGTAGGCGCCCGGCCGGCGCCCAGGCGGGCGCCATGGGCGGGATCAGCCGGTCCCAGGCCTGCGCCCGGGCGACGGCGGTGAATCGCCGCTCCCGCACGTTCCAAAGGTTCGACTGGGCGCCCAGGACCGTGACTTCGGAGACGGCGGCCCCGCTCAGCCGCCACGCCCAGTATTGCGGCAGGCCGAGGAACCAGCGAGCCCGGCCGAAGGCCTCGGGGAACTCGTGCTCCAGCCACAGCAACTGGCCGGCGAAGGGAATCGCTTCCGGCAAGGCGGGACCGCCGCGATCCCCCGGGGGGCCAACCATGTCGGCATAGGCTCGCCCGATCTCGGCGGGCAGCGGCTGGCCGGGATCGATCATCGGGGCGGCGGGGCCGTCCTCGGTCACAAGCACCCCGCCGGCGCCGCAGGCGACGAAAGCCCCGAGCACGTGGCGGGCCGCCGCGTCGCGCAGGCCGTCCAGCAGCCACGACTCCAGCCCCGTCAGGTCGTAGTGCCGGTAGGGCGGACCGTCCTGGGCCGGGTTGGGGGCGGAGACCGTCTCCAGGATGGTGCCGCGGCGGGTCGCGACACTCAGCCTCACGTCCGTCGATCCGACCTCGAAGACGGCGATGCACGCGCTGTTCTCGTTCCTCACGCCCTGAATCCCCCTCTCGAAAGCCCGTGCGGGCCGGCGAAGCCGGCCCCGGCGGGACCCGGGCCCTCGGGTGCGCGTCCGCGTTATACCCCTATATAAAGATCAAATATTGCCCGATCCTTGATGAATTCGTGCTTTCACGACGCGGCGTCGCGCGGGCGGGCGACGTCGTTGATGCCGTCCAGGTCGGGCGCCTGGCCGTAGCTCATGCGGCGCATCTGCTCGATCACGCGCTCCATCTCCTCGTCCGGCAGCACCGGCGGGTCACCCAGGGTCAGGGCATGGACATACATGCGAGACAGGGTCTCGACCTCGTTGGCCAGCCACAGGGCGGACTCCAGCGTCTTGCCGAGCGAGATCTGGCCGTGCTGGCCGAGCAGGCAGGCGAGCCGCCCTTCCAGCGCCTCGAGCGCGTAGTCGGAAAGCTGCTGGGTGCCGAAGGTCGCGTATTTCGCGCACCGGATGGTGGTGCCGCCGGCGACGCCGGTCATGTAGTGGAAGCTGGGGATCGTCCTGTGATGGCAGGCCAGCGTCGTGGCAAAGATGGAGTGGCAGTGCAGGACCACGTCGATGTCGGTGCGCTGGCGCAGAATGTCGCGGTGGAAGCGCCATTCCGACGACGGCCTGCGGCCCACATAGGTGCCGTCGAACGCCATCTCGACCAGGTCGTCGGGCTGCATCCGGTCGTAGGGCAGGGACGAGGGCGTGATCAGGAAGCCGTCGCCGAACCGGACGGACAGGTTGCCGGCCGTCCCCTGGTTGATGCCGGTCGCGTTCATCTGCCGGCAGGTCTCGACCATCTCGCGGCGCAGGTCTTGGCCGTCGGTGTGCTGTGTCATGGCGTTTCCAGTCTCGTCGTTGTCGAGGATGTCGTCGGGGCCGCCGGCGCGCGGGCCAGCTCCAGCCAGCGGGCGCGGTAGTCCGCCAGGCCGGGCAGGTCCGGCAGGGGCGGCTTCTCCAAGGCTATGGGGACCGGCGAGGCGCGTCCGGCATGGCCGGCGAGCAGGGCCGATCCCGCGGCGGTGCCCTGGGAATCGAGGTTGAACAGGGTCTCGCCGCCGGGATGGCGGGTGCGGCGGAATGCTGCCACCAGCCCGGCATAGAGCGGGTCGCGCACGAAGCTGCCGTCCAGCACCACCAGCCGTTCGCTGACCAGCGCGTCCAGGCACACGCTGGTCAGCAGGGCGGTGTAGAGCACGGCGAGCGCCCGCCGCTCCGCCGGGGTTTCCGGCGGCGGGCCGGCGATCCGGCCGGTCCCGGCGCTTCCGGGAAACATCCCGTCCTCGCCGCCGAAGGAGGGCAGGGCCAGGGTGCCGGCCGCCACCAGCCGGGCGACCAGACCGGCGTCGGCCCGCTCGCCCGTCCCCTCGGTGCCGGCGACCCGGGAGAACTCGCGCCCGCCCATGGTCAGCGCGCCGGCCAGCGGGCGGCCCCGGATGTCGGCGTTGCAGGTCATGCCGCGGGCCTCGTCGAGGCGGGCCGGGTCGAAGCGGTCGCTCAGGCCGACGATCCAGGTGCCGGTGGAGACCACCGTCATGTCCGAGTGGCCAGCCGCCTGGTAGCGGTAGAAGTTGGCGCTGCTGTCGTGGATCCCGGCCAGCACCTCCAGGTCGGCCGGCAGGCCGTGGTGCCGCGCCAGGTCGGGCCGCAGGCGTCCGACCGCTTTCCAGGCCGGGGCGAAGGGCGGCATCAGGCGGTCCCATCCGCGCACTCGGACCAGAGCGGCCTGGCGCCCTTCCGGCACGTTCCACAGGTGCGACTGGGCGCCCAGGATGGTCACTTCGGACACCGCCGCGCCGCTCAGCCGCCACGCCCAGTATTGCGGCAGGCCCAGGAACCAGCGCGCCCGGGCGAAGGCTTCGGGAAACTCCTCCTCCAGCCACAGAAGCTGCCGGGCGAGGTGGGTCGCCCCCAGCATGACCGGGCTGCCGCGCTCCAGGTAGGGGCCGGCCATGCCGGCATAGGCGCGGTCGATCCGGGCGGGCAGCGGCTGCTCGTAGTCGATCATGGGAGCGGCGGGACCGTCCTCTCCGACCAGCACGCCGCCGGAACCGTGGCCGCAGGCGACGAAGGCGCCGAGCCGGTGGCGGGCGGCGAAGCCGCGCAGGCCGTCCAGCAGCCATTCCTCCTGCCCGGCCAGATCGTGGTGGCGGTAGGGCGGGCCGTCGCGGGTCGCGTTGGGCGTGGAGATCGTTTCCAGGATCGCGCCCGCGCGGGTCGCGACGTTCAGCTTCACGTTGGTCTTGCCGATGTCGAAGACGGCGACCCTGGTTTCCTCGCGGATCTTGTCGTTCTCGTCCTTCACGCTCTGAATTCCTCCCTCAGGGCCCGGTAGAGCCGCCGGAACCGGACGAAGCCGTCGCCATATGCTGCATGCAGCGCGGGGTCCGGCTCGGTGACGTCGAGCACCGGCGGCTTGACGCAGACGTCGGCGACAGCCTCACCCGTCGCCGCGATCCTGGCGAGGCGGGCGGCGCCGAACGCCGGGCCGGCCTCGCTGCCGGCATAGCGGGTGACCGGGATGCCGAGCGCCGAGGCGATGATCCGGGTCCAGAACGCGCTGCGGGCGCCGCCGCCGATGATCGCCGCCCGGTCCACCGGCGTTCCCGCCGCCTCCAGGCAGTTCCGCGCCTCGCGCAGCGACAGGGCGACGCCTTCCAGCACCGCCTGCATCACGTCGGTCGGCTGCGTGTCGGGGGCCAGCCCGAACAGCACGCCGCGCGCGTGCGGGTCGTCGTGGGGCGTCCTTTCCCCCGCCAGGTAGGGCAGGAACAGCAGCCGCCCGGGTCCCCGGAAGCCGGCCTCGGTCCGCGCCAGCAGCTCCCCGATGTCGGGGAATCCGACCAGCCGGGCCGCCCATTCCACCGTGCTGGCACCGTTCAGCAGCGCCGCCATCTGGAACCAGGTGCCCGGCAGGGTATGGGCGAAGCCGTGGATCAGGGTCTCCGGCGCCGGCCGGTAGGTGCCGGTCGTCACGAAGACCTGGGCCGAGGTGCCGAGCGAGACGAAGGCGTCGCCGTCCGCGATGGCGCCGATGCCGACGGCACCCGCCGCCGCGTCCCCGGCCCCGCCGGCCACGGCGATCTCCCGGCCGGCCAATCCCCACTCCCGCGCGACCGCCGGGGAGAGCGTGCCGGCCGGCTCGGTTCCCTCGGCCAGCCGGGGCATCCGGTCCGCGTCCAGCCCGCAGGCCGCCAGGAGCGCCGGCGACCATGCCCGCGCCGCCTCGTCCAGCAGCAGCGAGCCGGCGGCGTCGGACGGGTCGGTCACCGCCTCGCCGGTCAGCTTCAGCCGGACATAGTCCTTGGGCAGCATGACGCGCCGGATGCGGCCGAACAGCTCCGGCTCGTGCCGCCGGACCCACAGCAGCTTCGGCGCGGTCAGGCCGGGCATGGCGGTGATGCCGGCGATCCGTCCCAGGCCGGGGACCAGGGCTTGCAGCTCGGCGCATTCCGCCGCGGCGCGGCCGTCGTTCCACAGGATGGCGGGGCGGAGCGGCCGGTCGTCGCCGTCCAGCAGCACGGCGCCGTGCATCTGCCCGGACAGGCCGATCCCGGCGACGGCGGCGAAGGCGTCCGAGGCCGCCCGGCGGACCTCCGCCACGGCATCCAGGGTCGCTCGCCACCAGATGTCCGGGTGCTGCTCCGACCACAGCGGATGGGGCCGGGACGTTGCCAGCGGCACCGCCGCCTTCGCGAGCGGCGCCTGGGCGCCGTCCACCAGCACCACCTTGACGGCCGAGGTGCCGATGTCGATTCCCAGCCAGGCCGGGCCGCGCGGATCAGGCATTCCGGGCATCCCCGGCCACCGGCCCGAACCGCGGCGGGATCCTGGTCATCGGGAACTCGTCGGCGGGGTACTGCTCGATATAGGCGAAACCCTGCTCGATCATGGCCTCCACGTTCTGGCGCAGCATGGTGACGGGGAAGGGGAGGAACGCCGCGAACGGGTCCCAGTCGAAGCAGCCGATGAAGCG
Source organism: Skermanella rosea (assembly GCF_016806835.2). Classification (NCBI taxonomy): domain Bacteria; kingdom Pseudomonadati; phylum Pseudomonadota; class Alphaproteobacteria; order Rhodospirillales; family Azospirillaceae; genus Skermanella; species Skermanella rosea. The sequence goes on along the minus strand of NZ_CP086112.1, from coordinate 590,642 downwards.
GCCGTGGAAGGCGGCCGGCTCCAGCGACTGGAAGAACTGAACCGCCCCCTCGAAAGCGGTGATGGAGTTGACGAACAGCCCGGCCGGCATCCCGCCGAGCCTGGCGCACAGATCCTCGATGGCTCGGCGGGCGACCGGCGGCGAGTAGCCGCAAGGGTGGATCCTGTCGTCGCGCAAGGGCAGGCCGCGGGCGGCCAGAGCCTCCCGGAACCCGGCGACGCGCTCCTCCGTCGCGTATTCGCCGGCGACGCCGCCCAGGAAATGGATCTCCTCCCCGGCGACTCCGCCGGCCCCGCGATCGGCGGCGGCGATCTTGTCCAGCAGGACGTCGGTCAGCATGCGGGCGCCGCCCCGGTTGTCACTGACCACCGACGGCGCGTTGGCGCCGGGCAGGTCGATGTTGACGCAGGGGATCCCGGCGGCATGGCACAGGTCGTTCAGCGGCTCCGGCCGGGCCACGCCGACGATGAACAGGAACTCGACCTGGTGGGAGAGCAGTCGTTCGACCACCTCGCGCTCGGTCTCCGGCTGGCGCTGGGTGCTGACGACCATCGGGCAGAACCCGCGCGCGCGGGCGCCGGCCTCGAACGTCTCCGACAGGCCGGCGAAGAAGCGGTTGCGGTAATGCGGCATGATCATGCCGGCCAAACCGGAACGCGCCAGCCGCAGCCCCCGGGCCTTCATGTTGGTGGTGTAGCCGATGTCCCGCGCGGCGCCGAGCACGCGGGCCGCGGTCGCCTCGCTGATCCGATAGCGCTGCCACGTGCCGTTCAGCACCATGCTGACGGTCGCCGGCGACGTTCCCGTGGACGTCGCGATGTCGTAGATGGTGGACTTCCGCCCCCGGTCCGACGCCATGCCGCGCGCTTCCTCCCCCGTGCTCCCGCTTGGCGCCGTTGCCGGCCGCGGGTGATTCATCGGGAGCATGATAGAGCATCATGGCCCGGTTTGCTAAATGGATTTAGCGGTCAAGAGCGGTGAACGTTGGAGGGTACGCGTCGCGCGCACCGTGGGCGGCGGGACGCCGCCCGGCACCGGCGGGTCAGCGGACCAGCATCTTCGCGGCGTTCTTCGTCCGGGTCACCAGCTGGGCGGCGTTGGTCAGCTTCTCCGTGCTCCGGCCGGCGTTCACGGCGCGGTCGAACGCGTCCTCGGTGGCAGATCGCTATGCGGCTTGTCGAGGGCCGCCAACATCGCGCGCTGGTGGCCGGGATTCTTGTGGAAGACGTTGAAGTCGCTGCCGATCAGGGTGGCGGCGCTGTAGCGCGGCAGTTCCTTCTTCAGATCCTCCTCGGCTTCGCGCATCAGCGCGGAAACCGGCGGGTTCAATTAGATGATGTTGAGGTCGCCGTCGGCGATCATGACGTTGAATCACAGGGCATCCAGGGCCGCGACCTTGTTCGCGAGCGCCGGGTCGGTCTTGAACATCTTGAACATTACTTTTCACCTTTCAACCAAACTGATCAGCCATTTTCGCGAAGCCGGGGCGGCATCGGCCGCCCCCGTCCGTGTCACGCCGCCTGGATCCCGGCGAGGAAGCGCTCGACCTCGGCGCGCAGCATCTCGGCCTGGTGCGCCAGCTCGCCGGCGGCTCCCAGCACCTGGCTGGCCGCGGCCCCGGTCTGCTGGGACGCCTGATTGACCTGGGCCACGTTCTCCGACACTTCTCGGGTGCCGGCCGCGGCCTGGGTGACGCTGCGCGAGATTTCCGCCGTCGCCGCCGTCTGCTCCTCGACCGCCGCCGCTATGGTGGTCGAGCTGTCGTTGATCTCGCGGATCGTGACGCCGATTCCCCGGATGGCTGCGACCACCGCCCCGGTGGCTCCCTGCATCGAGCCGATCTGGGCCGAGATCTCTTCCGTCGCCTTGCTCGTCTGGTTGGCCAGGCTCTTCACCTCGCTCGCCACGATGGCGAAGCCCTTGCCGGCCTCGCCGGCGCGGGCGGCCTCGATCGTCGCGTTCAGCGCCAGGAGGTTGGTCTGGCTGGCGATGTTGGCTATCAGGTCGACCACCTCGTTGATCTTCTGCGCGGCGTCGGCCAGGCCCTGCACCGTCGCGTCGGTCTGCGCCGCCTCCTCGACCGCCTGGTTGGCGATGCCGTTGGAGCGGGTGACCTGCCGGGCGATCTCTTGCAGCGAGCCGCTCATTTCCTCCGCCGCCGAGGCGACGGTCTGGACATTGGTGGATGTCTGCTCCGCCGCCACAGCCGAGGCGGTCGCCTGACGGTCCGTCTCCTCCGCGATCGCGGCCATGCTCTGCGCCGTGCTGTCGAGTTCGGTCGCGGCCGAGGAGACGGTGCGCAGGATCGACGAAACGGAGTTGTCGAACGCGCCGACCAGCCTCGCGATCTCGGCGGCCCGCGCTTCCTTCATCGCCTGCTCGGCCTTCTGCTCCTCGGCGAGCCGATGGGCGGCGATGGCGTTCCGCTTGAAGACGTCGACCGCCTCGGCCATGGAACCGATCTCGTCGCGCCGCCCGACGCCGGGAATGTCGACCGCCCGGTCCCCGCCGGCGAGGCGCCGCATCACCTCGGTCATCCGCACGATGGGCCGAGAGATCGCCCGGCCGCTCACCCAGGCGAGCGCCACCCCCAGCAGGAAGCCGGCGCAGGACAGGGCGACGATCAGCTGTTCCGTGAAGGAGATGAAGCCGGTCGTCTCGGATTCGACCCTGTGCTCCTCCTCGGCGGCGGAGTCGCGGATATGGGCGGCCGTGCCGGTCAGCGCATTGCCGGCCTCGAACATCGGGCCGGTGATCCGGTGCTCGATCGCACCGCTCAGCTCGACCACGCGGTCGAAGCTCCTGCGGTATTCCGCCGCCAGCTCGCGGGTCCGCGCCACCATGTTCCCGTAGGAGCGTCCGGCGGAGGCGGAGGACAGGGTGCCGAGCACCCGCTCCAGCCCGGCGAGCTGTTCCGCCGCCGCTTCGGCCGACGCCTTGTCATGGCGCGCCAGCATCTTGTTGGCGGCCAACCTCGCCTTCAGGAGGGTTTCGAGCGCGGAGCCGGTCAGCGTCACGGCGTCGCTGTTGCCGTCCCTGACCGCCAGGAGACGCGTTTCCTCCAGGTCGCGCACGGCGGTGTTCCCGTCGGGGTCCAGCACCTCGCGCACGAGCCTGTCCGCCTCGGTCTTCCAGGCGACGATGTCGTCGAAGCTCCGGCTGTAGGCGTCGAATCTCCGGAGGCTCTCCGTCAGGTCGCCCCTGAGGTCCGCCTCCGACACGAGCGTCAGGCCACGGTCGAGGCCGGCCCGCAGCCGCCCCATCGCGGCGCGCGCCGCTTCCGCCTGGTCGGCACGGCCGGTGATGGCGTACTCCCGGACGAACCGGCGGACCTCGCTCATGTCGCGCTCGACGGTCCGCGCCGTATCGACGATTTCGACCTTCCCGGCGTAAACGTGGAACGCATCGCCGACCATGACGAGCGAGCCGACGCTCTGGATGGACAGGGCGCCCAGGATGACCAGCACGGCGCCCGAGGCGATACCGATCTTCGTTCCGACCTTGATGTTGGCGAAGGCCGCGCCGACGCGCGATCCATGGACAGGCATGGTGTTCTCTCCTTGGGAACGGCTGGGTCAGAAGGATTCGAGCAGGAAGCGCCGGTTGCGCCCCTGCACCGGCCGCGCGTTGTTCATGAACAGCGCCGCGAACTGGGCGATCTGGCTCGTCGATGCCTCGATCGGGGTCGCGAACACGGTCCAGGTGACCCCCTCCGAGCAGGGGGGCGTCGTCAACGACCCGGCATAGCGGAAGTAGGAGCGCGTCTCCGGCAGCAGGCCGGCGGGGTCGATCGCCCCGGCCGAAAAGGCTTCGCCGCCCGCCTTCGTCGGCATCACGTCCCAGAGGGGCTTCAGCGCGGGGTTGGCCGAGCCCGGAGTGATGAAGACCCCGACGACCGCGATGGCCCCGGCCGCCGACTTGTGGACGAAATGGCACTCCATCTGGAACGGCTTGCCCGAGAGCAGATGCTCCGACGGATGGTGGAAATGGAACTGCGCGAGGTCGTAGCGGGTGCCGCCGATGATGCTGTGGCAGCCCGGCCCGCAGTTCGCCTGGACCGTGTGGCCGTTGTTGACGACGGTGACGGGCACTTTGGAGAAGTTGATGTCGAGCTGTCCCGCCTCGGCCCGGATCGCCCCGTCGATGTCGATCGGCGTCTGTTCGAGGCCCAGCGAGCAGGAGCGGAACTCGGGTGTCAACTCGCCCCAGTGTTCCGGACCGTCGACGCCGCCATAGGACCAGTGGGGCGAGGCGTTGCCGTGGGCCGGTTCCCCGGCCCAGGCGATCCCGGTGCAGATCGGGCAGGCGGCGAGCCCGCCGGCCGTCAGGTGCCGTAACAGGGTACGGCGAGTCAAAGGGGCGGATTCAGGCATGATCTCCTCCAGGCAGTCAGGGCGTCCCCGGCGGACTCCGTCCGGGCCCTGTTCGGCCCGGCGGTCCGCCGGCATGTTGGGGGGGCGACGTCGACGAAGTCTTTCGCGGCGAAGCCCACGCCGTGCGGAGAAGCGAGATCGATACCAACCCGCGTTAGCTCTTTGGCGTTATGACCAAAGTGAGGAAAAGATCCTGTCCCGTCCGGGAAGGATGCCCCGCACGGTCTTGGACCGCTGTGTGGACGTGAATTTTGAGATTAACGCGCGTTTACCACGCGCCCGGTAAGGCATTTTGCGAAAATCTTTTCGGCAGTGCACGAATTCGGTGCTTGGCGCGGGTTGAATTCTTCCCCGATCGATAGATTTAAATGCATTTTGCGAAACGAGGCGGCCGTGGATCGTTACACCGGGAGACTTTCCGGGGGGCAGGCTCTTTGGAGGTGCCCTCAGAACGGCATTGACCGCTTTGCTAAATGGATTTAGCTTTCGATCGCCAACGAATATCCGGCATCAGGCCGGAAGCCACAGGAGGAGGAAACATGACCCGCAGGATCGGTCGCCGGCTCGTGCTCGCCGGCGCCTTCGCGGCCACCCTGACCGCCACGGCCCTGACCTCGGCGGCCTTCGCCCCGGCGGCCCACGCCGCGGAGACCCGCATGGGCGTGGTCGTCAAGATCGGCGGCATTCCCTGGTTCAACGCCATGGAGGCGGGCATCAAGCAGCGCGCCAAGGAACTGGGAGTGGACGCCTTCATGGTCGGCCCGACCAGCGCCGACCCGGCGCTGCAGGTCCGCGCGGTCGAGGACCTGATCGCCCAGCGCGTCGACGTGATCGGCGTGGTGCCGAACGACGCGGAGGTGCTGGAACCGGTGCTCCAGCGCGCCCGGGACGCCGGCATCAAGGTGATCACCCATGAATCGCCCAAGCAGAAGAACGCCGACTGGAACTTCGAGCTGGCCTCGGTCGAGGGCTTCGGCGACGCCTATGGCAAGATGCTGGCCGACCGGCTGGGCGGGAAAGGCAAGTACGCGGTCTTCGTCGGCTCGCTGACCGTGCCGCTCCACAATGCCTGGGCCGACGCCGCGATCGCCTACATCAAGCAGAACCATCCCGAGATGGAACTGGTCGGGGAGCGCTACGGCGTCGCCGAGAACGTGGACGAATCCCGGCGCACCGCGCTCGACCTGATGCGCGCCCATCCCGACCTGAAGGGCTTCCTCGCCTTCGGCAGCCAGGGCCCGATCGGCGCCGCCCGCGCCGTCAACGAGCGCCGCAAGGGCGGCGAGGTCGCCGTGCTCGGCCCGTTCTCGCCGGGGCAGGGGCGCCGGCTGGTCCATGACGACGTCCTGACCGGCGGCTTCATGTGGAACCCGATGGAGGCCGGCAAGGTCTTCGTGACCCTGGGCGACATGCTGGCCAAGGGGCAGGAGATCAAGGACGGGATGGAGATCCCCGGGCTGGGCAAGGTCAATCCCGACTTCGCCGAGCGCAACATCATCGTCGACCAACTCGTCGAGCTGAACAAGGACACGGTCGACGAGCTGGCCGAACTCGGCCTCTGAACCCTCTGGATTGGCAATGCTTCTTCGACTTGAGAAGGTGTCGAAGGTGTTCGGCGGCGTGAAGGCGCTGCAGGACGTCTCCTTCGACGTGGCGGCCGGCGAGGTCCTGTGCCTCGCCGGGGAGAACGGGTGCGGCAAGAGCACGCTGATCAAGATCGTCAGCGGGGTCTACCGCCCCGAGCCGGGCGCCACCCTGCTGTTCGATGGCAAGCCGATGGACGGGCTGACGCCGGGGCAGGCGCGGGCGCTCGGCATCCAGGTGATCTGGCAGGACTTGGCCCTGTTCCCCGAGATGTCGGTGGCGGAGAACATCGCCTTCGAACGCAACCTTGGCGGCGGGCCGCGGCTGGTGAACTACGCGGCGATGCGCGAGGCCGCGGCCGGCATCCTGGCCCGGCTGGGCGTCTCGCTCGACCTGGACCGTCCCTTGCGCGAGCTGTCGATCGCCCAGCGGCAGGTGGTCGCGATCTGCCGCGCGCTGATCGCGGACGCCCGGCTGGTCTTCATGGACGAGCCGACCGCCTCCCTCAGCCAGGCGGAGACCGACGCCCTGCTGGCGATCGTCCGCCGGCTGTCGGCCGACGGCATCGCCGTCGTGTTCGTCAGCCACCGGCTGGCGGAGGTGCTCGACGTCTGCAGCCGGGTCACCGTGCTGCGCGACGGCCGCAACGTCGGCACCTTCCCGACCGAGGGCATGACCCAGACCCGCCTGACCGAACTGATGACCGGCCAGACCTTCGACCAGGCGGTGCGGGCCGCGGACCGTTCCGCGGCGCCGGCCGTGCTGGAGGTGGCGGGGCTGACCCGGCGCGGCGAGTACGAGGACGTCTCCCTCACGGTCCGCCGGGGCGAGGTCGTCGGCATCACCGGGCGGCTGGGCGCCGGCCGGACCGAGCTGGCCCTGTCGCTGTTCGGCATGACCCGGCCCGACGCCGGGGAGATCCGGCTGGACGGCAAGCCGCTCCGCCTGCGCTCCAACCGCGACGCCATCGCGGCCGGCATCGCCTATGTGTCGGAGGACCGGCTGTCGCTCGGCCTCGTCCAGCCGCAGTCGATCGCCGACAACACGGCGCTGCCGGTGCTCGACCGGCTGCTGGGCGCCGGCGGCCTGCTGTCGGAGCGGAAGAAGTCGGCCCTGGTGTCCGAATGGGTCCGGCGGCTGGCGGTCAAGATCGGCCGGCCGGAGGACGCCGTCTCCACCCTGTCCGGCGGCAACCAGCAGCGCATCGTTCTCGCCAAATGGCTGGCGACCGAGCCCAAGGTGCTGATCCTGGACTCGCCGACGGTCGGCGTCGATGTCGGCGCCCGCGCCGGGATCTTCTCGATCGTCCACAAGCTCGCCGAGGAGGGCATGGCCATCATCCTGATCTCCGACGAGATCCCCGAGGTCTATTTCAACTGCGACCGCATCCTGCACATGCGCGACGGGCGCCTGATCGACGAATACCTGCCGGGAGCGGTCCCGATCGACCGGATCGAGAGCCACGTCCATGCGTAACCTCTCCCTGCCCCGGATCGGCACGCCCCATATCGGCACGACCGAACGCTGGCTGATGGCCGTGATCGCCGCGATGTGCCTGTTCCTGGCGCTCACCACCGACAGCTTCTTCACGCTGGTCAACCTGTTCGACCTGCTCAACATCAGTGCCGTCAACGTGATCTTCGCGGCCGGCCTGCTGGTGGTGCTGATCGCGGGCGGCATCGATATCTCGTTCGCGGTCGCGGCTTCCGTGGTCCAGTACCTGACCGCCATCACGGTGGAGCAGTTCGGCGGCGGCAACTGGGCCGTCGGGTTCCTGGTCGCCTCGTTCTACGGCTTCGCGCTGGGCGCGCTGAACGCGACCCTGATCTGGCGGTTCCGGATCATCTCGATCGTCGTGACCATCGCGACGTTCAACCTGTTCTTCGGCGCGCTGATGTTCTTCACCCAGGGCGTCTCGATCTACGACCTGCCGGACTGGTGGCTGGACCGGATCATCCTGGTCGAGTTCGACACCGCCATCGGCTTCGCCGAGCTGACGCTGCCGGTCGCCGTCATGATCGTGGTGGTCGCCGCCACCTGGTTCCTGATCCGCCGGACCACGCCGGGCCGCCAGCTTTATGCCATGGGCGACAATCCGGAAGGCGCGAAGCGGGTCGGCATCAACATCGCCGGCATGCATTACCTGGCCTATGGCTGGCTGGGCGTGACCGCCGGCATCGCCGGGCTGATGCAGGCCCACTACGCACAGGAGGTCGTGCCCAACGCCCTCTACGGCCGCGAGCTGGACGTGCTGGCCGCCGTGGTGCTGGGGGGAGCGCGGCTCGGCGGCGGGCGCGGCACGCTGCTGGGCGCTGTCCTGGGCGTCGCGCTGGTCGCCATCACCCAGAACGGGCTGAACCTGCTGGGCGTCTCGCCCTATGCCTTCAAGATGATCGTCGGCGCCGTGATCCTGGCCGCGATCACCCTGTCGGGCAGCGGCATGACGGCCCTGCTCGGAAGCTTCCGCACCCGTCCGGAAAGGGCCGTGCCATGAGCCGAACCAGCGTGACCGACCCGGCGCCCCGCGCCGCGTCCCTGGGCAGCCGCCTCGCGGCGCTGGGCTCGACCGGGGAGGTCGGCGGGCTGCTGCTGTTCCTGGCCCTCGTGGTCCTGGGATTCAGCCTGGCGACCGACCGGTTCCTGACGGTGCCGACCTTCGCGTCGATCGCCTTCCAGTTGCCCGAGCTGGGGCTGCTGACCCTGGCGATGCTGATCCCGATCCTGTCCGGCGGGCTGAACCTGGCGATCACCTTCACGGCCAACATCTCCGGCCTGGTGCTGGCCTGGGTGCTCCAGGCGAACGGCGGGGCCGAGGCCGGCATGGCGGCCTTCCTGATGGGAGCCCTCGCCGCGGTCGCGGTCGGGGCGCTGGTCGGCTGGGTCATGGGCGCGATCATCGCCTATACCGGCGCGCACCCGATCCTGGTGTCGCTCAGCATGATGATCTTCCTGCGCGGCCTGGGCGAGTTCCTGACCCGCGGCGGCGACATCTCCGGTTTCCCGGAATTCGTCCGGGAGATCGGGCACGGCTGGTTCCTGGGCATCCCCGTGCCCTTGTGGCTGCTGATCGGCTGCGTCGCCCTGTGGCACCTGCTGCTGAGCCGCACCCGGCTGGGCCTGACCATCTACATGGCCGGATCGAACATCGAGGCGACGCGCCATTCCGGCATCGACACCCGCCGCACGCTGATGCTGGTCTATACCCTGTCCGGCGTGATGTGCGGCATCGCCGGCGTGCTGATGCTGGCCCGCTTCAACTCGGTCCGCGTCGGCCACGGCGAGGCCTACCTGCTGATCACGGTGCTGGCCTGCTTCCTGGGCCGGGTCGATCCGTTCGGCGGCTTCGGGCGGGCCCTGCCGGTGGCGCTGGCGCTGCTGATCCTCCAGGTGATCGCGTCCGGCCTGAACCTGCTGGGCGCCAACCAGCACCTGGCGACCGCCCTGTGGGGCGTCTTCCTGATCCTGGTCATGGTGATCCGCTACCTGTGGGCCGGCCGCTCGGCCCGGCGGACCTGACCCTTCCCACCCGATACGTTCCCAAGGAGACCGACATGCAAGGATTCGGCGTTCACACCAGCCTCTGGTCCCTCGACTGGACCCGCAAGGCCGCCGAACTGGCGATCCCGGAGGCCAAGCGCTACGGCCTGGCCTTCGTCGAGATCGCGCTGCTCGACCCGCCCGCCGTCGATGCCGAGCACACCCGCAAGCTGCTGGACCAGCACGAGCTGACGGCGGTCTGCTCGCTGGGCCTGCCCGACGACAGCCGGCCGACCAACAATCCCGGCAAGGCGCTGGAATTCCTGACCATGGCGCTGGACAAGACCGCCGCCACGGGCGCCAAGGCGCTGAGCGGCGTCATCTACGGCTCGATCGGCGAGCGCACCGGCAAACCGCCGACCCAGGCCGAGCTGGACGCGGTCGCGTCCGTGATGGAGAAGGCGGCGGCCCACGCCCGCAAGCTGGGCCTGGAGCTGGGCCTGGAGGCGGTCAACCGCTACGAGAACCACATGCTCAACACGGCGGACCAGACCGTTTCCCTGCTGGAGCGGATCGGCGCCCCCAACGTGTTCGTCCACCTCGACACCTACCACATGAACATCGAGGAGAAGGGCGTCGCCAACGGCATCCTGCGCGCCCGCGAGCACCTGAAATACATCCACCTGTCCGAGAGCGACCGCGGCGTGCCCGGCACCGGCACGGTCGCCTGGGACGAGGTGTTCGGCGCGCTCGCCGCGATCGGCTTCAAGGGCGGCATGGCGATGGAGAGCTTCATCGAGCTGCCGCCGCAGATCGCCACCGCCCTGTCGGTCTGGCGCCCCGTCGCCCGCGACCGCGAGGAGGTACTGGCCGACGGCCTGCCGTTCCTCCGCAACAAGGCCCGGCAGTACGGGCTGATCTAGCTGGTTCTCAGGACGGGTCATACCGAAACAATCGCTACGGTTTCGGTATGACCCGTCCGGATCAGGCTTCAAGCCAGTCTTCGCAGCGAAGCCCGTCCACCCTTGAGAATTCACCAAGGTTGCCGGTAACGACGACCAATCCGCGGCTTCGGGCGTGACCCGCGATCATCAGGTCATAGGGACCGATGATGGTGCCGCTACGTTCGAGGTCGGCGCGGATCTCGCCGTAATGAGCCGCCGCCTCGTCATCGAAGGGCAGTACCTCCAGGCGGGCAACCAAGCGCTCCACCTCATGTCGTTTCTCGATGGGACGTCCGGATTTCGCGGCACCGTGCAGCAATTCGGCCAGCGTCACCGTGGAAATGCAGAGGCTAGCCGATTCCGCGTTGAACCGGATCCTTGCGCTCGGGGGCCGATCGCGAAGGACGCGGATGCAAACATTGGTGTCGAGCATGAAGCGCAGCATCAGAAAGCTTCACGCTCTTGCGTGGCGGGCTGATCCCGGTCCGGAAAATCGACACCGGGAGAGTTGAAGAAATCGTCCCAAAGACTGTCTGCCGGCACGATCACCCGCCGGGACCCTTCACGGAGAATAACGACTTCCCGGACATTCGGCGGAAACGCAACATCTTTTGGAAGCCTTACGGCTTGGCTCCGATTGGAGAGGAAGAGGCTCGTGCGGATAGCCATGGAATGCCTCCTACTGAAATATATCACAACTGTATATCCCGGACGTCTCCGGGACAATGGAATAGAGGATCGTTCCCGCCTCCATCCTGTTTCGCATGGACAGATCGGTATAAACTGATCGGCAAAACAGGGAGGGAACCGTGGCCGACGTTGGGATGCAGACCAAGCCTCTGGCCGAGCCGCCGCCGGAGCCGCCGCCCAGGCCAGCCCCCTTCAGCGCGGCTGAGATCGGGGCGCTGGCGCATCTGTACCGGGGGGAGCTTTACCGCAGCACGGTCTGGCGGACGCGGCTGGACGCCACCACCAACTGGGCGGTGGTGACCACCGGGATCGCGCTGACCCTGACCTACAGCAGCGCGTCGGCGACACCGTTGCCGCTGGTCCTGGTGGGGCTGCTGGTGGCGGTGTTCCTCTATATCGAGGCGCGGCGCTACCGCTTCTTCGATTTCTGGCGGATCCGCGCCCATGTGCTGGAGGTCAACTTCTTCGGCCCGATCCTGCGCGGGCAGGGGGTGCGGACCGACAATGGCTGGAACGAGATCCTGTACCAGGACTACCGGCACCCCAACCTGCACATCACCTTCCTGGAGGCGGCCGGGCGGCGCCTGCGCCGCAACTACGGCTGGATCTTCATGATCCAGGTCGTGGCCTATGTCGGCAAGCTGCTGATCCATCCCATGCCGATCAGCCGCCTGGACGAGCTGTTCGTCCGCGCCACCATCGGCCCGCTGCCCGGTCAGGTCGTCCTGCTCGCCGGCCTCCTCTTCCATGCCGGCTGGATCGCGATCGCCATCCACACCTCGCGGAGCCGGCGCGGTGCCGACCGCGTCCACCCGCCCCGCCCGCCGGTCGACCGCATCCTCCAGCTCGCCCGCGGCACCGACTGACCGGGCGGACCCGGCGGGCGCCGAGTCAGAGCCGGCCGGGACGCAGGTAGACGAACCAGTAGACCAGCGCCACGAGCATTCCGCCGCCGACCACGTTTCCGGCGGTCACCGAGACCAGGACGCGCAGGAAGCTCGACACCGTGACGTCGGCGGGCTGGCGGTCGATCAGGGTCCAGAAATCCGGCTGCGCCATGACGTCGATCAGCACCGCGCACGGCAGATAGAACATGACGGCGATCGCGTGCTCGAATTCGAGCACGTAGAACGCGGCGACCGGCAGCACCAGCGCCATGATGCGATCCGCCGTGGTGCGGGCGCTGTAGGTAAGCCAGACGCCCAGGCAAAGCAGGGTGTTGCCCAGGACGCCCAGCACGAACCCGTCGAACAGGCCCAGGCCGTCGATCTGGGCGGCCGTGCCCAGCAGCCCGGCACCGACGCTGCCCTCCATCCGGGCATGCTGGCCGGCCAGGATCAGGAGCGTCGCGGTCGAGACCGTGCCGACGAGATTTCCGACGAAGACGATGCTCCAGGCCCGCAGCAGTCGGGCGGTCGTCAGGCGTCCGTGCGCCCAGGCCATGACCATCAGGTTGTTCGTGGTGAACAGCTCCGCTCCGCCGACGATGGCGAGGACATAGGCCAGCGAGAACGTCATTCCGCCGGCCAGCTTCACGAGCCCGGGGGTGGAGGTGGTCCCGGCGCCCGCGGTCACCGCGGCGGCGAACGTGGCCCCGAAGGCGACGAAGGCGCCGGCCAGGATACCCAGCACGAGGAGGCTGAGCGAGTCCTGCCCCGCTTTCTCGGCGCCGACCCGCTCGGCCCGTTTCGCCATCTCCTTCGGCAAGAGGGCGTCGATCTGACGTGGCGCGACGCGCCCGTCCCGTTGCCCGAACTCCATGGAAGACTCTCCGGATCATCGCTTCTCTGGGCCGCGGCGGCGCTTCGGCCGGCGGAGCGCCGGGTCAATGGGCCATCAGCACGGGCACGGCCATGTGGCCCAGGATGTGCCGCGTGGCGCCGCCCAGGATCCATTCGCTCAACCAGGACCGCCCATAGGCACCCATGACGATCAGGTCGGCCCCCTCGCGGGCCGCCGCGGCCAGGATGGCGCTTCCCGCATCGGTATCCTCGGCCCCGATCGGCTCGATGGAGACGGGAGCCCCGTGCGACGAGATCGCCCGCTTCAGGTCCAGCGCGGGCCACCGCGTGACGGAGGGGCAGGACGCGCGTCCCCGGCCCTGGAGAACGAGCACCCGCTCCGCGCGGTCGATGAAGGGCAGGGCGCCGTGCAGGGCCGCGGCGGCCTGCCGGCTTCCGTTCCAGGCGACGACGATCGACCGGCCGATCTGGTCGAACCGGCCGGCATTGGGGACGATCAGGACGGGACGGCCGCTCGACAGGACGCAGGTCTCGGGCACGTCGAACCCCACCTCGTCGGAGACCAAGTCCGTCTGCTCGACGATGGTGAGGTCGTGGTACCGGGCCGCCACGCTCAGCACCTCCGCCGCGTCGCCTTCCGCCACCTGCCAGTCGCAGGGCACTTCGGCGGCCTCCGCCAGGGCGCGGAACCGCCGCTCCGCCTCGGCGGCGAGCGCGTAGGACCGCTCGATCCGGGCGGCGGAAGCGCCGCCCTCGCCGGGGAACAGGAGCTTAAGCATCGATACGTCCCGCAGCGTCGAGATGCCGGTCAGGCGGGCGCCATGGGCCTTGGCCAGGGCCACGGCGGTCGCCTCGTGCGGGGACGACGTCTCCAGCGGCTTCACATGCACGAGAATGTTCCGGAACATCTTGTCTTCCTTCCCTGGTTCGTTTCGATTCTTTCCGGCCGCGCGCGGCTCAGCCCGGCATGGGGACCGCACCGGCACCCTCCAGCGGCGTCGGTCCCTCCAGGGGAACCGTGAGCACGTCGCAGGGCATGTCGAGCAGGAGGCGTTCGGCCACGCTGCCGAGCAGCAGACGCTCCATCGGCCCTCTCGTCCGCGTGCGCGTGCCGACCACGCCGAGTTCGGCCCCGAAGGCCCCGGCCGCGTCGAGGATCGCCTGGGCAGGCGATCCCCGCTCGACGACCGGAAGGAAGCCGTTCGGGGCGAGCCCCGCCCGTCGGGCGATCCCGCGCAGGAGGGCTTCGCACTTCCGCGCCAATTCGGCACGATGCCGCTCGGCTGCCGCGGCGTCTCCCAACTGCCGAAGCCCGACGGAGTCGTCGGCGACATGCATCGCGTACAGGGTCTGGCCGCCGGCCAGCCCGTGCGCCTGCTCCAGGATGCTCGCCGCCTCCGCGGTCAGATCCAGCGCCGCGAGGGTGCACGGGTAGTCTCCCGGCAGGGAACGCTTGACCACGAGTATCGGCGTGGTCGCGTTGCGGACCACGCGCTCCACCGTCGTGCCTACGAGGACGTCTTGCAGGATGGCGCGGCGGTGCGCGCCCAGCACGATCAGGTCGGCCTGCTCCTCGCGCGCAACGGCCAGGATCTCCCGGAAGTCCAGGCCCCCGGAGACACGCACGACGATGCGGTCGCGGGGAAGGACGTCCAGCCGCGCCGCGGTGCCCTCCAGCGCGCGGAGCGCCAAGCTCCGTTCCTCTTGGAAGATCGGGGCGGGAAGCTCATCGTCGACCACGTTCAGCAAGACCAAGCGGGCATCCATACGGGCCGCCAGATATGCGGCCTGTGCGACGGCGCGATCGCTTCGGGGCGAAAGGTCGGAGGCGACGAGAAAGACCCTCATGAAAGGCGGCTCCGGCTGACGGTATCGAGCGGGGCATCATGCCCTCAAGACATCAGCTTCCAGATTTGGCGGCCTTGACATGGATCAAGGCATCACAAACCGGCTCTGTCACCATCAGCCGGCATGAACCACCCTGAACCCGCCCGAAGCCATGCTGACGAGACCCCTTATGACCGTGCAGGAGGTTGCCGACCTTCTGAAGATTTCCGATGACACCGTGCGCGAGTGGATCCACGACAGGTCCCTGCGCGCCATCAAGTTCGGGCGGGAATGGCGCATCGTCGCGCGGGACCTGGAGAGCTTCCTCAACGCCCGTGCCAATCGGCCGGAAGGCGACGGCCCGTAGGCTTTGCCGGCGGCCGCGGCGTGCCTTGCGAAAAGCCTCGCGAAAGGGGGACGTGTGGAGTTCCTGCACCAATCGATCTTCTACGAGATGGCGGCGCTCCTGGCGCTCGCCTCGGTGGTCGGGCTGGCTGGGCTGCTGCTGCGCCAGCCCTTGATCGTCAGCTTCATCGCGGTCGGCATCATCGCCGGACCCGACGCGTCGGGGCTGGTCCAATCGATCGAGCATATCGAGCTGCTGGCCGAGATCGGCATCGCGGTCCTGCTGTTCCTCGTCGGCCTCAAGCTCGACGTGCAGCTCGTGCGCACGCTGGGCGCCGTGGCGCTGGCGACCGGCCTGGGCCAAGTCGCCTTCACCTCCGTCTTCGGCTTCCTGATCTGCCTGGTGCTGGGGTTCGACGCGGTCACCAGCGCCTATGTCGCCGTGGCCCTGACATTCTCCAGCACGATCATCATCGTCAAGCTGCTGTCGGACAAGCGCGAGATCGATTCCCTGCACGGGCGCATCGCGCTGGGTTTCCTGATCGTCCAGGACATCGCGGTGGTGCTGGCGATGGTGGTCCTGTCCGCCTACGGCGTCGGGGCGGGGGGGGGCAGCCGGTCGGGCCTCGGCATCGTGGGGGCGGTCGGCAGCGGCGCGCTGCTGCTGGGAGCGGTCGGCCTGTTCATCCGCTTCGGGGCCGAGCGGCTGCTGGCACGGATAGTCACCCTGCCGGAACTGCTGGTGACCTTCTCCATCGCATGGGCCGTGCTGCTGGCCGCGGTCAGCGACTGGCTGGGCTTCGGCAAGGAGCTGGGGGGCCTGCTCGGCGGTGTCTCCATCGCTTCCACCAGCTTCCGGGAGGCGGTCGCCTCGCGCCTGGCCAGCCTGCGCGATTTCCTGCTGCTGTTCTTCTTCATCGGCCTTGGTGCCCGGCTGGAGCTGGGCGTACTCGGCGACCAGCTCGGCGCATCGCTCATCCTGGCGCTCTTCGTGCTGATCGGCAATCCGCTGATCGTGCTCGCCATCATGGGCTACATGGGCTATCGCAAGCGGACCGGGTTCATGGCCGGGCTGACGGTGGCGCAGATCAGCGAGTTTTCGCTGATCTTCATGGCGATGGGGGTGTCGCTGGGGCATGTCAGGCCCGAGGCGATGGGGCTGGTCACCCTGGTCGGCCTCGTGACGATCACGCTGTCCACTTACATGATCGTCTATTCGCAGCCGCTCTACGGGCTGGTCGAGAAGCTGCTCGGCCCGTTCGAGCGCGCGGTGCCGCATCGGGAGGAGGCGGCCGACGCCGCCGACCCGGGCGGCGCCTACGACGTCGTCCTGTTCGGCCTGGGCCGTTACGGACGGGAGATCGCGAAGGGACTGACCGGGAGGGGCATGTCCGTGCTCGGCGTCGACTTCGACCCCGATGCCATGGCCCGATGGCGCAGGCGCGGCCTGCCGGGAATCTACGGCGATGTGGGCGACCCGGAATTCCTGGAGCATCTGCCGCTGAGGCGCAGCGCATGGGTGGTGGTGGCGATCCCCGCGCATCCGCAGACGATCAGCCATCACGACTTCCGGCTCTCCCTGCTGCAGTCGCTGCGGAGGGCGGGTTTCGCGGGGCGGGTGGCGCTGACCGGTGCCGACGGCGCCGACAGGGAGCATCTCCTGCTCGCGGGCACCGACCTGGTCATCAGCCCCTTCGAGGATGCCGCGGCCCGGGCGGTCGAGCGGATCGCCGACGCTCCGCCGGAACGAACCGGCGGCGCCTCCGCCCCGGCCGGACGCGCTATGCCGCCACCATCGGTCGCCCGCGGGTGATCCGCTCCACCGAGTTCGCGAAGTCGCCGTTCCCGGAGCCCTCGACGAATTCGACATGGATCCCGTCGGCGTCGGTATCCCGGACCGTGATGCCGATGCCGGTGCCGTCGCGCAGGTCCAGGCGGCCGATGGTCCCGACCGCGGCAGCGCCGGCGGTCGAAAGCAGGGCGCCGGCGGCGGACAGGTCGAGGATGCGGGCCTGCCGCTCCGAGCCTTCAAGGGTCACCGTGCAGGGCTCGTCCACCCGGAAGCGCGGCAGGCGCCGGCGGTCGGTCACGACGGTCGAGGTGCGGACCACGCGGACCAGCGCCGCCCGCAGGTCGGCGGTGGCATGGGCGACCTCGCCCATGCCGGCCTTGACCTGCACCGCCTGCCGCCCGGTCTCGGACGCCTCGTGCGAGACGTCGGCGATGCGGGCCGAGACCTCCTGGGCCGCGACCGAGGTTTCGGCGACGCTCCGGCTGATCTCCCGCGTGGCGGCGGACTGCTCCTCCATCGCAGCGGCGATCCCCCCGGAGATCTGGTCGATCTCCGCGATGGTGGCGCCGATCCGTTCCACCGCGTCGACGGCCGTCCCGGTCACCGACTGGATCTCGGCGATCTGGCGGGTGATCTCCTCGGTGGAGCGGGCGGTCTGGTTGGCCAGATTCTTGACCTCGCTCGCCACCACGGCGAATCCCTTGCCCGCCTCCCCGGCGCGGGCGGCCTCGATGGTGGCGTTGAGGGCCAGCAGGTTGGTCTGCCCTGCGATGTCCTGGATCAGGTTGACCACGTCGCTGATCGAGGCCACCGCGTCGGACAGGGAGCGGATCGTCTCCCGGGTGTGGCGCCCATCCTCGACGGCGCGGCGGGTCACGGTGCCGGCGGCCGCGACCTGGGTCGTGATCTCCTGGATCGAGGCCGAGAGCTGTTCGGTGGCGGCGGCCACGGTCTGGGCGTTCGCCAGGGCCGCGTCGGCGGCGGACGACACGCTCCCCGCGTTGAGGCTGACCCGCTCGGCCGAGGCGGCCATGCCGTCCGCATCGGCCGCCATGGAGCCGGTGCGCATCGCGACCTGCTCGACCGCGTGGCCGGCCTCCCGCTCGACCGTGTCGGCCATGGCCAGGAGGGCGGCGACCCGATCGGCCTCCGCCTTGCGGTCCAGCTCCGCCCGCGCCTGGACGCCGTAGAGCAGGTGAGCCCACATGGTCCGGAGCTGGGCGGTGACCCGCCGGAACTCGCGCGTGCGGGGCAGGTCGATGCGGTGGTGGGCGTCGCCCGCCGCGATCGCCTGGAAATGGACCTCCAGCCGGCCGACCGGGCGTTGGATCGCGCGCACCAGGCCGTAGGCGAAGAGGGCGGTGATCGCGATGCACAGGGCGACCAGCCCGATCACCGCCTGGAACCGGATCCGGAAGCTCTCCTGCGCGCTCCGGGTTTCCGCCTCGGACACGCGGAGCTGGAGGTTGATCAGTTCGGCCAGCTTCTCGGTCACGGGATCGATGGTCTGGTACAGGCGCGACCTGACGAACCCGTCCAGCCCGGCCGAGTCGCGCGCGGCCAGCAGGCGGGCCAATTCCTCGACCGCCGTGTCGGCGGCCGTCATCAGCCGCCGCGCCTGCTCGACGAGGGCCGCTTCCTCGGCGGTCAGCAGCGTGTCGAGGTAGGTCTTCCAAAGGCTCCGGATCTCGCTCCGGGCGGCCGCGACGGAGGCGGCCCCCTCGTCCCATCCGAAGTTCCCGTTGTTCACCTTGTGGGAGGCATCGACCACCGAGACCGCGTAGGCGTCGGAGATCCGCTTGAGGTCGCGGAGCGGCACGACCCGGTCGGCATAGACGGTCTGGAGCCTGCCGTTCGATCCTTCCATGCCGCCCAGGCCCAGCCAGCCGACCGCGATCATCATGGCGATGATCAGCGCGAAGGACGCTACCAGGCGTACGCGCAGGCCATGCCAAGCGGCGGCGGCGCGGGCCGCCATGCCGGTCCCGACGATCTCGCCCTCTTCCAGCGCCATGGCGCCGGCGCGGCCCTCGCGCAGGGCCGCGTAACCCGCCTCGGCTTGCCCGACCTCTTCCCGGGTCGGCTTCGACCGGATCGACACGTAACCCGTGACCGCGCCTCCCTCGACCACGGGCGTGACGTTGGCCCGCACCCAGTAATGGTCGCCGGATCGGGTCCGGTTCTTGACCATCCCTTCCCAGGACCGCCCGGCCTTGATGGTCCGCCAAAGATCGGCGAAGGCGTCGGCGGGCATGTCGGGATGCCGGATGATGTTGTGGGGTGCTCCCAGCAACTCCTCCTCGGAGAAGCCGCTTATCTCCGAAAAGGCACGATTCACGAAGGTGATCGTGCCGGCAAGATCGGTGCGGGACACCAGGAGCTGTCCGTCCGGAAAATCGACTTCCCGGCCTGTCACATTAGCTTGCAGGGGCAATCCGCGTCACTCCCCGGGGTTGAGATTCGCTGAAATTATGACAACATTTCTTAACAATGCATGTATCGTTTCCCGACCACTCAACGTATTTTTTTGTTTTCACGATGAGTTGTCGAGAAATATGCTAAGCAACAAGAACAGCAATAACGTCACACACCCCGAAACACAGCACCAAAAGTATCCAGCCCATGGTCCGAATAGGCACATTTTCCTGATGTCCGAAATCCCCGGCAGACGTGCGGAGTTGCTGACCGACGCCCAGGTCCGGGACTGCCTGCGCTGGTGCGGCGAGCGCAGGCGCTATCCCCATCGCGACCGCGTCGCGGTGCTGCTGAGCGTCCGCGCCGGCCTGCGCGCGATGGAGATCGCCAGGCTCCGCCGCGCCCACGTCATGACCGCCGCCGGCGATATCGGCGACGAGATCGTGCTGGAGGACGGGATCTGCCGGAAGGGTGCCGGCCGGGTCATCCCGATGCACCGCGACCTGCGCGCCCATGTGGCCACGCTGTTCGGCATGGTTCCCGGCGGCCCGCCCGATCCGCTGATCCTGTCGGAGCGGGCGATGCGCAGCAACCCGGAGGACCCGGACGACACCCGCCCGGTCTGCATGGCACCGAATTCGATCGTGCTGATGTTCCGCCAGATGTATGGTGAGCTTGGGCTGACCGGCTTCTCCAGCCATTCCGGCCGCCGCACCTTCATCACGTCGGCCGCCCGCCTGATCACCCGGGCCGGAGGTTCCCTGCGCGATGTCCAGCAACTGGCCGGCCACACCAGCCTGGCCTCCACCCAGAGCTATGTGGACGGCAGCGATGATGCCAAGCGACGGGTCATCAAGCTCCTGTGACCTCTCCGGGACAGTGGTCCGGACCCTGGACGCCGACGCGGCCCGGGCCGCCGTCCCGGACCTGTGCGACGTCCTGCTGGACTGCGTCCATGGCGGCGCCTCGGTCAGCTTCATGGCGCCGCTGCCGCGGGAAAAGGCCGAAGCCTTCTGGAACGGCGTCGCCGCCGGAGTGGCCCGCGGCGACCGCGCGCTCGTGGTCGCCGAAACCGACGACAGGACGGGCGCCGGGGCGGGATCGCGGCGGATCGTCGGCACCGTCCAGATGGTCCCGGCGCCCCAGGACAACCAGCCGCACAGGGCCGACATCGCCAAGCTGCTGGTCCATAGCGGCGCGCGGGGCAGGGGGGTCGCCGCCGCCCTGATGGCCGAGGCGGAGAACGCCGCCCGCCGGGCCGGCCGCACCCTGCTGGTGCTCGACACCGTCAGCGACAGCGCGGCGGCGCGGCTCTATGCCCGCCTGGGCTGGACCGCCGCCGGCAGCGTGCCGGATTATGCGCTCTATCCCGACGGGCGGCCCTGCCCGACGACCTTCTTCTACAAGCGGGTCTGAGGCGCCGCCTTCCTCAATACCTCCAGCGGACCCCCGCCGTGAGGGAGTTGGCTCCGCCCGCGTCGCCCATCAGGCCGAACGCCGGGGAGCGGTGGTGCAGGCGGGCCACCGCGCTCCACGGCCGGGCGGGCGGCCCGACCTCGGCCTCGATCACCCAGTAGACCAGCCAGTGCTCGGTGGAGCCGTTCATCGCCACCTCCTCGGCCGGTTTCCGCGTCGCGTAGGACAGGCCCAAGCCGTAGGCGACTCCCGTGTGGACCGACTCGCTCCAGGGGAACCGAAGCCAGCGGGCGACCGGCAGGGCGTTGAATTCCCAGTGGCGCTCGTTGCCGAAATGGCGGACCACCTGGCCTTCCAGGTCGATCTCGGCATGGCGGCCGAACTCCCACACCCGGCGCGACGCAGCGACTCCCACCAGGTAGGAGTCGCGCCAGGTCAGGTCCTCCGCGGTCAGCAGTTCCTCGAAGGAGTTGTCGGTCAGCCGGGCTCCGAACAGCGTGAGGGCGTCGGGCGGGCGCGGATCATCCGGGACCGCCGCCTGGGCAGGTGCCAGCGACAGCATCGAAGCCAGAGCGGCGCGAGCCAGCACCGTGGCGATGTTCATGGTATCGTCTTCCGCAGCGAAACAGCAGCGTCCGCATATTGATCGGCCGCCGTCCCTTGCAAGGCGGACGGTAGAGGCGTGGCGGGAGTACGGGCAGGTCCGGTTCCGTGCGGAGAGCGCCCGGCAACGGGCGTCCCTGCCGCGATCGGGCATTGATAATTCATGGAAGGGCTGTCGGACCGCCGGTGCGCCGATGCAGCCTGTGCCTGTACACTATCAGCGCCCACGGCCAGACCCCCTGCCCGAAAGGCAGGAGGTCTGGCTGCGGTAAGGGGCGGCGGCCGATCATGATGTACCATCGTAGGTCGGCCTCGGCCGAAGGCCGACGCCGACAGCGCGGCCCACACGTTGATGCGGAGTGTCGGCGTTCGCCGTAAAGGAGGGGCGTGTCGTCGTTGTTAAAATCCCGACCTGCGGGGCTGCGGATTGCATCTTCGCCGGCCGCTCGACTTCATCGGCTTTTATTTGCGTGCATCCATGGATGATTCCAGGATGCCCCAATGCGCCTCTCTCCGGATTGCGGAATTATGGTAAATAAAGTGGCGTCGGATACCGGACGCGCGAGGTGAGCGATGGAAACGGTCGGGGGATTGCTGCGTCGGTTCATCGGGGCGGCAGGGTTGCTGCTCGCTACGGCCGCGGCGCCGGCCGTGGCGGACGAGACCTGCATGTCGCCCTTCATGCCCAAGATCACAGGGCAGGAGGATTACGTCTATGTCTGGACCCTGGGCGTCGAGGGGATGGGCGACGGGTCGGACAAGCTGGTGACCGTCGATGTCCGGCCGGGCTCGGCGACCTATGGCAAGGTGATCGCCAGCGCCTCGGTCGGCAGCCGCAACGAGGCGCACCATGGCGGCTTCACCGACGACCGGCGCTATTTCTGGACCAGCGGGCTGGATACCAGCCGGATCTTCGTCTTCGACATCCACACCGATCCGGCCCGCCCGAAGCTGGAGCGGACGATCGAGGATTTCGTCGAAGCCAGCGGCGGCGTGGTCGGGCCGCACGGCGCTTATGCCCTGCCCGGGCGCATGCTGATGTCGGGGCTGTCCAACGCCAAGGACGGGGGAGGGCGCACCGCCCTGGTCGAATACACCAACGACGGCCGGTTCTTGGCCGCCCATTGGATGCCGACCGCCGAGGACCCCCGCGGAGCCGAGATCGAGAGCGTCGCGGACGGCTACGGCTACGACCAGCGCGTCCTGCCGCGCAAGAACGCGTTGCTGACCTCGTCCTTCACCGGCAAATCCAACTACATGAGGGACTTCGGCGAGATGCTGAAGGACCCGGAGGCCATGAAGCAGTTCGGCCAGACCGTGGTGCTGTGGGACTTCCACGAGCGCAAGCCGCGCAAGGTTTTCCACGTGCCCGGCGCGCCGCTGGAGATCCGCTGGGCCTGGGGGCCGACCCACGACTACGCCTTCACCACCACGGCGCTGACCTCCAAGATCTGGCTGATCCACCTGGACACCGACGGCGAGTGGAAGGCCAAGGCGGTGGCCGACGTCGGCAATCCGTCCGACATCCCGCTGCCGGTGGACATCAGCCTCAGCGCCGACGACAGAACCCTGTTCGTGGACACCTTCATGGACGGCAAGGTCCGGGTTTTCGACGTCGGCGATCCCCACGCGCCGAAGCAGATCTACGAAGAAACGATCGGCAAACAGGTCAACATGGTCTCCCAGTCCTGGGACGGCCGGCGGGTCTATTTCACCACCTCGCTGCTCGCCAACTGGGACAAGAAGGGCGCCGACAACGACCAGTTCATCAAGGGCTACGACTGGGACGGCAAGCGGCTCCACCACCGCTTCACCATCGACTTCAACGCCGAGAAGCTGGGCCGGCCGCACATCATGCGGCTGGGCGCCGCCAGCCTCTACGCGAACTGAGCGGGAGGGAGCGCCGTGCGCGCCCTTGTCCTAGCAACGCTCGCCGCGGCGGCCTGCCTCCATATGGCGCCGGCCTTCGCCGATCCCGGGCACCATCCCGGCGGGTTCGACTACGATCCGCCGGAGCCGGGCACCTACCGCCTGCCGCCGCTCGCCCCGGCCGCGGACGGGACGGCCCTGGACGAGACCGGGGCGGTGCGCGGCCTGCACGACCTGATGGCGGGCAGGGTGACCGTCCTCGGCTTCATCTATACCCGGTGCGGCGACGTCTGCCCGCTCGGCACCCTGATGATGCGCGACCTGCACGAGGCGACGGCCGCGGACGCCGGCCTGGCCGCCGGGGTGCGGCTGGTCACCATGAGCTTCGATCCCGGCTACGACACGCCGGAGGTCATGGCGGCGCAGGCCCGGGCGCTGCGTGCCCCCGGGGGCGCCGACTGGCAGTTCCTGACCGCCCGCGGCCGGCCGGAGCTGGAGGAGGTCCTGGCCGCCTACGACCAGCGGGTGCTGCGCAAGGCCGACCCGGACGATCCCGGCGGGCCGCTGGCCCACCAGCTGCGGGTCTACCTGATCGACGGCGAACGCCGGATCCGCAACATCTACAGCCTGGATTTCCTGGATCCGCGGCTGGTCCTGGCCGACATCCGCACCCTGATGCTGGAGGACGCGGCGCGCCACTGATGCGCGGGACGGCCTATGCCGGACCGGGAAGCGCGAATTGCCTGTCGGCCCAGGCGACCGCCGCGGCGGCGTCGCGGCCATGGGCGTCGGCGCCGATCCGCCTCCACAGGTCGGGGCAGCGGTTGAAAGGATAGCCCCCGACGATGATCCGGGTGCCGTCGCACTCCGGATCGGCCCTCAGGGCCTCGATCAGGGCGGCGGCCTTCGGCAGGTTCGGAGCGATGGTGACGGACAGGGCCAGGAGCTCCGGCTTCTGCGTCTCCACGGCCTTGACGATGTCGCCCACGGGAACGCTGGCGCCCAGGTAGGTGGTTTCCCAGCCGTTCAGGGTGAAGACGTCGCCGACCATGTGCAGGCCGATCTCGTGCAGTTCCCCGTCGATGCAGACGGCGAGGAGGCGCCGCCCGTTGCCCGAGCGGCAGGCGGCATAGGGCTGAAGCTGGGCCAGGATCGACTGGGTGGTCGTCGTGACGAAATGCTCCTGCGGGATGGTGAGCCGGCCGGTCATCCAGAGCCGGCCCACCTCGTGGAGGCAGGGCTGGAGGACGTGCAGGTAAAGTTCGGTCAGCGGGATGCCGGTGTCGGCGGCGTTGATGATCAGGTCCGTGGCGCCCTGCCGGTCCTGGTCGAGCAGCAGCGTCAGATACGCCTGCGCCAGGGTCCGGTGCGGATTGTTCTCCGCGAGCCGGCTCGCGGGGACGTCCTCCATGCTGTCCATCAGCCGCAGGCTGTCGGCCAGGTACTCGGCCGGCAGGGCGTCGCCGCGCTCGGTGAAGATTTCCAGGAGCGTTTCCAGCGTTCCGGCCAGGTCGGCGACGTCGAGGTGGTGACAGATGAAGATCGACCGGAGCCATTCCGTGTAATTGCGGAACAGTTCCAGGCTGCCGGTGGTGGTGGCGGCCTCCAGGTAAAGCAGCGTGTACTGCATGTCCTCGACGCAGCGCCGGCGGCCCGTGTCGCCGTACCGCTGCGCCATCTCGGGATGCCGGAGCCAGTAACGCAGGACGGCTCGCTCCGCGAAGGCGCGACGCTGCGGATCCGAACCGGCATCGAAGATCAGTCCCATGCTCTCTCCCGGACGGCACGCCTTTGGGGGCCGCCCCGCGCGTACCGTACCGTACATATGGGGACGGTTCGCCCGGGCGGAACCCGCTGTCCTTAAGTGCTTGATCCGCCTGAACGGATGACAGGGGACACGGCTGGGGCTAGCCTGTCCGTGCCGGCCCGCAAGAATGGCCGGGTCAGAAAAAGAGAAAGGGAGACCATGGCGAAGAGCCTGGACGAGCGTTTCGGACCCATCGTCGTCGAGGACGCCGATGACATCGGCAGCAATGATTCGACCAATACCCCGTTCCTGGAAATCTCCGGGATACGGGCCGGCAGGCGCGACCTGCTGAAAGGCCTGCTCGGCACCACGACCGCGCTGGGCGCCGCCTTCGCGACGGGAGCCGCCGGCGCCGTGCTTCGGCCGTCCGACGCGGCGGCGCAAGGGGCGTCCACGCTCACCTTCACGCAGCCCAGGCATGTCATCCTGGACACCCACCAGGTGGCTCCCGGCTACGACGTCGACCTGCTGATCCGCTGGGGCGACAAGGTGATGCCCGACGCGCCGGCGTTCGACCCGAAGAACCTGACCGGCGCCGCGCAGGAGAAGCAGTTCGGCTACAACTGCGACTATATCGGCTACCTGCCGCTTCCCCATGGCTCCGGCAGTTCCGAGCATGGGCTTCTCGGCATCAACCACGAATACACCGCACCCGAGCTGATGTTCGCCGATTGGCTCCAGGCCGGCGCGGACGGGAAGCGCAAGGAGCGGGGCACCACCCCGGAGGAAACCAAGGTCGAGATGGCCGCGCACGGCCACACCGTGATTGAGGTCAGGAAGGAGAACGGGCGCTGGGCCGTGGTCGACGGCAGCCCCTATGCCCGCCGGATCACCATGAACACGGCCTGCCGCATCTCCGGCCCGGCCGCCGGGCACGCGCGCATGCGGACCGGCGCCGACCCGGCCGGCACCACGGTGTACGGCGTGCTCAACAACTGCGCCGGCGGCAAGACGCCGTGGGGCACCATCCTGATCTCGGAGGAGAACTTCAACGGCTACTTCGGCGGCGGCGATCCGGACTCGTCGCCGCAGGCCAAGCACTACAAGCGCTACGGGATCTCGGCGGAGTCGCGATACTGGTGGCACGAGACCGTCGACCGCTTCGACCTGGGCAAGGAGCCCAACGAGTCCAACCGGTTCGGCTGGATGACCGAGTACGACCCCTACGACGCCGCGTCGGTGCCGGTGAAGCGGACGGCGCTCGGCCGGTTCAAGCACGAAGGCGCGACCAGCATCCTCAACAAGGACGGCCGCGTCGTGCTGTATTCGGGCGACGACGAGCGGTTCGACTATCTCTACCGCTTCGTCACGAAGGGCACCTACGATCCCGACGACCGGGCCGCCAACCGCGACCTGCTGGACGAGGGAACCCTGTCGGTCGCCAAGTTCGGCGACGACGGCACCCTGGAGTGGCTGCCGCTGGTCCACGGGCAGGGACCGCTGACCGCGGCCAACGGCTTCGAGAGCCAGGCCGAGGTGCTGATCGAGACCCGGCGCGCCGCCGACCTGGTCGGCGCCACGCCGATGGACCGGCCGGAGGACGTGGAGCCGAACCCGGTCAACGGCCGCGTCTACGTCATGTGCACCAACAACACGCGGCGCAAGGCAGGCCAGGTCGACGCGGTCAACCCGCGTCCCGAGAACCGCCACGGCCAGATCGTCGAGCTGATCCCGCCCGGCGGCACCGGCCGGGAGGCCGACCACGCGGCCGGGACCTTCCGGTGGGACCACGTGCTGCTGGCCGGCAATCCCGCCTCGGAAAAGGACAAGGCGGCCTACCACCCGGCAACGGACGTGTGGCTGTCCTCGCCGGACAACTGCGCCTTCGATCCGCAGGGACGGCTGTGGATCTCGACCGACCAGGGCGAGGCACAGGCGAAGAACGGCATCCCGGACGGCATGTACGCCTGCGACCTGGAAGGGCCGGGGCGGGCGCTGGTGAAGTTCTTCTTCGGCTGCCCGGCCGGGGCGGAGATGTGCGGGCCGGAATTCACCCCCGACGGGAAGACGCTGTTCCTGGCCGTGCAGCACCCGGCCGAGGGCGAGGACTCGACCCTGGAGAACCCGCTGACCCGCTGGCCCGACTTCCAGCCCGGCATGCCGCCGCGCCCGTCGGTGGTGGTCGTCACCAAGCAGGACGGCGGCCCGGTCGGAAGCTGAATCGTGGGCCCGCCGCCGGAATATTCCGGCGGCGGGCCCATTGTCGCGCACCAACTATTTACCCCTTTGCGCGGGAAGCTATAGTTGCTACCCCGAGTATAGTGCCCTTTCCGAGCCTGACCTCGAACAAGGCTTGGTCAAGTGGATCGGCGGTGAGACCTGATGTGGAATTCGAGAGCTGATGTCTGATACTCCGGACGGGAACACCGCCCGGTCGCCCGGATCGCGCTCCCCCCGCCCTTCGCCGTCCTTCCGCGTGCGGACATGGCTGGTGCTGCTGGTGACCGCCTGCGTCCTGCCGCTCGCGCTGTTCTGCATGCTGCTGCTTTATCAAGACGCGAAGGATCAGGCCGGCCTGATCACCCGGCAGGTCCAGGACAGGGCGAGGCTGCTCGCGGAGGACATCGACCGCGAGGTCTCCCGGATCGTCGCCGGGGCGGAGGTCCTGGCGACGGCCGGCACGCTGATCGACGGCAACTTCGAGGCTTTCTACCGGCGCGCCGTCCAGGTGCGCGACCTGCTCGGCACCAACATCCTGGTCCGCGACCTGACGAGCCAGCAACTCGTCAACACGCGCGTGCCGTGGGGCACGCCCCTGCCGCGCAACGACAGCTTCGAAGTGGACCGGCGGGCGATCGAGACCGGCGAGCCGCAGGTCTCCGGCCTGCTGACGGGGGCCGTCGCCAGGACGCCGCTGCTGATCGTGGTCGTCCCGGTCCCCCGTGGCGGCGAGCCCCGCTACCTCCTCAGCCTGACCATCGGGCTGGACCGGCTCCAGGCTATCATTTCCCCCGAGCGCCTCCCCGAGGGCTGGGTGGCGGGCATGGTCGATCGCGACGGCATCCTGATCGGCCGCTCGCACCGGCCCCGGGAGTTCGTCGGCACCCGGCTCCGGGACGACCTGTGGGCCAGGATGAGGGACCTGCCGCAAAGCATCCAGTCCGCGGAGAGTCTGGACGGCGTCCCGTCGTTGCAAGCCTACCAGCGTTCCGAGGTTGCCGGCTGGCTGGTCGGGGTCAGCGTTCCCGAGTCCCTGGTGGCGGCGCCGTGGCGGCGGACCCTGGCGCTTTTCGCGGGCGGCGGCGCACTCCTTTTCCTGATCGGGCTCAGCGTCGCCCTGCTCGTGGGTCGCCGGCTGGCGCACCAGATCGCCGATCTCGCCGGTTCCGCCGAGGCGCTCGGTGCCGGCCGGCCGGTCGCCGTTCCGGGCCGAGGCGTCGTGGAGATCGAGGCGATGGGTGACGCCCTGCGCGGCGCGGCTGATCTGATCGGGAAGCGCGAGGCAGCATTGACGGAGAGCGAGGCCCGGTTGCGGCGCGTCGTGGAAGGGGCTCCCTTCCCCATCATCGTGCATGCCGAAGGCGGGGAGATCGTGCATGTCAGCCGGACGCTGATCGAGGCGACCGGCTACCGGCGCGACGAGATCGCCACCCTGGAGGGCTGGGAGAGGCGCGCCTTCGTCGCCGAAGGGCGGGACGGGACCCTCGGCACCGCCCGGGTGGTCGCGCTGGACCGTCCGATCGACGAAGGGGAGTTCCAGGTCCGGACGGCGGACGGCCGGACGCGCGTCTGGTCGTTCCGTTCCGCCAAGATCGGGCGCGACAGCCGGGACCGGCGGCTCGTGGTCACCATGGCCGCCGACCTGACCGAGCGCAAGGAGGCCGAGGCGAGCCTGCACCTGCTGATGCGGGAGGTGGACCACCGCGCCAAGAACGCCCTCGCCGTCGTGCAGTCGATCATGCAGTTGAGCCGGTCCGACGACCCGGCCGCTTTCATCGAGGCCGTCCAGGGCCGCGTCGCGGCGATGGCCCGCGTCCACACCCTCCTTGCCACGACCCGCTGGTCGGGTGCCGACCTGGAAGTCATGCTCCAGGCGGAACTGGAGGCGCTTGCCGGCAACGGCCGCGTCGGCCTGTCGGGAACCCCGGTCTCGGTCGTGGCGGAGGCCGCGCAGGCGATCTCGATCGTGCTGCACGAACTGGCGACCAACGCCGCCAAGCACGGCGCGCTCTCCGTTCCCGCGGGGCGGGTCGCCGTCTCCTGGTCGGTCGACCCCGGGGACGGGAAGCTCGTCGTCGACTGGCGGGAGGAGGGCGGGCCGCCGGTGTCCCCGCCGACGCGATCCAGCTTCGGGACCTTCGTGATCGACCGGACGATCAAGGGGCAGCTCCGGGGCGACCTGTCCCGCGACTGGCGCCGGACCGGGCTGTGCCTGCGGATGACGCTTCCGCCGGACTGCTTCCGGACGAGCGGGGTGCGAGCCCCGGCCCTCCCGGCGGCGCCCCGGCCGGCCGAGGACCAGCCCCGGAAGCCCATCAGGAACGCCGCGGTGATGATCGTGGAGGACGAGGCGCTGACCGCCACGGCGATGGCGCGGGAACTGGAGACGGCGGGATACCGCGTGCTCGGCCCGGTCGGGCGCCTGCAGGAGGCGATCGAGCTGGCGCGCACCTCCCGGCCGGACGCGGCCGTCCTGGACGTCAACCTGTTCGGCCAGCCCTCGTACCCGGTCGCCTCCGTGCTGGACGACATGGGGGTGCCGTTCCTGTTCTGCACGGGATACGGCTCGCTCAACGAACCGGACGGCCGCTTCGACAAGGCGGCGGTCCTGACCAAGCCGGTCAGCCCCACCCTCCTGAGGGATGCCGTCGCATCGCTGCTGACCGCCGGCGTGGACACGGAGGTGGGCTGACGCGGTCCCGGCGGCCCCATGGAACTCGGCATCCCGCAGGGGGTTGGCTGGATATCGTTCATCCTGCCGCCGAAAGAGGCCCATCATGGAAACCGCTCCCGTCGTCTGCGTGACCGGCGCGTCCGCCGGCATCGGCCGTGCCATCGCCCTCGCCTTCGCCGCCGAATGGGGCGCCTCGATCGGCCTGATCGCCCGGTCGAAGGAAGCGCTCGACGAAGTCGCCCGGGAGGTCGAGCGGCTGGGCGGGGAAGCGCTGGTCCTGCCCCTGGACGTCGCGGACGAAGCGGCGGTCCACGACGCCGCCGACCGGATCGAGCGCGAGCTGGGGCCGATCGACGTGTGGGTCAACAACGCGATGGTCACCGTGTTCGGGCGGGTCCGCGACCTCGAGCCCGAGGAGCTGCGCCGGGTGACCGAGGTGACCTATCTCGGGTCGGCCTTCGGCATCCAGGCGGCGTTGCGCCACATGTCCGGGCGGGACCGCGGGACGGTGATCCAGATCGGCTCGGCCCTGGCCTACCGCTCGATCCCGCTCCAGGCGGCGTACTGCGGCGCCAAGGCGGCGATCCGCGGCTTCATCGACGGGCTCCGATCGGAGCTGATCCACGACGGCAGCGGTGTCAGGATCTCGATGGTCCAGCTTCCGGCCGTGAACACGCCGCAGTTCGACTGGGCGCGCAGCCACATGCCCCGGCGCGCCCGCCCCATGGGCAAGATCTTCCAGCCGGAGGACATCGGCCGCGCCGTCGTCCGGGTGGCGGAGCGGCCCCGGCGGGAGGTCTGGCTGGGCGCCTCCGCCATGCAGGCGATCCTGGGCAACTACGCGCTGCCCGGCTTTGCAGACCGCTACCTCGCGGACAACGCGGTGGAGGGGCAGCTGACGGCCGAGCCGGAAAGGCAGGGCCGCCCCGACAACCTGTTCGAGACGGTGCCCGGCCTGCACCGGATGCGCGGCCGCTTCGGCCTGCCGCGCCACCATCTGCGCCTGACCTCCAGCGGCGGCGCCGCGCGCGCCGCGAGCTTCGCCGCGGGCGTGGCGCTGGTCGGCGGGCTGGGCTTCCTGGTCCACGCCGCGCTGACCGGGCCGCGCCGCTGAACATCCTTTCCCCGCGCCGACCGGTACGGTTCGCCCCCGGCTAAGGCCCCCCGGGGCCTGGCGCCGGGGCGCGCTCGCCAACTCATCGTAAAACCTGCTTTTCAAGATGAGTCATTCCGTGGGTTCGCGGTCCCAGGATCACGGCTGTCCGGGACGGTTGTTGAACACTGCGCAAAAGACTGAGCTGTGGGCGGAAGCGCCCCCTTTTCGTCATACCCGGACTTGATCCGGGCATCTCCCTGCACGGCGGCGCTGATGGCGTCTGCAAGCGATGACCGGGTCAAGCCCGGTCATGACGATGAACGAAGGAACGCTCCACCAGAAGAGCCCTCTCTGATTGAGCCAGCAATCACCGTGCCGGACAGCCGCAGGGCCGCGGGAGGCGCCTTCCCGAATTCGGCCGGACGCGGTGAACCGATTGACGTTCCAATCCGTTTCACCGGTCATGCGGAGTTCTGCGCGGCGGAAGCGCCTCCCGGCCATTCAATCGAACAGGGAGTCATGCGTGCCCGAGCCGGTACCGACGAAGAAGCTGCAGACCGGTATCCCTGAACTGGACCTGGTCCTGCGGGGCGGCCTGCCGTACCACAGGCTGCACCTGCTCGAAGGGGCTCCCGGTGCCGGCAAGACCACCATCGCCCTCCAGTTCCTGCTGGAAGGGCGCCGGATGGGCGAGCGGGGGCTATACATCACCCTGTCGGAATCCACCGAGGAACTGGTCGCCTCCGCCGCCAGCCACGGCTGGTCGCTGGACGGCATCGACCTGTTCGACCTGATCCCGATCGAAGCGGAACTGGACCGTCAGCAGTCCGTGCTCTACCCGGCGGAGGTCGAGCTGGGCGAGACGATGCGGCTGATCACCGACCGCATCGCCGTCGACAAGCCCGACCGCGTGGTGATCGACAGCCTGTCCGAGCTTCGGCTGATCGCGCAGGACCAGCTCCGCTACCGCCGGCAGATCCTGGCGCTGAAGCAGGCGCTCCAGGGCCGCCGCTGCACGACGCTGGTGCTGGACGACCTGACCAGCCATCTCGGCAGCAAGGAACTGCACAGCCTGATGCACGGCGTCATCTCCCTGGAGATGATCGAGCGGAACTACGGCGCGTCGCGCCGCCGGCTGCGGGTCGCCAAGATGCGCGGCGCCGACTACCAGAGCGGCTGGCACGATTTCGCGATCACGTCGGGCGACGTGCTGGTGTTCCCCAGCCTGATCTCCGAGGAACACCGCGCCGAGTTCGGTACCGCCGACATGTCCAGCGGCCTCAAGGAACTGGACGACCTGCTCGGCGGAGGGCTGACCCGCGGCACCACCACCATGCTGGTCGGCCCGTCGGGCGTCGGCAAATCGTCGCTGGCGCTGCAATACGCGATGTCGGCCGTCCGGGCCGGCGAGCACGCCTCCTACTTCTCCTTCGACGAGACGTTCGGCACCCTGTCGGACCGCAGCGCCGCGCTCGGCATCGACATCGCCGGGCCGGTCGGGTCGGGGCGGCTCGGCTGGCACCGGGCCAGCCCGTCGCGCCTGTCGCCCGGCGAGTTCGTCTGGCAGGTCCGCCGGCAGGTCGAGGACTTCGACGCGCGCGTCGTCGTGATCGACAGCCTCAATTCCTATATCAACACCATGCCGGAGGAGACCGCGCTGATCCTCCAGCTGCACGAACTGCTGAACTACCTGAACAACAAGGGAGTCGTGACCATCCTGATCCTGGCCCAGCAGGGCATCGTCGGCAACGTCGAGAACCCGGTGGACCTGTCCTTCATCAGCGACACCGTCGTGCTCCTGCGGTTCTTCGAGGCGGGCGGCGAGGTCCGCAAGGCGATCTCGGTGGTCAAGAAGCGCTCCGGCATCCACGAGCTGGCCATCCGTGAATTCCAGCTTTTCCCCAACGGCATGCGGGTGGGGCCGAAGCTTCTGAACTTCCGCGGAGTCCTGACCGGCATCCCGAGCCTGGAGGGCGCCCTGACGCCCCTGCCCGGCGGCGAAGGAGAGGGCGGCTGAACGATTCCCTCCCACCGGCTCCGATTCTGGTCCTGGCCCCGAAGGGCAGGGACGCCGAGGTGATCCGGCTGGTCATGGAAGAGGCCGGCATCCCCTCGCGTGTCTGCGCCGACCTGTCCGAGATGTGCCGCGGCTTGGCCGGGGACGCGACGGCGCTGCTGGTGACGGAGGAGGCGCTCCTCCCGGGCTACGGCGACCTGCTGGAGTGCCTCGACGCGCAGCCGCCCTGGTCGGACATCCCGGTGATCCTGCTGACCTCCCGGGGGGACTCCAAGGGCCGCCGGGCGCGCTGGGACGTCTTCAGCCAGCTCGGCAACGTCACGCTCCTGGACCGTCCGCTCCATGCCGACACGCTGAAGAGCGCCGCCCGCGCGGCGGAGCGCGCCCGGCGCCGACAGTACCGCACCCGCTCCCATCTCCGGCAGATCGAGCAGGCCGCAGGGCAGCTCGAGCGCCGGGTGGCGGAGCAGTCCCGCGACCTGGAGACCGAGACGGCCCAGCGCGAGCGGGTCGAGGAGGCGCTCCGCCAGGCCCAGAAGATGGAGGCGGTCGGCCAGCTCACCGGCGGCGTGGCCCACGATTTCAACAATCTGCTCCAGGCGATCCTGGGCAACCTGGACATGCTCAAGGACGGGCTCGCGGGACAGGAACGCCTGCTGCGGTACGTCCGGGCCGCGAACCAGGCCGGCGAGCGCGCGGCGACCCTGACCCGGCGGCTGCTCGCCTTCGCGCGCCGCCAGCCGCTCCAGCCGGGCAGCCTCAACCTCAACGCGCTGGTCGGCGGCATGCAGGAACTGCTCCAGCGGTCGGTCGGCGAAACGATCCAGGTCGAGGCGGTCCTGGCGGGCGGCCTCTGGCGGACCTGGGCCGACGCCAATCAGGTCGAAAACGCGCTGCTCAACCTCGCGATCAACGCCCGCGATGCCATGCCGGAGGGCGGGCGCCTGACCATCGAGACCGCCAACAGCCACCTGGACGACGCCTATGTCGCCGCGGAGCTGGGGCTTCAGCCGGGGCAGTATGTCGTGCTGTGCGTGACCGACACGGGCACCGGCATGTCGGCCGAGGTGCGGGCGCGGGCGTTCGAGCCGTTCTTCACCACCAAGCCGATCGGGCAGGGGACCGGCCTGGGCCTCAGCCAGCTCTACGGCTTCGCGCGCCAGTCCGGCGGCCACGCCGCGATCTATTCGGAGGAGGGGAGGGGAACGACGGTCAAGCTCTACCTGCCGCGCCACCACGGCCCCACACCAGAGGAGTCGGTGCCGGCCCTGCCGGAGCCCGACGGCGCCGAGGAGGGCGAGACGATCCTGGTGGTCGAGGACGAGGCGCTGGTCCGGATGCTCCTGGTCCAGTCGCTGGAGGACCGCGGTTACCGGGTGATCGAGGTGCCCGAGCCCCAGGCCGCGATCCGCGTACTGGAGTCCGACGCCAAGATCGACCTGCTGGCGACCGACGTCGGCCTGCCGGGCCTGAACGGCCGTCAGCTCGCCGAGATCGCGAGACGCATCAGGCCCGGGCTCGCGGTCCTGTTCCTGACCGGCTACGCCCACAACGCGGCGCTGGGCGACGAGCCGCTGGGACCCCGCACCCAGCTGCTCAGCAAGCCCTTCGCCGTCAAGTCGCTGCTCGCGAAGGTGCGCGCCATGCTGGAGGGCGGCGACTGATCCGGGGGGCGGCGGCCGGATGCCGCCGGACCGCGCCGGGCCTTCTCCGGCGTCAGGCCATCTCCGCGACCCGGCTTTCCTCGGGCACGGCGCCCGCGGCCCCGTCCGCGTGCCGCGCCATCTGGCGCTCGATGGCGGCCTGCATCTCGGCGCCGGTGATCGGCTTGTGGGCGGCGCCGAAACCCATGGCGACGATCGCGGAGACGATGTCCTGGCCGGTTTCCCCGGTCAGGACCACGCCCGGCACCTTGCGGCCCAGGAACTCCTGGATCCGCAGCAGGCAGTCGGTCCCGACCTGGCCGTTGCGCAGCCGGTAGTCCGTGACGACGATGTCCGGCGTCAGGCCGCTCCGTTCCAGGGCCGCGATCGCCTCGTCGCCGGACGATGCCGCCAGCACCTCGTAGCCCCAGTCCTCCAGCATCGACCGGATGCCCATCAGAACGATGGCGTCGTCGTCGATGGCGAGCGCCACGCGGCCCCGGCCGGAGGGGGCTCCGGCCTCGTCGGCTGCCGGTCCCGCCCGGCGGATCTCCGCGCCGAGGGGCCGGGACGCGGCCGGCAGCAGGATCGAGAAGACGGACCCGGTGCCGGGCACGGAGTGGACCTCCACCGGGTGGCCGAGCAGCCGCGACAGGCGCTGGACGATGGCGAGGCCGAGACCGAGCCCCTGGCTGCGGTCGCGCTCCTGGTTGCCGATCTGGTGGAACTCCTCCCAGATCCGGTCCAGGTGTTCGGGCGGGATGCCGATGCCGGTGTCCGCGATCTCGACGCGGACTCCGTCCGCCGCCGGGCGGCACCGGATCCTGACCTCGCCCGCCTCGGTGTAGCGGATCGCGTTCTCCATCAGGTTGCGGATGATCCGGCCGAGCAGGGTGCGGTCGCTGCGCACCGCGACGTCGCAGGCCGCGTCCCGCGACAGGCGTAGCCCCTTGGCCGCGGCTGCGGGGGCGAAGCAGGCGGCGGTTTCGTCGATCAGCGGGCCGATCGGCACGTCGGCCACCTCCGGCACGATCGCGCCGGCATCCAGCTTGGACACGTCGAGCAGGCTGTCCAGCAGGTCCTTCAGGGCTCCCAGTCCCTGGCCGAGCCGTTCCAGCAGGGCGTGCCCGGCATCGGTCGCGACATGGCGCTCCAGCGCGGTGGAGACGAAGAACAGCGATTGCATCGGCTGGCGCAGGTCGTGGCTGGCGGCGGCCAGGAACTTGGATTTCGCCAGGTTGGCCCGCTCGACCTGCTCCTTCGCCAGCGCCAGCCGGCCTTCCCACGCCTTGGAGGCGCCGATGTCCTTGAAGGCGACCAGTGCGCCGGTGATCCGCCCGCCGGCCGCCCGGATCGGCGCGGCGCTGATGCTGATCCAGGTGGTCGATCCGTCGCCGCGGCGGTAGCGGATCTCCTCCGCCTGGACCTCCTCGCCGCCCAGGGCGCGGGCCAGCGGGTGGGCCTCGGGGGCCAGCGGCGCGCCGTCGGGATCGCAGGCGCCCCAGGCGGAATAGGCCGCGACGTCGGGCGTCGGCAGCACGGGGTGGCCCAGGATGCGCTCGACCTCGGGATTGCCCAGGACGATCCTGCCGGACGGCGCGTCGGCCATCAGCAATCCTACCGGCATCGTGTCGATGATCGCGCGCAGGTGGAGCCGCTTGGTCTCCAGCCGGCCGATCATCTCCTCGCGCTCCCGCTCGGCCTCCCGGCGCTCCGTGATGTCCCGTATGATCCCGGTGAAGAAGCGGCGGCCGTCGGCCTGCCACTCCGCGATCGACAATTCCAGCGGAAACACCGAACCGTCCTTGCGCCGCCCCTCGACCGCGCGGTCGCTGCCGATGATCCGGCGTTCGCCGGTCCGCCGGAACTGGGCGAGATAGCCGTCGTGGCGGCTCGCCTCGGCTTCCGGCATCAGCATCTTGATGTTGCCGCCGATGACATCCCCGGCGGCATGGCCGAAGATCCGCTCCGCCGCCCGGTTGAAGGACCGTACCGTCCCCTGGTCGTCGATCACCACGATCGCGTCGACGGCGCTGTCCACGATCGAGCGGTACTGGGCCTCGGCCTGCTCCGTCGCCCGCCCGGCGCTGAGGATGTTGGAATTGGCGTCGGCGAGGGCCCGCCACAGGCGCTCGACCTCCGCGATCGGCGCCGACCGCCGCGGCGAAACGCCGGAGCCGCCGGCCCGGTGCAGGTTCGCGAGCGCCCGGCCCGCTTCGGCGAGGGCCTCGATCGGACCCAGGATCCGCTGGCACAGCGCGCGGCCCAGGACCAGCGAGGTGACGAGAAGGAGTGCCGCCAGCCCGCCGGCGATCCACAGGGTCCCGACCAGCGGCCGGTCGATATCGGCCGTCGGCGCGCCGACGAACAGGGTCCAGCCGGTCAGGGGGGACGACCGGTAGGCGCTGACCAGGTCCGTTCCTTCCAGCGACGTGCCGTGCGCCATCCCGTTGGGCGAGCGGCTGCGGGCGTCCGACAGCCAGTCCGGCATCATCCGGCCGACGAAGGCCGCGGAGTCCCGGTTCCGCGCGACGAACCGGCCCCGGCGGTCGAAGGCGGCCACGACCATGCCGTCCTGCGGACTGAATTCGGCGAGCAGGGACGCCCAGGCCTGCGGGCGCACGAAGGCGGTCAGCAGGTACCGCACGGCCCCGTCGCGCATCACCGGCACGACATGGCCGACGCCGGCCTCGCCCGACAGGCTGCCGGTGAACAGGTCCGACACCACCGGCCGCTGCGCCTGCGTCGCGAAGCGCAGCAGCTCCGGGTTGGAACTCCGCGGCAGCGGCGCGCCGAACGGCAGTCCGGTATGGACCAGCGGGATGCCGTCCGGGTCCAGCAGGACGACGTTCTGCCAGTTCGAGTGCAGGTGGCGCGCCAGCAGGGCGCGCTCGTGGAACTCCTTCAGGTCGTCCTCGACCAGCGATTCCGAGACGGCAAGCCCCCGCAGCGCCTCGATGTTGGCGGTCACCTCCCGATCGACCGTCATGGCCAGGGCCTGGGCGGTCTCCCGCAGCCCCTGTTCGACGCTGGCCCTCCGCTCGGTCGCCAGCCAAGCGGTCAGCGTTCCCCCGAGGATTAGCATGGGCAGAAGGGTGACGAGTACCAGTGCCAGCAGGTGTCGGCGGAGGGGCATGGCGGGCAGGCGGCGAAGCGAGGACGTGACGGGCATGGCGTGAACTGGTTCCGGAAGAGTCGACCTTGGATTTGATTGGTTAATAAATCGTGACTTAAGCATTTCGGCGATCGGCCCGGTCAGCGGCCTTTCCCGCGGAACCGATCGGCCCTTCCGGGAGTTGAAACCTGCGAGAGTGGGACCCGCGCCGGGTTCCGGATCGGGGATCAGCGGAAGGAGGCCGGCCGATGCGGGTATCCCATGTCGCGGGCGGGGTTCTGCTGGCGGTCGCGGCGGGCGGGATCGGTTTCGCCGTGCTCGCCTGGCGATCGGAGATCGACCCGGTGGACCCGCCCGGGCGCGCCGCCTTCGAGCCGGCCGACATCGCCCAGGGGGCGAAGCTGGCGGCCCTGGGCAATTGCCTGCAATGCCACACCGCGCCGGGCGGCAAGCCTTTCGCCGGCGGCTACCCGCTGGAGACGCCGTTCGGCACGATCCATGGCACCAACATCACGCCCGATCCGGAGACCGGCATCGGATCCTGGTCCGAGCAGGCCTTCCAGCGGGCGATGGCCGAGGGCGTCGGCCGCTCCGGCGAGCACCTGTATCCGGGCTTCCCCTACGATCATTTCACCAAGGTCACCGCGCGGGACAACCGGGCGCTCTACGCCTACCTGATGACCCGCGAGCCCGTCCGGGCCGAGGCGCCGCCGAACCGGCTGCCCTGGCCGCTGACCTTCCGGCCCCTGCTGGCGGGGTGGAAGCTCCTGTTCCTGGAGACCGGGGAGTACCGCCCCGACCCGGAGCGGTCGGACGAGTGGAACCGCGGCGCCTATCTGGCCGAGGGGCTGTCCCATTGCGGCGCCTGCCACACGCCGCGCAACGCGCTGGGCGCCCGCGAGACCGACCGGGAGTTCGCCGGCGGCTTCTCCGAAGGCTGGCATGCCCCGGCGCTGAACCGGGACTCGACCGCGCCGGTCCCTTGGACCCGGGATGCCCTGTTCGATTACCTGCGCACGGGCATCAGCGAGGATCATGCCGTGGCCTCGGGACCCATGGCGCCCGTGGTGCGCAACCTCTCCGACGTGCCGGATGCGGATGTCCGGGCGATCGCCACCTATGTCGCCGACCGGATGGGCGCCCCGGACGGGCCTCCCCCGGAGCCGGTCGCCAGCGTCGGCCAGGAGGAACGGGGGCAGGAACACAGCCGGGCGGCGACGATCTATGCCGGGGCCTGCGCCACCTGCCACGAACCCGGCGGGCCGCTCCAGTTCCAGGCGCCGGTCGCCCTGGACCGGGCCACATCGCTGGCGCAGCCAAATCCCAGCAACGCCATCCGGGCGATCCTGCACGGCGTCGAGACGCCGGACGCCGCGGCCCAGCCCCTGATGCCAGGCTTCGCCAACGCGCTGACCGACGCGCAGGTGGCCGAGCTGACGGCTTGGCTGCGGACGCGGTTCTCCGGCGGGCCGGCCTGGGACGGTCTGGAGGCCAAGGTCGCCGAGGCCCGCTCGGGCCGATCCGCGGAATAGGAGGAACCCCATGATCACCCTGTCCGTGAACGGCCGGGACCACAGCGTCGATGCCGACCCGGCGACGCCGCTGCTCTACGTGCTGCGCGACGACCTCGGGCTCAACGCGGCGAAATTCGGCTGCGGGCTGGGGCAGTGCGGCTCCTGCATGGTGCTGGTGGACGGCGCGCCGGTGGTCTCCTGCGTGACCCCGGTGGCGGCGCTGGAAGGGCGGCGTATCCGGACGGTCGAGGGCCTGGGCACCGCCGACGACCCGGGGCCGGTCCAGCGCGCCTTCATCGAGGAACAGGCGGCCCAGTGCGGCTACTGCATTCCCGGATTCATGATCAGCGCCCAGGCGCTCCTGGAGCGGACGGCCGCGCCGTCCGACGCCGAGATCCGCGACGCGCTGCATCCCAACCTGTGCCGCTGCGGCACCCATATGCGGATCTTCAAGGCGGTGCGCCGGGCCGCCCAGGCGATGCAGACGGCCGATGCCGCCGGAACCGGGCAGGAGGACGCGCGATGAAAGAGTTGGCCGGCTTCCCCCGGGCGCTGTCGCGCCGCGCCTTCCTCGGCGGCGGCGCGCTGCTGGTCGGATTCACCCTGATGCCCGGCCGCTTGGCGGCCCAGGCGCCGCAGGAAGCGGACGGCGGGGGCGGCGTCGGGCTGCCCAAGGCGCTTGGGGCCGACCCGTCCCTGGAGTCCTGGATCCGGATCGACGCCGACGGTGCCATCACCGTGTTCACCGGCAAGGCCGAGCTGGGGCAGGGGATCAGGACGGCGCTGACCCAGGTCGCGGCGGAGGAGCTGGGCGTCGATCCCGCCGCCATTGCCCTGGTCACGGCGGACACCGGCCGGACGCCTAACGAGAGCTTCACCGCCGGGAGCCAGTCCATGCAGGAAAGCGGCACCGCGATCCTGCACGCGGCGGCCCAGGTCCGGGCGATCCTGCTGGACCTGGCGGCGGAGCGGCTGGACGTCCCGGCCGATGGGTTGCGCCTGGAAGGTGGCTCCGTCACGGCCCCCGACGGCAGGACCGCCGGCTATGGCGACCTGGTCGGCGGAGACGGGCTCGACGGGATCCGGGCGGAGGCGGGCGCCGCCTTGAAGCCCGCGGAGGACTACACGGTGATCGGCCGCGACGTCCCGCGGGTCGACATCCCGGCGAAGGTGACCGGCGGCCCGGCCTATGTCCACGATCTCCGCCTGCCCGGCATGGTCCATGCCCGCGTCGTCCGCCCGCCGGGCTACGGCGCCCGCCTGCGCGAGGTCGATGCCGCGGCGGTCGAAGGGATGCCCGGGGTCGTCGGCGTACACCGGGACGGCAGCTACCTGGCCGTGGTCGCGGAACGGGAGTGGCAGGCGGTGACCGCCTCCCGCGCGCTCGCCCGCGCGGCGGTCTGGGACGACGCGACGGCGCTGCCCGACCAGGCAGACATCTTCGATACCCTGCTGGCCCTTCCGTCCGAGGACACGGTGATCCACGACCGGCAGGACGGCCTGGCGGCGGCCTCCGGCGCCGTGCGGCGGCTGGAGGCCGAGTACCGGCGCGAATACCATGTCCACGCCTCCATCGGCCCGTCCTGCGCGGTCGGGCTGTTCCAGGACGGCATGATGACGGTCTGGTCCCACGCCCAGGGCATGTACCCGCTGCGGGCCGCCCTGGTCGAGATGCTGGGGCTGCCGGAGGACCGGGTCCGCTGCATCCATACCGAGGGGGCCGGCTGCTACGGCCACAACGGGGCCGACGACGCCGGCGCCGACGCCGCCCTGCTCGCCCGGGCGTTCCCCGGCCGGCCGGTGCGCGTCCAGTGGATGCGCGAGGACGAGCATTCCTGGGAACCGTTCGGCCCGGCCATGCTGTCGCGCGCGGCGGGTGCGCTCGATGCCGAGGGCCGGATCGTCGACTGGAGCTACGAGGTCTGGAGCAACGCCCACTCGACCCGGCCGGGCGGGGCGGGGGCCCTGATGCCGGCCTGGCACCTGGCCCGGCCCTTCCAGCCCGATCCGCCCAAGCCGATTCCCCAGCCGGCCGGCGGCGGCGACCGCAACGCGATCCCGCTCTACGCGCTGCCGAATGCCCGGGTGACCCATCATTTCATCCCGGAGATGCCCTTGCGCGTCTCCGCCCTGCGGGCGCTGGGCGGCTACATGAACGTGTTCGCGCTGGAAAGCTTCATGGACGAGCTGGCGCGCGAGG
This sequence comes from Skermanella rosea, assembly GCF_016806835.2. Lineage (NCBI taxonomy): Bacteria > Pseudomonadati > Pseudomonadota > Alphaproteobacteria > Rhodospirillales > Azospirillaceae > Skermanella > Skermanella rosea. Next base: position 549,339 of record NZ_CP086112.1, on the reverse strand, counting down.
CTGGGGCCGACCCGGTGGAGTTCCGGCTGCGCCACCTGGAGGACCCGCGGGCGCGCGACGTGGTGACCCTGGCCGCCGAGCGCTTCGGCTGGCCCGCCGCCGGCGATCTCCCCGCCGGCCGGGGCCGGGGCTTCGGCTTCGCCCGCTACAAGAACCTGGCGGCCTACTGCGCGGTCGCCGTGGAGGTCACGGTCGAGCGGGAGACCGGCGCCGTCCGGATGGTGCGCGCCGTCTCCGCGATCGACAGCGGGCAGGCGGTCAACCCCGACGGCATCCGCAACCAGACCGAGGGCGGCATCATCCAGTCCGCCAGCTGGACGCTGCTGGAGCGCGCGACCTTCGACCGGACCCGGATCACCAGCCGGGACTGGAGCAGCTATCGGGTGCTGCGCTTCGACCAGGTGCCCGACAGCGTCGAGGTCCACGTGATCGACCGCCCCGGGATGCCCTACCTGGGCACCGGCGAGGCCGCCCAGGGACCGGCGGCGGCCGCCATCGCCAACGCGGTGGCCGACGCCGCCGGTGTCCGCCTGCGCGACCTGCCGCTGACCCGCGACCGCATCAAGGCGGCGATCGGGGTGTAAGGCCCGGCGCACGGGCGTTTCAAGGCTGGAAATCTCCGAAACAACTCCAACTAGGGAGTCCGATGACGAGAGTTATCGGGTTTCACACAGGAAGGAGCAGTTCGATGAGTGTGCCCATTTCGACGGAGAAGCGGTTGCTGACCGCAAGTGAATTCGAAGTCGTAAGCCAGACACACTATCCCGCGATATGCGGCCTTTCCGAGGATACATTGGCAGGCAATTTGAAGCTGCTGCGCGAATATCGCCAGAAGTCGAGGGATCGCTCCCGCCAACAGCGCCGGGAGATGCGCGGCAAGGCCGAGCCCCGAGGCGCCTCCGCCGCCCGCGACAATACCGGCACGGAAGCGAAGGCGGCGATCTTCGCCGGCGCGGTGAAACGCCTCAACCGCGAGCTCGGGCGGATCCGGAAGGCGGGATCGGGCGGCACCCAGGCCGACTACGCGCAACGCGCCCTGGAGCTGAAACGCCGGAACCGCGTTCGCCATCATCCCAACTCGGGCAGGACCGCGAACCGGTCGATGACCATGGTCGAGAATCCCAATCCGACGGTCAGCACCGACCCGCGCGAGATCGGGCGCGTTTCGCAGGCGGTCAAGGTCGGCCAGGCCCGCCGCGACTCCGACTGAGGATTCCGGCGGACCGGCCGCCGGCCGGCCTGCCGCCCGGACATAGAAAAGCGCCGCTGCCTTTCGGCAGCGGCGCAAGTTTCGATCCCGAACGGTTAGGTCTGGGTTCGAGGGGGGATCAGGTGGTGGCCGAGCCGACTGGCTGGGCCTGGCCGACGTTGGCGAGGCGGTATTCCTGCTCGTTCCGGGCGTGGTGGCGGGCCAGCATCGGTCGCAGGATCACGATGGCGCAGGTGGCGGACATGAGGTCCATGATCGCTACGGTGTAGAGCACGGTGGACCAGGTGCCGGTGGCTTCCATCAGGATGTTGCCGAGCGGGACCATCAGGGCCGCGATGCCCTTGGCGCAGTACAGGAGGCCGTAGATCTTGCCGACATGCTTGGTGCCGAAGGCGTCGCCGGCGGTGGCGCTGAAGAGGCTGTAGACTTCGCCCCAGGCCAGGAACACGACGCCGCTGAGGATCAGGAAGGCGTAGGGGTTGTGGCCGAAATAGCCCAGCGCGATGATGCCGATGCCTTCCATGGTGAAGGCGATGAACATGGTCTTCTCACGGCCGATATGGTCCGAGATCCAGCCGAAGAGGGGACGCGACAGGCCGTTCATGACCCGGTCGAGCATCAGCGCGAAGGGCAGGGCGGCCATGGTGAAGAAGTAGAGGTTGACCGGGAATTCCTTGACGCCGAGGTCGTGGGCGATCAGGCCGAGCTGCGCGACCGCCATCAGGCCGCCGGTGACCGTCAGGGTGAACATGACCAGCATCGTCCAGAACACCGGGGTGCGCAGGGCTTCGCCCAGCGTGTAGTCGCGGCGGGACTGGGACAACTTCGTGGAGTACTTGACCTCGCCCTTCTGCGGCGACCGCAGGAACCAGGCCACGGCGAAGATGACGATGCCCTGGATGGCGCCGAAGTAGAAGAACGCGCTCTGGTAGCCGCTCGACGCGATCACGGCGGCGATCGGCAGGATGGTCAGGGCCGAGCCGGCACCGTAGCCGCCGGCGGTCAGGCCGACCGCGAGGCCGCGGCGATCCGGGAACCACTTCAGCGCGTTGTTGATGCAGGTCGAATAGACGCAGCCGACGCCCATGCCGCCGACCGCGGCGCCGACATAGAAGCCGGTCAGCGTGGTGGCATAGGAGTTGATGATCCAGGAGAGGCCGACCAGCACGCCGCCGACGGCGACCATCACGCGCGGGCCGTATTTGTCGATGAAATAACCCTCGATGGGGGTCAGCCAGGTCTGGACGACGACGAAGATCGTGAAGGCGGCCTGGATCGAGGCGCGAGCCCATCCATAGGTCGCCTGGATTTCCGGCACGAACAGCGTCCAGGCGTATTGGATGTTAGCCGTCGCCACCATACAGATCACGCCGACGGCGAGCTGTATCCATCGCGTGCGGGCGGAATCAGGAGCCCGAGTCCTTCCCTGTTGATCAACCGATGTATGCATCGGACATTTCCTCCGTGTGGATGGACGACTATTGGTCCGGTGTTTTTTGTCCTTCCGGAGGGTCTGGATCCCGTATCGGCAGCCTCCGAACCTCCCGGTTCCCGGCTGCGACAACGTGACGCCCTCTGGTGTCTGGTATATTGAATGCCAAACACCAACAACGATGCAAATGGTTTTATAATTTTTCCACGATGCGGAACGAGAATTCCAAAGCGGCGCCGGACAATCGATTGAAACAGAAACCAATTCCCGGCGGCGAGGAGTATGCCCAACGACTAGGCCGCGACTCCGGCAGGCGCCGGCCGGGCGGCCGGAGGGGCGTTCGGGACTGGAATGGGGCGGCCGAATACCACGCCGGAGGGAGGTGCCATCCGGGTTTTACTTGCGGACGCGCCAAGGCCAGCCCTGCCGTGGATGCAAGGCTGACCTCTGGTATTCTGTATTCCAGACCGCTTGATGTCCCTCGGCTCCGCCTTTATGTTGCTATGCAGCAAACGACACAGGCGCACCGCCTCAGACCAAGGGAACCTGGAACATGCTGAAGAACTCCGACTTCCTCCTCACCCTCATGGCTTTCGCCGGCCTCGTCACGCACGCCCTGACCTCCGGTTCCGCCTGGCCGTTCTCCGCGTCCGCCGGCGAGGACGAGGGAGACGGCATCTTCTGGACATCCGACCGGCTGTCCCAGCACGGCGAAGGCCACGAACGGCCGTTCTGGATCGAGTGATCCGTCAGAAGCTGGTCCAGACCATGCGCGTCAGGTCGGGTCCGGGTGATCCGGCCAGCAGCAGGACGGCCCCGTGGCACAGCCCGCTCAGCACACCGAACCAGAGGGTGGTGACCAGCACCTTCCGGTGCGTGCCGTCCGCCGGGGCGTCCCGTAATTTCCTGATCTGCACGCGTCCTCCCACTTCTCTCTTATTATCGGTTTCATCTTCAACGGACCTGTCGGCAAACGCAACCGGCTCCGTTCCTTACCCGGCCCCTTTCCCGATTGGCGGAACGGGGTTCTGAGGCGCGGCATCCGCGCCGGCCATTTCCCCTCCTAAGCCCCCTTCCTAAGCTAGGTCCGCCGGGACGGCCGGCACGACGCAGGGGCCATATCCGGCCCCTTCCGGTATGCGGAGTTCCGCGCCGTCGGGCGTTTCGATCCATTCCGGCACGATCCTGACCAACGGCTGCCGCATCGCCGCCTCAACCGCCTCCGCGACGGTGCGGCTGGCGGCAAGGCGCATCAGGTTCATCCGGGTGGCGAAGATCAGGCGCGCCGCGCCGGCATCCGCCTCACCGAGGATTTTCGCCGGACGATCCCACCGGCAACTCACGATTTCCGAGCCGTCGGGTTCGGCCTGCTGGCCGGGGGCGACAGCCGCGATGAAGAAGACCGTGTCGAAGCGCCTGGGGCGCACGGACGGCGTCACCCAGTGGCCGAAGGGGACGAGGCGGTCGTCCGCGGGAACCAGCCCCTCCGCCTCGAGCAGGGCGCCGAAGGTGATGTCGCCGGACAGGAGCCGGGCGCGGTAGCGCGCCACCAGGTCGGCACAGCGGGCAGGATCGGGCAGGAGGCCGTCATGCCGCTGCCGGGCCAGCAGGATGCCGCATTCCTCGAAGGTTTCCCGGATCGCCGCCAGCCGGGCCGGATGCACGCCGCCGCCGGAACTTCCGGAAGTCTCGTGATCCTCCGCGGCGAGGCATCCCCCCGGAAACACCAGCGCGCCCGGGGCGAAACCGAGTCCGGCGTGGCGTTCGATCATCAGGGTCTCTAGCCCGCCGGGCGCATCGCGCAGCAGGATCAGGGTCGCCGCCGGGCGCGGGGCGGAGCGCGTCTCCGGGGCCTTGTCGGGTGCCTTGCGTATTCTTTGCATACCGTACACCACATGCCAGAATGAGAGGGTAGTACGGTGCACGGACTTTGTGCAAGGTTGATTATCGAAGCAGCAACCAAGCGCCGTTCGGTGCGACGGCGGACAGGGAGAAGACAGGATGGATCCGGACACCTTCAACATGGAAGTCCGCAAGTTTCTCAAGGTCGTCGGGGTGACCTCCCAGCGCGAGATCGAGGCCGCGGTGGATCGGGCGATCAGGTCGGGTCGGATCAAGGGCGGCGAGACCCTGTCGGCCAAGGTCGTGCTCACCATCGACGGCGTCGACCTGCGCCACGAGATCGACGGCGAGATCGAGCTCGGCTGACGCCGTTCGAGACTGCCCCGCGCGGCGGTTCCCGGGCCGCGCCTGCGCACGATCCGGGACCCGCCGCCCTGGCGGGCGGTGCTGATTACCAGCCCACGAAGCCTTCCGCGACCGGATCGACCACGTCGATATGGTCCACGACGTCCCGGACGCCCGGGACAGTCCGCGCGCCGACCACGAGCGCCTGCCGCTGGGATTCGGTCCGCACGGCGCCCCAGAGGTGGACGACGCCGTCCTTCACCACGACGTTCTCGCCGAAGTCCGGCGCCCAGGGCTGCTCGGCGTAGGCCTTCAGCACCCGCTCGCGGATCGTCTTGTCGTCCGCCGACGGGGCGGCCGTTCCGGGTTCCAGGGTCGTCAGGATGCGCATCAGGTTCGCCCGGCTGATGATGCCGACCACCTGACGGTCGCGGGTGACCGGGACCCGCTTGATCCGCCGGCTTTCCATCAGTTCGACCACCTCGTTGAGGGCGGCGTCCTCGTCGACGCTGATCACGTTGGCGCTCATCACGTCGCGGACGGCCCGGCCGTGCTGTTTGGTGAACGCGTCCGCCTGCGACGAGGCGCTCGCGACGAGACCGAGCCACCACGAGCCGCGGCCCTTGCCCTGGGTCTCGGTCCCGGTTTCGGCCCGCCGCAACAGGTCGCCCTCGCTGATGACGCCGATGACGCGGCCCTGGCCGTCGACGACGGGCATGCCGCTGATCCGGTGCTCAAGCATCCGCTTCGCCGCTTCCGCGACGGTACTGTCCGCATCGATCGTAATGACGCTGCGGGTCATGATGTCGCCGGCCTTCATCGTTTCCTCCGTTCGTTTTCTTGAGTTCGATGCTTCCTGGGTTCGATGCAAATCGCCCGGGCCTTGAAGCCCATGACGGCGGCAATCTGGCATACGTTATACCAACTACCAGAGTTGAGCGGTGACAGTAAGGGGGCATCAGGAAGCGGGCGGCCAGATCGCTTCCGGGCAGGCCACCAGCTTTTCTCCCGCATCGCGGAGAGGTTTCTCGCAAAGCGGAACGAAAAGTCTGTTTTTCGCGGTCGGCGCCCTTGCGCGGCCGGGCCGAAAGGTATTTCGTATTCCGAGTTCAGAATACCGTATGCCAACTACCGCACCATGAAGACCTGAATGTCCGTGCCGCGGCGCGGACGACCAGAGATCAGGCAAGAGAACAGACAATCGTCGGTACAGGACGAGGGAGTGAAAATGCTCAATAATCAGGTAGCGAATACCAGCGGTCCGCCCGGCGGCCGCTGGCTGCAACTGATCGTCGGCGTCATCTGCATGGCCATGGTCGCCAATCTTCAATATGGCTGGACACTGTTCGTCAGTCCCATGGATGCCAAGCATGGCTGGGGACTGACGGGAATCCAGGTCGCCTTCTCCATCTTCATCGTGACCGAAACCTGGCTGGTGCCGATCGAGGGCTGGTTCGTCGACCGCTACGGCCCCAGGATCGTCACGATCGCCGGCGGCCTGCTGTGCGGCATCGCCTGGATGCTGAATTCCGTCGCGGACTCGCTTGCGATGCTCTATTTCGCCGCGGCCGTCGGCGGAATCGGCGCGGGCGCCGTCTACGGCACCTGCGTCGGCAATGCCCTGAAGTGGTTCCCGGACCGCCGCGGCTTCGCCGCCGGCGTCACGGCGGCGGGCTTCGGCGCGGGGTCGGCCCTGACCATCATCCCGATCGCCAACATGATCGCGTCGTCCGGGTACGAGCACACCTTCATGGTGTTCGGCCTGATCCAGGGCGGCTCCGTCTTCCTCCTGGCCTTCCTGCTGCGCGCCCCCCGGGCCGCGGAACTGCCGAGCGCCCGCCCGGGGAAGGTGGGGCAGAGCCGACGCGACTATACGCCGGTCGAGATGGCGAAGACCCCCGTGTTCTGGATCATGTACCTGATGTTCACCGTGGTGGCGGCCGGCGGCCTGATGGCGACCGCCCAGATCGGCCCGATCGCCAAGGACTACGGCCTGGCCGAAACCCCGATCACGCTGGTCGGCCTGACCCTGCCGGCGCTGACCTTCGCCCTGGCGATCGACCGGGTGCTGAACGGTGTCACGCGTCCCTTCTTCGGCTGGGTCTCGGACCATATCGGCCGCGAGAACACCATGTTCATCGCCTTCGCCCTGGAGGCGGTCGGTATCCTGGCGCTCGCCAAGTGGGGCCATCACCCGATGGCGTTCGTGTTCCTGACCGGCTTGGTGTTCTTCGCCTGGGGCGAGATCTTCAGCCTGTTCCCGGCGACCTGCGGCGACACCTTCGGCTCCAGATACGCGGCATCCAACGCCGGCCTGCTCTACACCGCGAAGGGCACCGCGGCCCTCCTGGTCCCGATCAGCAGCGTAATCGCCACCGCGACAGGAAGCTGGGACATGGTCTTCGTGCTGGCCTCCGGCGTCAACGCGCTCGCCGCCGTGCTGGCCCTGTTCGTCCTAAAGCCGATGAGGGCTCGGATCATGCAGGAGAACTCCGTCGGCGGTACCGCGCCGGCCAGCCGCCCGGCAGCCTCGCTCGCCGAGTAGATCCCGAGTAGATCCCGAGTAGATCAAGGAATACCCACCCGTGTGGGCAACCTGGGAGGACCGGCCCGCGGCGGGCCGGTCCTCCCTTTTTTCGAGCTCTCCGCCGGTCAGCCGGGCCAGTTGTCGATCTCGACGGGGTCGATCGCGTCGGCCGGCTCGAAGCCGAAGATCCGGCCGTAGAACCACAGTTCGGCCTCCAGGGTCCGCCGTATGGTCGCCGCCTGCCGGAACCCGTGGCCCTCGCCCTCGAAGGTCAGGAGGGCGACCGGCAGGCCCTTGGCGCGGAGCGCGTCGGCCATCATGGCGGCCTGGTTGGGCGGAACGACCTTGTCGTCCAGACCCTGGAACAGGATGACCGGGCAGTCGATCCGGTCGAGATGATGGATCGGCGACCGCGCCTCGACGATATCGCCCGACGTCTCCAGCGGCCCGATCAGCCGGTCCAGGTAGCGGGACTCGAACTTGTGGGTGTCGTGATAGAGCGCCTCCAGGTCCGAGATGCCGTAATGGCTTCCCCCCGCCCGGAACCGGTCGGTGAAGGTCAGGGCGCACAGGGTGGTGTATCCGCCGGCGCTGCCCCCGGTGATCGCGATCCGGTCGGGGTCGGCGAGTCCCTGGCCGACCAGGTATGTCGCGGCCGCAACGCAGTCCTCCACGTCGGCCACGCCCCAGGCGCCGTCGAGCGCCCGACGGTACGGGGTCCCGAAGCCGCTCGATCCCGCATAGTTCACGTCGACGACCGCGAAGCCGCGGCTGGTCCAGTACTGGATGGGCAGGCTCAGCTGCGGCGACGCCGCCGAGGTCGGCCCGCCGTGGCTCTTGACCAGCAGCGGGGGCCGGGTGCCGTCGGGCGCCCGGTGGTCGGCGCTGGTCGGGGGATAATGGAAGGCATAGGCGGTCCGCCCGCCGGCGCTCCGGAATTCGATCGATCGGGCGACCGAAATCGTCCCCTCCGGCAGGTCGACCGGCGCCGAGCGGCGCAGGACCCGGACGGCGTCGGAGGTCAGCAGGACGACCGAGCCCGGCTCCCTGCCGCTTCCCGCCAGCAGCGCGATGCCGCCGCCGACCATCGGCCTGACCGCGCCGATCTGGTCGTAGGGGATGTCCGCGGCCCGGGGAGTCAGCCCGTCGCCGATGCCGGTCAGCAGGGACCAGAATCCGTCGCGGGTGAAGGCTGCGGCGATCAGGTCGCCGGCGAAGCCGTAGGTCGCCTGGCCGAAGTTCCAGTAGGGGCGGGCGAACTCCGCCGCCATGGGGAGAAGCGGGACCCCGGCATCGGCGCCGGTTCCCGTACCGCCCCAGCGGACCAGGTTCCACCAGCCGCTCCGGTCCGAGACGTAGTGCAGCGCGCCGGACGGCGACCAGGACGGCTGCACGACGGCGACGTCGTCCCCGCCGTCCACCTCCAGGGGATCGGCCAGGGTGCCGTCGTCCCGCACCCCCGCCACCATCAGCCTGGTCCCGTCCCAGGGCATGTTGGGGTGGTTCCACTCGATCCAGGCCAGCCGGCCGCCATCCGGGGAGAGGCGGGGCGCCCCGTAGAAGTCGGCCCCGGCCGCGATCTTCTCCGGCGCCGCCAGCGCGGGCGGCCTGGCCGGGACCGACACCAGGACATTGAGCGGTTCGCCGTTCCCGGACTCCCCGTGCAGTTCGCCGACCGCGATCAGCCGGCCGCGCGGCGCGTCGAGCACCAGGTCGGCGAAGCGCCAGCCGGCGTCCCCGACGGTGACGGGAACCGGTTCCGCCCCCTCGTCCAGCCGCCAGATCCGCTGGTCGGCGAAGTTCACGAACCAGACCGTGCCGCCGGCCGCCACGTAGCTGGCGCCGCCATACTCGTGGACGCGGCTGCGGGAGGAGAACGGCGGCGGCAGCAGATCGCGGATGACACCGTCGGCGCTCCCCTTCACAATGACGCTCCGGCCCTTCTCCGAGGGCCGCCCCTCGATCCAGTAGATATCGCCGCCATCCACGCAAAGCTCGCTTAGCCCCACCGCCTCGCCGACGATCAGGTCCGTCGTGATGGGCGACTTCCAGGCTCCGTAAGGGGCAGTGCGCATCTCTGTGTTCCTCGCTTGTGGGGTGCGGAGTCCCTGTCTAACCCGCCTCGACCGGCCCGCGCCATACCCCCGCGCCGTGCCGGGACGCGGGTCCGACGGCCCAATCCAGGAAACCGACATCCCCATGATGATCTTCATCAACATCATTCTGCCGGTGTTCGGCCTGATCCTGGTCGGCTACGTCGCCGGGCGGACGTCGATCCTGCCGCCGGCGGCGGTGCGCGGCGTCGCCAACGCGGCGACCTGGCTGATGATCCCCGTGCTGCTGTTCCGCTCCACGGCGGCGGAAGGGACGGCCCGGAACATGGAACCCGCCATAGCGCTGGCCTATTTCGGCGGCTGCCTGGTCATCCTGGCCCTGGCGCTCGCCTGCGGCCGGACGCTGTTCCGGCTGCGGCTCGACCAGCTCGGCGTGTTCGGCATGGCGGCGATGTATTCCAACGCCGTGCTGCTCGGCCTTCCGTTGATCCAGACCGCCTTCGGTCCCGAGGGCGTCGTCCTCCAGACCAAGATCATCGCCTTCCACTCGCTCATCCTGCTTCCGGTGACCACGGTCCTGATCGCCGTCGGGCGGGGACATTCCGGGGGGTTGATGTCGATCGTCCTGCCCGCGGTGAAGGAGACCCTGTCCAACCCGATCATCATCGGCCTGGTGAGCGGCCTCGCCTGGAGCTTCACCGGCCTGGGCATCTGGGAGCCGCTGGACAGGATGACCGCGATGCTCGCCGCCGCGGCGTCGCCGACCGCCCTGATCGCGCTGGGCGCCGCGCAGGCCCAGAGCGCGCTCCGCATCGGCGGCGAACTGGTGGAGGCCCTCACCGTGGCCGTCCTCAAGCTGGTGCTGCATCCCCTGGTCGTCTGGCTGCTGGCGGCCAAGGTCGCGGGCCTGTCGCCCGAGGCCGTCGCCGTGGCGACCGTCACCGCCGCCTTGCCTGCCGGAGCCAACGTGTACCTGCAAGCCCACCAGTTCGGCTGCTATGTCGCCGGCGCCGTCAATGCCGTCATGCTGACGACCCTGCTGTCCGTGGTCAGCATCACCGTGGTCCTGGCGCTGCTTCATCCGGTCTGACGGCAGGGCAAATCATGAGATAACTAATATTTTGATCTTGCGCCGCTCAGATCCATAATCAAAACCTACTCCGGATTTGCGAGTGAACAAGATGCAGGTCGCTGACATTGTTGAGAAATCCTGTTGCAGAAGAAGAAAATGAATAAATTCGTTAAAACCATGCTCCCGATAGAGCAGCTATTACATAAAATCAGCTGATGTTTCATGGGACGTCGAACCTTATGCACGCCTTCGGTCCGGATGCAGGGCTGTTCAGTTCTCCCCGTTGCGCGCCTGACTCGCGCGCAGCGAGTCCTGGCGGGGTGTGAAGCAGCGTAGAAAGAGTCTACCATCTCGCGCGAATGTGTGAATCCTTGCTCGGCAATTCCTGGACTTGGGGGTTGCCATGGTACCGTTCGGCCGGCTTCTCGCGGCCCTGGGCGAGGTTCCCGATCCGCGGCGCGCGGCGGGCAAGCGCTACCCGCTGGCGCCGCTGCTGCTGTTCACCGTGCTGGCGCTGCTGTCCGGCGCGACCTCGTACCGCCGCATCATCGTCTTCCTGGAGCAGCGCCGGGAGTTGCTCAACGAGCTGTTCGGCGTCGCCCTGAGGCGGGCGCCATCGGTCAACACCCTGCGCACCGTGCTCCAGGACCTCGACGCCGACGCCCTGGAGCGGGCGTTCCGCCGGCACGCCGCCAGCCTGCTGGCGCGCCCCGAGGGCGGGATGCCGGCGATCGCGCTCGACGGCAAGACGCTCAAGGGCAGCTTCGACCACCTCAACGACCGCAAGGCGGCCCAGGCGCTCAGCGCGTTCGCCTCGGAGGCGGCGATCCTGCTGGCGCACAGCGAGATCGACGACAAGAGCAACGAGATCCCGGCGGCCCAGCGCCTGATCGCGGAGCTCGGCCTGAGCGGCGTGCTGTTCACCGCCGACGCGCTGCACTGTCAAAAAAACCTTTGAGGCGGCCCGCGACACCGGCAACGCGTTGCTCGCCCAGGTCAAGGCCAACCAGCCGACCCTGCTGGCCACGCTCGAGGCCATCGCCGCCACCCAGCCCCCGGCCGAAAGCCACAGGAGCGTTGATCCCAAGGGCCACGGCCGCCACGAGACCCGCACGGTCGAGACCTTCGATGTCCGGGGCAAACTCGACGCCGAATGGGACGGCCTAATCGTCTGCGCCGCCCGCGTCGCCCGCCTGACCTGGCACAAGGACACCAGGTCAGGCCTGTGGCACGCCACCGAGGACGTCTCGTTCTACGCCTGCCAGGTCGCGCTCGGCGCCGAGGCGTTCGGACGGGCGGTCCGGGGGCACTGGGCGATTGAAAACCGGAGCCATTGGGTCCGCGACGTCACGTTCGGCGAGGACGCCAGCCGAACCCGCGTCAAGCCCACCCACGTCGCCCGGTTCCGCAGCTTCGCGATCAACATCCTGCGGGCCAACGGCGTCCAGAACATCGCCCGCGAACTCTACGTCAACGCGCTCAACTTCGACAATGCGCTCGCATATCGCCTCTCATAGCGAGAACTGAACAGCCCTGGGTCCGGATGGGAGTGCCCGCCGCGCTCCGGCCGCGCGGCGCACCGGCGGGCCGAAAGCCTGGCCATGGACGTGACGGCCAGGGCCAGGATCGTCGCGCGCCTGTGCGCCGCCCTGGCGGCCCTGATCGCCGGGGGCTCCATCGCCGGCCGGATCGCAGGGTGGATCACCGCCGGGCCGGTACCGGAAAGCCTGCAGATGCTTCCCCTGACCGCCGTGTGCCTGTGCCTCGCGGCGCTCGGCCTCGGCGCGCGGAGCTTGCCCGGACGCCTCGCGGGCATCGTCGCGACGCTGTCCGCCGGAGCGGTCGCGGCCGTCGCGGCATGGACGCTGCTGGCCTATGCGGCGGGTATTCCGCTCCCCCTGGACAGTATTCGGATCTTCGACGATGTCGCCGTCACCGCGGGCCACCCGACCCCGGGCCGCATGGCCTGGGCTACCGCGCTCAGCCTGTTGCCGACCGCCCTCGGGATCGCGGTTTCCGGAAGAGGGTGGGGAAGGGGCTTTCCGGCGCCGTGGCTCGCGGCGCTGGGCGCCCTTCCGCCCGCCTTGGCCGGGGCGGGCTACATGATCGGCGCGGATGTTCTCCGGGGGACCGGCTTCGCCACCGCCATGGCCCTGCCGACCGCCCTGGCCCTGCTGGCGCTGACGGCCGGCACCTTCGCCCTGGCGCCGAACTCCAGGTCGATCGCTTGGCTGACCGGACCGGGGCCGGGTGCCGCCACGGCCCGGACTCTCCTTCCCATCGCCGTCGCCGGACCGTTCGGGGCGGCCTGGCTCCTCGACCGGGGCGTGAACTCCGGCATCTACGGGTCGGAATTCCGGATGGTGCTGGTGGCAGCGCTCACCGCCCTGGTCCTCGCGGCGGCCGTGATCCTGCACGCCGCCCGGCTGGACCGGTCCGAAGCCCTGGCACGGACAAGCGAGAAGCGCCTGCGCCGCGTGGTCCAAGAGGCGCCGTTTCCCGTCATGGTGCACGCCGAAGACGGCGAAATCTCCCTGGTCAGCCATGCCTGGCTCGACCTGACCGGGTACGCCGCCCACGAGATCGGGACCGTGGCGGACTGGACCTCGCGCGCCTATGGCCAGCGGATGGACACGGTGCGCATGGACATCGACCGGCTCTACGAACTCGACGGTCCACTGGACGAGGGCGACTACGAGATCCGGGCCGCCGACGGGCGCACGCTGGTCTGGGCGTTCCGGTCCGCGCCGATCGGCCATGACACCCGGGGGCGGCGCCTGGTCGTCACCATGGCGGCCGACCTGACCGACCGGCGGGCCACGGAGACGCGGCTTCGGCTGCTGATGCGGGAGGTGGATCACCGGGCCAAGAACGCGCTTGCCGTGGTACAGGCCATCGTGCAGCTCTCCCGCGCCGAGGATCCGGCCGTCTACGCCGAAGCCGTCCAGGGCCGGGTTGCGGCGATGGCGCGGGCCCATGTCCTCCTCGCGGCGTCCGGATGGTCGGGCGTGGACATCCGCAGCCTGGTGGAAGGCGAGGTGGACGCCCTCCGCGGGCCGGACAATATCCTTGACGCGGCCGGGCCGGGAGCGTCGATCCGGGCCGAGGCGGCACAGGCGGTGACCCTGGTCCTTCACGAGCTGGCGGCCAACGCCGCCCGCTACGGCGCGCTGTCCAGGCCGGGGGGCCGGCTGCGCGTCGAATGGCGACCCGATCCGGAGGAGGGCGGCCTCTGCCTGGACTGGGAGGAACAAGGCGGCCCACCCGCAGCCATGCCGCCCGGGACCGGTGGCTTCGGCATCACGCTGATGCGCCAGACGATCGAGGGGCAGCTGATGGGACGGTTGGAGATGGACTGGCAGGTACGGGGGCTGAGATGCCGGCTGGTATTGCCGTCCGACGTCTGGCACCTTCGGAACGTTTCCGAAAGATCCGAACCCCGCGAAAGCGACGCCGCCACCCTGCCGCACCACCGGGAACGGCGGGTCCTGGTGGTCGAGGACGAGGCGCTGACCGCCCTTGCCCTGAAGAAGCTCCTGAACGACGCGGGGTTCCGCGTCCTGGGGCCGGTCGGCCGGGTCGGGGACGCGCTCGCGCTTGCCCGAACCGAAGACCCGGAGGCGGCGGTGCTCGACGTCAACCTGTTCGGGGAAACGGTGCTCCCCCTGGCGGACATCCTGCTTGATCGGGGCGTGCCGTTCGTGTTCTGCACCGGCTACCAGAACGGCGGCGGGATCGCCGAGCACCACAGGAATGCGCCGGTCCTGACCAAGCCCGTCAACGGCAACCAGCTGATCGCCGCGGTCGACCGCCTTCTGTCCGGGCGGGTGTCCTGATGGCGCCCCTGCCGGGCTACGGCTTCGCGGCGGCGGCGTTCCTCGTCGGTCTCCTCGCGCGGTTCCTGCTCCATTCCGTGCTGCCGCCCGGATTCCCCTACATCACCTTCTTCCCCGCGGTCATCCTGACCTGCTTCGTCGCCGGCACGCGCGCGGGTACGCTGTGCGCCGTCCTGAGCGGCCTGGCCGCCTGGTACTGGTTCATACCGCCGTTCGACTCCTTCGGGCTCACGGCGGACACGGCGCTCGCCCTGGCTTTCTACGTCTTCATCGTCGGCGTCGACATAGCCATCATCCACGCCATGAGGCGCGCGGGCGAACGTCTCAAGGCGGCGCAGGAGGTCTCCGCGGAACTCGCCCGTCGGCAGACCACCCTATTCGCCGAGTTGCAGCACCGCGTCGCCAACAATCTCTCCTTCGTCAGTTCGCTGCTCATGCTTCAGAAAGCGGCCGTCGCCGCCGATCCGGCGTCGGCCGAGAACGCGTTCGACGACGCCATGCACCGGCTGGAGATGATGTCCAGGCTGCACCGCCGGCTGCACGAACCGGCCGCCCTGGACCAGCCGCTCGGCGACTATCTCGGCGGCCTCTGCGACGACCTTCTGAAAGCCACCGGCGCCTCGAACGTCGCCTGCCGCGTGCAGGCCGACGATGTCCGCATGGACCTCCGCGGGCTCACGGCGCTGTCCCTGATCCTGACCGAGCTGATGACCAATTCGGTCAAGCACGCCTTCAAGGGGCGCGACCACGGAGTGATCGAGGTGGACCTGAAGCGCCTCGACCCGCATCGCGCCTCGCTCACCGTGGCCGACGACGGTCCGGGGATGCCGCGGGAGGTCGTCCCGAGCCTCGGCCTCCAGATCATCGAGGGCCTGGTCTCCCAGCTCGACGGGGAGCTGGTCCTGCCGGAACCGGGCGCCAGCCTGACCCGAATCGTCTTCCCCGCGTGAGGGTCGCGGGACGGGCAGGGGCCGCTCTTCCGACGGCTCTCCCCCGACCCGATCGTGGCCGTGACGAAAACCCGGCACCACCGGTTGCGCAGGTGAACACCGGGGCTGTCGATATACAATATACACTCCGGAGCAAAGGCGGTATCATTCCGAAGCCAACGGCCCGTTTCGAGAGTGCGGCGCCGGCAGGTGAGCGCCGGCTGCCACCGTCGGAGGTATCGGGGGTCTCCGAGGCGCGGCGGTCGCCCTGGCTGGCGTCCCGCATCATGCCGCATCGCCTCGTCCGCCCGAACCGGAAGCGGCTGCCCGCTCCCCGGCTTCCCGAACGGCGGCAGGTCGGGAGCGGAGTCCCCTGCAGAATGGGTATGCCCAACCATGCAAAGAAATGACAGGGGTCGTGACGATCGCCCCGAAGGCCCCTGGAATCCAGGCATCCAGTCGGGGTTCACGCGCGAACTGCTGGCACTCTCGACCATTTTCCGGCCGGAGAACTCCTTCAACAACATCGCGCAAGCCATGGAACTCCGGGACGTCACCGGACTGTCGCTGGAGGATCTGGCGATCTTCCGGCCGGAACGGCTGGCCCTGCACGAGGTGCTGGTACGGGTCACGGCGGACTACGAGATCCCCGATCCCGAAGACGCCAGCGTCAGCAGCCTGGGCATGAACCTGCGGCGCATGACGCAGACGCTCATGACGCTGGTCGTCGAACCGCACCGATCCCAGCTCGACGACCTGTACCGTCAGGCGAGATCCGAGCTTGAGACCTTCATCGGAAGCGAACTGTCGGGTTCGTTCCGCCGTTCCTCGACCGATCCCGGCAGGGAGCGGGACGCGGCTCCGCGCGGTCTCTGGACCTGGTTCCGCAGGTCGCCCGGCGTCGCGGCGGCACCCGCGGTGGAAAGCGAATGGGACCGCGACGAGCGGGTCGTCCGCACGTGGAGCATGCGGGCGCACGCGAGCGAGGCGGCGCTGGACAAGGCTGCCTTCCGGTCGCTCGTGAGGGTCGCTTCGGCTACCCGCCTGAAGCACGGCCGGATCCTGGGAGAGCACACGTTTCTTCCGTCCCTCGCCCTGGGCCTCGCCTGCAACGACTATGGCGGCAGGGTCATTGGTCAGTTCCTCGAGCCGAAAATCCGCGACGTCGCGCAACGGAAAGGATTCCGGCAGATCCCCGCCCAGGATCGGCCGGTCACCATGCTGACCAAAGGCGCTTCCGCCTCGGGGAAGAGCACGATGCGGCCCCTGCAAAGGAAGCTGGCCGCGAAGATGGGAATCCAGTGGAACGACTTCGCGCTGATAAGCCCCGATACCTGGCGGAAGGCCCTGCTCGATTTCGATTCACTGGGTGCCTTGTACAAGTATGCGGGGATGCTAACCAGCCAGGAAGTCACGCTGATCGATCGGAAGCTCGATGCCCATCTCGTACGCAAGGGCGACAAGCGGCAGACCTCGCACCTCCTGATCGACCGCTTCCGCTTCGACAGCTTTGCGCTCCATTCGGACGAAAGCAAGCACCTGCCGTCCCGCTTCGGCAACCTGCTGTGCTATCTGTTCATGGTGACTCCCCCCGAGGAGACGGTCGAGCGCGCTTGGCAGCGCGGCCTGGAAGTCGGCCGGTACAAGTCGGTGGACGATCTGCTCGCGCACAACGTGGAGGCCTATACGGGGATGCAGAACATCCTGTTCGGCCGCGCGCTGGACCTGAACATGTCCGTCCACTTCGAGTTCCTTGACAACAGCGTCCCGCGCGGAGAGGTGCCTCTCACGGCCGCGTTCGGCTGGAGCGGCGAGATGAACATCCTGGACGTCCGCTGCATACTCAACCTGGAGCGATACCGGAAGATCAACGTCGATGCCCGCCGGCGGGAGGAGGTCTATCCGGACCAGGCGACGATGGCCGCGGAGAACAACGCGGGATATCTAGCCCGCTGCATACGGAAATTTTCCCGGGTGAACTTCGCCGACCGCGGCACGGGGCGCATCTATGCCCGCTTCGAGGCAGGCCAACTCCGCTGGACCGATCCGGATGCCCTCGCGACCGCGAGTGCGGACCCCGAAGTGCAGGCCGCCCTGCACGCGGTCGCCCCGGACATGGCGAAATTGGCGCCTTGGCCCGCCACGACGCCAGAGTTTCTTCAACCCGCCCGCTTTCACACGATCGGCCGATGGGGCGGTTCGGCTCCGGCTGGCTCTCGCGACGTCGTGGCGTAACCCCGGCGGGGAAATCCGACGGGGAAGGGGGGAACTGCGCGGGTCGGATCGGTGCCGCGGCATCGCCGTATTAAACTCATAATCTATCTTATGGAAACTAAATCGTTCCGAACGGTCCCGCTCGATCCCTGTTGCGGTTCTCGAGACTTCGGAACAGACGGGGAGAACACGTGATGCGGAGAGATGCGGACTGGATTTCGATGCGCGGCATCCTGGCCTTCGCCGGCGGCGCCGCGGCGGCCCTGATCGCCAGCCGGCTGCTGCCCCCGGTCGTGGCGCAGGCGGCGGGAACGGCCCGGGCTTCCGCCGGCCGGGACGCCTTCGATGCGCTGGCGCGCGACCACCGGGTCATCCTGTCGCTGCTGGACCGGATGGAGCATAGCCCCGACGATGCCGTCTTCGACCGGACGCAACTGCTGCTCCGCCTGAAGCACCGCCTGGCCGCCCACGCCATGGCGGAGGAGGACGTGGTCTACCCGCTGCTCCACGACCGCGCCCAGGCCGTCGAGCATACGAGGCAGCTCTACAGCGAGCATGCCGAGATGAAGATGCACCTCTACGCCCTGGAGCAGATCCCCAAGGACGATCCGCGCTGGCGGACCCGTGCCGGGGAACTGAGGCGGCTGATCGAACACCATGTCGACCAGGAGGAGGAGGTCGATTTCCCGAAGCTGCGCCAAGTCATGGACCAGCGGGAAACGGCCAGGATGTCCGGCGAGGTTCACCGCGAGAAGGCCCTGCTCCTTTAGCGCGACTTGATCAGCCAAGCCGCTCCCGTGCCGAGGCCGACGATCAGCAGTCCGGACAGGACGAACAGGGTGCCGAAGCCGTAGGCGTGGGAGATCGGGCCGCCGAGGATCGGCCCGAGCCCCTGGCCCAGGAAGAAGGACGAGGCGAACAGCGCCAGCGCGGAGCCGCGGGCGCCGGGAGCCAGTTCGGTCGCCTGGGTCTGCATGGTGTTGTGCAGCATGTAGAAGCCGAACCCCGCCACCACGAACAGGCCGGCGACTGCGGTCCAGGGCAGCGGCGTGGCGACCAGCATGTAGGCGAGGCCCGCCACCGCGCCGCCGATCCGCATCATGCCCCACTGGCCCAGGCCGGCGACCAGCCGGCGCACCACCAGGCTGTAGAGGATGCCGCCGACCGCGAAGCCGGAGATGGCGATCCCCGCCTCCAGCGAGCCGGTGCCGCCATGGGGCACCAGCATGGGGGCGACGAAGGGGAAAACGCCGAAGATCAGGATCCCCTCCCCCGCCACCGTGGCGAAGACGAACAGCGAGGCCGGGTTCGCCAGCACCGTCCGATAGCGCGCGATCGAGCCGCCGAGCGACAGCTCGCCCCGGGTCCGCTCGCCGTGGAGGAACAGCAGTGAGGCCGCCAGGGCCAGCCCGGCCACGACGGCCGACAGGGCGAACACCGCGCGCCAGCCCGCCACCTCGGCCAGGGCGCCCGAGATGGCGGAGCCGGAGAGCTGGCCGAAGATCACCGCGACCAGGAAGCGGCTGATCGAGAACTGGCGTTCCGCATAGGCGACCCGGTCGCCGATCAGCGCCATGGAGGCCGGGATCACGCCGCCCGCGAAGCCGCCGGCCAGCGCCCGCGCCGCCAGCACGCTGCCATAGCCGGGCGCCAGCGCCGACAGCGCAAGCCCGACCGTCAGGACCGCCAGCGAGATGCGGATCAGCCGGATCTTGCCGATCGCGTCGCCGACCGGGCCGAGCACGAGCTGCATGATCGCGTAGGGCAGCGTGTAGGCGGAGGCGAGCAGCGCCGCCTCCCGCAGGGTCACGCCCAGGTCGTCCGCCAGCACCGGCAGCAGCGGGTCGGTGGCCCGCAGGGACAGGGCGCTGGCGAAGCCGGCCAGGCCCAGGATCAGGATGAACGGCATGATCGATGCTTCAAGGGGTTTGCCGGGACGGCAGGACGTGTCGGTCGCGCCCGGCGGCGATGCCGAACAGGGCCGCGACCAGGCAGACGCCGACGAACAGCAGGCCGACCGCGTGCCAGCCGCCGGTCCAGTCGTGCAGCAGCCCGACCCCCAGCGGCCCGCAGGCGGCCAGGGTGTATCCTACGCTCTGCGCCATGCCAGAAAGATATGCCGCCACGTGGCTGTCCTTCGAGCGCAGCACGATGATGGTCAGGGCCAGCGCGAAGTTGCCGCCCTGCCCGATCCCCAGCAGCACGGCCCATAGCCAGACCGAGCCGAGCGGCGCATGGAAGAAGCCCAGGATCCCCGCCAGGGTGGAGCCCATCAGGATGACCGCCGCCAGGCTCTGCGACGGGCGGCGGGTCGCCAGCAGCGGGGCGGCCAGCGCCGCCGGGATCTGGACCATGATCGAGCAGGAGACCACCAGCCCGGCCATGACCGGGTCCAGGCCGCGGTCCCGCAGGATCGGCGCCAGCCAGCCGAACACCATGTAGGCGACCGCCGATTGCAGGCCCATGTAGAAGGTGACCTGCCAAGCCAGCGGGTCGCGCCAAAGCCCGAACACCGGCAGCGTCGGCGGCCGGGCCGAGCCGCGCCCGCTCCGGTCCGCCAGCGGGAACCAGACCAGCGCCGCGACCAGCGCCGGCAGGCCCCAGGCGGCCAGGGCCGCGGCCCAGCTTCCGTCGAACGCCGCCTGGAGCGGGACCGTCAACCCGGCGGCGCCGGCGGCGCCGGCGCACAGCGCCATGGTGTAGACGCCGGTCATCAGGCTGGCATGGGCCGGGAAGTCGCGCTTGACCAAGCCCGGCAGCAGCACGCCGATAACCCCGATGCCGAGGCCGGCGACGATCGATCCGGCCAGCAATCCCGGGAAGCCGGCGAGGCCGCGCAGCGCGGTTCCCGCCGCCAGGACCAGCAGGAACAGCGCGATCGCGCGCTCCGTGCCCAGCCGCCGCGCCGTGCGCGGCGCCAGGAAGCCGGCCAGCCCCAGGCAGAGGACCGGCGCGGTCGTCAGGATGCTGGCGCCGAACGCCGAGACACCGGTGTCTCGGATCACCTCCGGCAGGATCGGCCCGAGGCTGGACAGCGCCGGGCGCAGGTTCAGCGCCACCAGCACCAGCGCCGCCCCCAGCAGCAGGATGCGGCGGGGCAATTTCGTTTCGGAGGCGGAAGTATCCTCGGCGTCGATCAGGAGATCATCGGCCAGCGTCGGCTTCCGGCCCTGCGCGGCCACTCTGTTCATCGGGAGGCGACCCACGGTTACGGAGAATTCCCGACGTGGGTAACATCCCGGGAGGGTCAAACCGCCATGCTATTTCCGCAGACTGGTCAGTCCCCGGGCGATCCTCCGGCGGACTTGTCAGTGCCGGGTGGCGGAGATCCCGTCCAGGACGGTGGTCGGCAGGCCCATGAACAGGTCCGCCTCCTCGTCGTCGACCAGGGCGGTGTAGTCGGCCAGCGGCAGCAGGCGCAGCACCGAGGCGGTTCCCTGGGCGTCGAGGTCGCAGACCGCGACCCAGGAGCCGAAGCCGATCGCGAGCGCCGCCACCTCCGCCATGCCCATGTCGAGCAGTTCGCGGGCGATGGCCTCCTCCAGCCCCGAGATCTCGGCGCAGTTCAGGCGGGCGTCGCGGAACGAGGCGGGGCCGGACGGCCAGACGACGCGGTTCACCGCCGCCTGCTCCGCGTCCGGAGCCGCCTTGGCCCCTTCGTCCCAGAGTTTCTCATCAACCAACAGCAAGACCTGTATACCTTCAAGATACGTGTCGGTCTGGCAGACCGCCACCTGCCCTGCCG
Source organism: Skermanella rosea (assembly GCF_016806835.2). Classification (NCBI taxonomy): domain Bacteria; kingdom Pseudomonadati; phylum Pseudomonadota; class Alphaproteobacteria; order Rhodospirillales; family Azospirillaceae; genus Skermanella; species Skermanella rosea. The sequence goes on along the minus strand of NZ_CP086112.1, from coordinate 528,133 downwards.
CCCGGGCAACCGCGAAGCCAGCATCCGTAGTCGTCGTCGCACCGCCCGCCGCGAGCTTCCGCACCGCCGCGAGGATCTCGTTGCGGGTGCTTTCCGGCAGTGCCTCGAACTCCCGATCGGCCGGGGAAAGGAATTCAACGTCGAACATGCTGGTATCACCGATACTATGGTATTTGCAGGGTCAGTCGCGCAATAAGTTTGCGCATCCGTTGGTTAACGATCCCTGAACCCGAAGCCGGCCATACCGGGTTATACCTAATGGGTAGTCGCCGCCTGGGCGGTGCGCAGGCGCTGGGCGTAGATGTTGATGACCAGGGCCGCCAGCAGGATCAGCCCGCGGATCAGGATCTTCAGGAAGCTGTCGATGTTGATGTGGTCCAGCCCGTTGTTGAGCACGCCCAGCACCAGCAATCCCACGATCGTGTTGCCGATGCCGCCCCGCCCGCCGAACAGGCTGGTGCCGCCGACCACCACGGCGGAGATCGAATCGAGCAGGTAGCTGTCGAACTCGTTCTGCTGGGCGCTGCCGAAATAGGCCACGCCGACCATGCCCGCCACGCCGGAGCAGACGGCGGAGATGATCATGACCGAGGCGATCACCAGCTTGACGTTGACGCCGGAATATTCCGCCGCTTCCCGGTTGCCGCCGACCATGTAGACGTACCGGCCGAACCGCGTGTATGTCAGCACCAGGTGCCCGACCAGCAGGAACGCCGCCGCGACGATCACCACATAGGGCACCGGCCCCAGCGCCTGCTGCCCCAGGGTCTGGACCAGCGGCGGGACGTTGTAGGCGATCTGGCCGCGCACCAGCATGGCGCAGATTCCCGCCCCGATCTGGAGCATGGCGAGCGTCATGATGAAGGACGGGATGCCGATCCGGGTCACGCCGAAGGCGTTGACCGCCCCCAGCGCGAAACAGGCGCCGAACGCGAACAGGATGGCGACCCAGCCCGGCATCGGCACGTGGGCGATGTTGGCGTAACTGTCCTGGAGCGTGAAATAGGCCAGCACGATGCCGGTGGCGTTGGCGACGCTGGCGACGCTCAGGTCGATCTCGGCGCACAGGATGACGTAGGTCAGGCCCACCGCCATGATCGCCGTGATGGAGATCTGGTTGAGGATGTTGCCGACATTGTCCAGCGTCGCGAAGGACGGGCTGGCGATGGAGAAGAAGGCGACCAGGAACAGCAGGGTGATGAAGGGCGCTATGTTGCTCAGCCGCCCGCGCAGCCAGCTCATCACTGGGGATCGGTTCCCGCTGCCGGCCCGGTCGGTTTCGGTCACGCGTGCGCTCATGTCGGTTCCTTGAAAATGACTCTGTTCAGGCGGCGTCCAGCAATCTGTCCTTGCTCACCGTCTCGCCGGCGAACTCGCGGGCGACCTCGCCCTTCTTCATCACCAGGATGCGGTCGGCCAGGGACAGCACGGTCTCCGGCTCGCTCGACACCACGACGATGCCGACGCCCTGCTCGCGGAGCGACCGCACGATCCTGACCACGTCCTCCTTGGCGCCCACGTCCATGCCGCGGGTCGGCTCGCTCAGCACCAGCACCTTGGGCAGGTATGTCAGCCACTTGGCCAGCCCGACCTTCTGCTGGTTGCCGCCGGACAGGGTGCCGAGCGGCTGGTCCACGCGCGGCGGCCGGATGCCCAGGCTGGCGACGTGCCGCCCGGCGATCTCCCGCTCGGCCGCCGGCCGCAGAAACACCGGATGCAGCCGCTCCAGGATGGAGATCGACATGTTCCGGTACACGGGTTCATGGGCGAACAGCATGGACCGCCGGCTTTCCGGCACGAAGGCGACTCCTGCCCGCTTCGCCGCCGCCGTGCCGTTCAGCACGACCCGCCGCCCGCCGATGGTCAGCGTGCCCGTGTCCGGCCGCAGCTTGCCGAACAGCGCCCGGGCCAGCTCCAGCTGGCCGGAGCCCATGAAGCCGTAGATGCCCAGCACCTCCCCCGCCCGCACGTCGAGCGTCACGTCGCGGAACGCCCGGCCGTGGCCCAGGCCCGACGCCGTCAGCACCACCTCGGCGTCGGGCTTGCTGTCGAGCATCAGCTCCGAGGTGTAGCTCTCCTCCAGGTCCTCGTGGCCGGCGCCGATCATGTTCTCGATCACCCAGCCCTTGGAGGCCCCGGCGGCCGGCGCGGTGACGATCTTCCGGCCGTTGCGGAAGATCGTCACCGTGTCCGACACGTCCAGGATGTCGTCCAGGAAGTGGGAGATGAAGATCATGCTCTTCCCGGACGCCCGCAGCCCGCGCAGCAGGCCGAACAGCCGCTCGATCTCCGGCGGGGAGAGGGCGGAGGTCGGCTCGTCCAGGATGATGATCCGGGCGCCCGAGAACAGCACGCGGCTGATCTCGATCAGCTGCTGGAGCCCGATCGGCAGCGCGCCGATGGGCGTCCGGGGATCGACGTCGATGCCCAGGCTGCGCAGGTGCTCCGCCGCCAGGAGGTTCATCCGCCGCCAGTCGACCACGCCGAAGCGGCGGACCGGCTGGCTGCCCAGGAACACGTTCTCCGCGACCGACAGGTCGGGCACGATGCTGAGTTCCTGGTGGACCATGCCGATGCCGGCCTTCAGCGCGTCGCGGGCGGAGCGGAACCGGCGCTCCCGCCCGTCGATCCGGAAGGTGCCGCCATAGTCCGCATGCACGCCCGCGATGATCTTCATCAAGGTGCTCTTGCCGGCCCCGTTCTCGCCGACGAGACCGTGGATCTCGCCCGCGCGCAGGGTGAAGTCGACCTCGCGCAGCGCCGCGACGCCGCCAAACGACTTGGAAATGCCGGTCAGCTCCAGGAGCGGCGGCGCTGCCGCCGCCGGGTCGGTTTCCATGCTGGTGCTCCAAGGAGGTTTGCCAAGACGCGTCGGCGGCCCGGGAGGAGGGGCGGCGTCCCCGCCGCCCGAGGTGCGCGGGACGCGCACCCTCCGCCCCTCAGATCAGGTAATGGTCCTGCATCCACTGCATGCCGGGCGCGTTCGCCTTGGTCACCACGGGGCCGTCGGTGATGATGTGCTTGGGAATGCCCTCCCCGCTCTTCTCGCCGTTGACAACCGCCGCGACGCCCGCCAGCACCGCGCCGCCGTGGATGCGGCACGACGGGTTGCGCACCGTCGCGTGCATGCGGCCCTCGCTGACCGCCTGGATCGCCGGCGGCATGGCGTCCACCCCGCCGATCTTGATGTCGGTGCGGCCCCGGGCCTTCATGACGTTCCAGGCGGCGAGCGCCATGTCGTCGTTATGGAAGAACGCCGCGTCGATCCTGGGATACTTGGTCAGGTGGGTTTCCCAGATCCGCACCGCCTTGGTCACGTCCCAGTCGGCCGGCGTGGTGTCCAGCACCTCGACCTTCGGGAACTTCTTGACCACCGACTCGAAGCCCCTGGCCCGTCCCTGGGCGCCGGTATGGCCCAGCGCGCCCTGGGTCATGATGATCGTCCCGGCGCCGCCGATCTCGTCCAGCAGGGCCTGGGTGACCGAGGCGCCCATGAATTCGTTGTCGGGGGCGAGGAAGCTGTGGACCTTGATCTGCTCCAGCGGGGCGATCAGCGTGTCCATGTCCAGCACCGGGATACCGGCATCGATCATCTTGTTGACCGGCGCGGTCAGGGTGCCGATGCCGAACGCCTGGATCGCGACGAAGTCCCACTTCTGGGACGCCATGTTGTCGATCGCGGCGCGCTGCTTGGTGGCGCTCAGCTCGCCGTCGAACCAGGTGATCTCGACGTTGAGAAGCTTGCCCCACCATTCGGCGGCGCGCTTGCCCTGGGCGCACCAGGTCGCCTGGAGCCCGGCGTTGGAGAAGGCGGCCCGGAGCGGCTTTTCCGACCGCGCGGTCTCCTTGGCCATCTCGGCCGCGAAGGCGGGGCTGAAGCCGAGATCGAAGCCGAAGCCGCCGGCCAGGGCGGCGCCCGCCCCGGCGGAAGCGCCGGCGGCACGGATGAAGTCACGCCGCGACGGCTGCCGCGGTCCCTTGGTGCTGGACATCGTTGTTCCTCCCGAACCGGTTCGGATCGTTGGACCCGTTACGTTATCCTTGCCGAGCCGCCTGTCCCGAACCCATGCAGGCCGGGGCGCCGAACCCGGTGCGGCGGCGGAACCTTGATGGCCCGTCCGACGCATGACGAGTGTGACATAGCCCCGTCGGGCCGCAACGATTTCTTCGGGAGGACTCCCGCCGGTCACGCCCCGGCGATGAATTCGTCGGTCGTGGCGAGGGTCGCGTAGGCGAATCCCAGCGCGCTCATGAAGGCGGCGTGGGCCTGGGCGGCCGGGACTCGGACCCCGTCGAATTCCAGGTCGCGCGACGCGCAGGCGTCGTGGACCACGGTGCAGGCATAGCCCAGGTCCTTGGCGGCCCGGGTGGCGGCGTCCACGCACATGTGGCTCATGGCGCCGCAGATCACCAGGTCGGTGATGCCGTCGCGGTCGAGGATGTCCTTCAGCCCGGTCTCGCGGAAGGCGTTGGGATAGTGCTTCAGCACGACGGTCTCGCCGTCGGCCGGCGCCACGGCGGGGTTGATGCGGGCACCGTCCGAGCCGGGCGCGAAGAACGGCGCGTCGGCAGACTGGAACTCGTGCCGGACATGCACGACCGGCTCGCCGGCGACGCGGGCCGCCTCGATCAGCCGGGCGGCGTTGGCGGCGGCCTTGTCCATCCCGGTCAGCTCCCATTTGCCGCCGGGGAAATAGTCGTTCTGGATGTCGATGACGAGCAGCGCGCGCTTGGTGGTCATGGTGCCGTTTCCTTGTTCGCGGGATTCATGGGGTTTGCGGGGCCGGAGGGGTACCGGGCGCCGGTCCTCCGCTGGAGGATGTAGATGTAGAGGATCGCCGCCCGGTTCACCCCCCGGCTCATGTCAGCATCCGTATACATCCGTGATGACGGGCGACGGCCGAGGGGCGGATTTTGCGGCCCGTGCCCCGCTCTGCCCCGGCTCCCGCCGAGACAGGATGATGACATCCCCCTCCCCCCTTATGTCAGCATTTGTCATGATTGCGGTCGGAAAGGTGGGGAGCGGCATGACGGGACCTTTTCCGGGTGGTGGCCCGGGCATGGTAGCGCTTACGTCGTAGGAACACAATCCTTTTACACGGGACGGGCGCGCAATCCCGGCCCGGCGCGACCGGGAACCGGGCGATACCCCGGCGGTTGACAGGGCATTCCCCGAACCACTCCGGTGCAGTCATGACTTCCCGTCCGGCCGTCGTCGCCTTCGACATCATCGGCACCGTCTTCTCGCTCGAACCGCTGCGAGGTCCCCTTGCCGGCCTGGGACTGCCGCCCGGTGCGCTGGAACTGTGGTTCGCCGAGGGCCTGCGCGACGCCTTCGCCCTGGCCGCGACGGGAAGCTTCCAGCCGTTCCGGAGCGTCCTGGACGCGGCCCTGGAGCAGGTGCTGGCGGAACACGGCCGGAGCGCCACGGCGGCGCAGCGGTCGGACGTGCTGGACGGCATGAAGCGGCTTTCGCCCCATGCGGACGCGGGGGAAGCTTTCCGGACCCTGGGCGATGCCGGTATCCGCATCGTGGCGCTGAGCAACGGCGCGGCGGCGTCCACTCGGTCGTTGCTGGAAGCGGCCGGCCTGATCCGGCATGTGGAACTGGTCCTGTCGGTGGAGGATGTCGGCCTGTCCAAGCCAAGGCGGGAGGTTTACGAGCACGCGGCGCGACAGGCCGGGGTGGAGCCCGGCGCGCTGGCGCTGATCGCGTGCCATCCCTGGGACATCCACGGCGCCAGGACCGCCGGGCTGTCCGCCGGCTATGTCGCCCGGGGCCGCCCCTTCCCCGCCGTCATGCAGGCGCCCGACGTGTCGGGGGAAAGCCTGTCCGAGGTGGCGCGGGCCTTCGCGGCGATGTGACCGGCGGCGAGGCGGAGGGTGAACCGGGACGCCGCCGGGCGGTGTGTTCAGGTCAGGAGGGAGGAGTCGTTGCGGGTATCCTCGCGATCCCTATACCCGGGTTTCGACCATGGCGGAGGGTTTGGCAAAGACTGCCAAAATCTGCCATACTCGAACGCGAGGAGGAGCCGATGGCGACCATGAACGTATCCCTGCCTGACCCGATGAAGGACTGGGTCGAGGCTCAGGCAAGATCCGGCCGGTACAGCAATGCCAGCGACTATGTCCGCGACCTGATCCGGAAGGACCAGGAACGTGTCGGCAGGCTCGCCGAATTGCAGGGATTGATCGACGAAGGTATTGCCAGCGGCACCAGCGGCAGGAGCATGGGCGAGATCCTGCACGAGGCTCGCCGCCGTGCGGAAGCCCCCGGCAAGAATGAACTTCAAGACGACTGAAAAGGCTGATGAGGATATCATCGGCATTTACGTGTATGGTATGCGCCGGTTCGGAACCGAGCAGGCTGAGAGGTACCATGCCGGACTGATCGAATGCTTTTCCTTCCTGTGCGAGCATCCTTTCGCCGCGCGGGAACGGTCGGAGTTCGATCCGCCTGTTCGTCTATATTTCCACCAAGCCCATGTCGTCGTCTATCTTGTCCGGGACGATATTTTGCTGATTGTCCGCGTCCTGCACGGGCGGCAGGATTGGGAGCGGCATCTCCGACCATAGCAGGATAATGGCCGCCGTTTCTTCCCCAGAGCGGTTTACCACCGGGCTGACGCGGACCATGCAGCCTGCCGTTCCAGTCGCCGCGCTGCATTGGGCCGCGGCCCAACCTACGGTTTGATGCAGGGCGGAGGTGATGCTGGCCGTCGATCGTAGGTTGGGCCGTGGCCCAACGCAGCGGCCCGACTGTCCCGGCTGGACCCAACCTGAATGGGTGCCGCTCTAGTACTAGTTTCCGGTGCAAAAAGATTTGAGCCAAACGCTGCGGAATGCCGTGTCCCGGCGCCGTGGGCCGGGATGGACGGCCGTTGCCCACGGTCCGACATGGTTGGAGGGGGCGCCCTTCGGAGGGTTGGCAGCCATGATCGTGGACCGCTATCCGCCCATCGACCTGTTCGCCCTGGCGCCGGACCTTGACTTCGGGTTCGACCCGGTGCTGCGCGAACTGGACCGCCTGCTCGAGGACGAAACCGTCCTGCGGGGCGTCAAGGCCGACTTGGCGCGGCGCTCGCGCCGCAGCCTGACCGCGGGGCGGCCGAGCACGCCGGTCGAGGTCATCGTCCGCCTGCTCGTGGTCAAGCGGCTGTACGGCTGGAGCTACGAGGAGGTCGTGCGGTTTGTCGACGGCAGCCTGGTGCTGCGCCAATTCTGCCGGGTCTACCGGGAGGCGGTGCCGACCGACACGACGCTGCTGCGCTGGGCTGCGGTGATCGCGCCGGCGACGCTCGCCGCGCTCAACGACCGGGTCGTGGCGCTGGCCCGCGACCTCAAGGTGACGCGCGGCTCCCGGCTGCGGCTCGACAGCACGGTGGTCGAGACCACGATCCACCACCCCAGCGACAGCGCCCTGCTGGACGACGGCGTGCGCGTGCTGGGCCGGCTGGTGCGTCGCGCCAAGGCGGTGCTGGGCTCGGCCGCCGACCTCGGCAAGCGGGCCTTCCAGGCGCATGCCCGAAGCGCGCGCCGCCTCGTCCAGCGGCTGCACCGCCTGGGCCGGCGCACGGGCGACGCGGCGGCCCAGGCGATGCGGGCGGCCTATGCCCGGCTGATCGAGGTGGCCCGGAAGAGCCGCCGCCAGGCCGCCCGGGTCGCCGCCGCCCTGCGCACCCGGACCGAGCCCGCGGCCCGCAAGCTGGCCCAGCGCCTCGAGGCGATGGTGCCGCGCCTGGACCGGGTGCTGGACCAAACCGAACGCCGCGTCCTGCACGGCGAGGCGGTGCCGGCGGGCGACAAGATCCTCAGCCTGTTCGAGCCCCATACCCAGGTCATCGTCCGCCACAAGGCCGGCAAGCCCGTGGAATTCGGGCGCAAGGTGTGGCTCGAGGAGGTCGAGGGCGGCATCGTCAGCGGCTGGCGCGTGCTCGACGGGCCGGGCCAGGACGCTCCGTTCCTGATGCCGAGCCTGGAGGCGCACCGGCGGCGCTTCGGCCGGCCGCCCCGGCTGGTGGCCGCCGACCGCGGGGTCTTCTCGCGGGACAACGAGGTCCAGGCCAAGCAGGCGGGCGTCCGGCGCGTGGTGATTCCGGCGACCGGCCAAGTGCCGCCGGAGCGCCGCGCCGAGGAGCGCCTGCGCTGGTTCCGCAAGGGCTTCCGCTTCCGCGCCGGGATCGAGGGGCGGATCAGCGTGCTCCAGCGCGCCTACGGCCTCGACCGCTGCCCCGACCACGGCGAGGCCGGCCTCGGGCGCTGGGTCGGCTGGGGCATCCTCGCCGCCAACCTGGAGCGCATCGCCCGCACCCTGGCCGGGCGCGTCGCCGCCCAGGCCGCTACAATGCCCCTAAAATGATTTTGCACCGGAAACTAGTACTACAGCCGGGATTTATTGGTTTGAGCACGCCGCTTCCAGTGGCTGCGCCGGGCCCGTTGCTGGTGCCGCCTTCGCCAGCACGACCAGGCGATAACGGCGCTGGGATCGACGGGTTTCTGGATGGCGAGGTGGTACAGCAGGTGGCGGATCTCCGGCACGGTCAAGGGCAGCAGATCGGCGGCCAGATTGGGCGGGTCTTCTCCCCCCGATAGCCGCCTTGCGCAAGACGGTCAGATAGGCCAGGGCGAGCATCGCCAAGGTGATGTGTCGATGCCACCCGGTCCAGGAGCGCACCTCGTACTGATCCAGCCCGACCTCACCCTTAGCCGCCTCGAAGCACTCCTCAACCCGCCACTCCTAACACCTCTGTAAGTTTGACTGCTCCGAACCCGGCGCCCAGAGTGGGCTGCGACGCGTTGCTGTCGCTGGCACGATGGTTGGCAGGTCGCCATGAGCGATCGGAGGCCGGCGAGCCCGGAGATCTGGCAGACTGTTCCGGCGGATCGGAAGTCCCACCTGATCCGTCTCCTCGCCGGCATGGCCTGCCGCACCCTGGCGGTGCCCGAACCGTCGACGGAGGCGCCTCATGAGCACAATCACGGCTGTGGTCGCCGGACGCGACGGCGGCAAGCTGACGGCGGACCACTTGACCCGGTCGGCCGTCGTCTATGTCCGCCAATCGACCCTCCAGCAGGTTGAGCGCCACCAGGAATCCACTCGCCTGCAATACGCCCTGGTCGAGCGCGCCGTGACCCTGGGATGGCAGCGTCGCCAGATCCTCGTTATCGACGATGACCTCGGCCGATCCGCAAGCTCGGCCGAGGGCCGGCCCGGGTTCCAGCACCTCGTGGCCGAGGTCGGCCTGGGCCACGTCGGCATCGTGCTGGGCATCGAGATGTCGCGGTTGGCGCGGTCCTGCCGCGACTGGCACCAGTTGCTCGAGATCTGCGCGATCTTCGGGACGTTGCTCGGCGACGCCGAAGGCATCTACGACGCGAAGAATTTCAACGACCGCCTCCTGCTGGGCCTCAAGGGCACCATGAGCGAGGCCGAGTTGCACATCCTGAAGACGCGCATGCTGCATGGCAAGCAGGCCAAGGCCGACCGGGGCGCTCTCCAGCTCTGCCTGCCGCGCGGCTATGTCCGGCAGCCCGACGGGACCGTCATTCAGGATCCCGACGAGCAGGCGCGCGCCGTCGTCGCCCTGCTCTTCGACCTGTTCGACCGCCATCGGACGCTGAGCGGCGTCCTGCGCCACTTGGTCGAGCACGGGATCGAGCTGCCGTACCGGACCGGGGGACGGCCCGGCGAGCCGCTCGCCTGGCACCGCCCGAACCGGGCCACGCTGAGCAACCTCTTCCACAACCCGATCTACGCCGGGGCCTATTCCTACGGCCGACGGCCGACCGATCCGCGCCGCCAGAAGGCCGGGCGGCCCGGGACCGGCCGCCGGGTCGCCGCCCCGGGCGACTGGGCGGTGCTGCTCAAGGACCGCTTCCCCGCCTACATCACTTGGGAGCACTATGAGGCCAACCTTCGCCAACTCGAGGCCAACATGGCGCAGGCCACGGGGGTGAGCCGCGGCGGGACCGCGCTGCTGTCGGGACTGGTGGTCTGCGGCCGCTGCGGCCAGCGGATGACCACCCAGTACAGGAGCAACGGCCACGCCGCGCGCTACGTCTGCAACCGGGCGGCATCCAGCTACGCCGCGCCGCTGTGCCAATCCCTGGTCGCGGCGACCGTGGACGAGGCGGTCACGGCCCTGGTGCTGCAGGCGCTGGAGCCGGCCGCCCTCGAGGTCAGCCTGCGCGCCGCCGAGGACCTCGCCGCCGAACGCGCCGCGGTGCAGCGGCACTGGGCGCAGCGGCTCGAGCGGGCGCGCTACGAGGTGAAGCGGGCGTTCCGGCAATACGACGCGGTCGAGCCCGAGAACCGTCTGGTCGCCCGCACGCTGGAACGGCACTGGGAGGCGGCGCTGGCGGCCGAGGCCGACCTGCGGGCCGAGTACGAGCGCTTCCTCGCGCACCAGCCCGCCGTCCTCAGCGGCGAAGAGCAGGCGGAGATCCGCCGCCTGGCCGCGGATCTGCCGGCGCTCTGGCACGCCCCGACGACGACCATGGCGGACCGGCAGGCCGTCGTCCGCCAGATCCTCGACCGGGTGGTGGTCGGCGTGGAGGGCCACAGCGAGACCGTCACGCTGGAGTGCCGGTGGGCCGGCGGCCACAGCACCCGCACCACGCTGGCCCGGCCGGTCGCCCGCCTGGAACAGCTGAGCACCTACCCGGCGTTGCTGGAGCGGGTCGCCGCCCTGCATGCCGACGGCCGGACGGCGCCGGCGATCGCCGACACGCTCAACGCGGAGGGCTGGGTCCCGCCCAAACGCCGCGGTCCCTTCTCGGCGGCAACGGTCCGGGGCCTGCTCTACCGGCAGGGGCTGAAGCGGTGGCCCAACGAGCGGGCCCGGCGCACCATGACGGCATCCCCGCACGATTGGACGCTGGAGGCCCTGGCCCGTCACCTGGACATCCCGAAGCCGACGCTCTACGCATGGCTTCGCAAGGGCGTGATCACCGGCCGGCTGGTCACCGGGGAGGGCAAGTCAGTCTGGATGATCCAGGCCGACGACGCCGAACTGGCCCGGCTACGGACCTTGCACGCGACGCCACGCATGTGGAACCCGGGCTCGCCCGACCCTGTCGAGGACGGCCCGATGTAATTACGGAGGCATCATGTCTGGTCGATCTCGATGGTCCAGCGCGTGCCCGCCACCCGCACGAGATCGGCCAGCGTCGTCCCCGGTGGGGCGGAGGTGAGATAGAACGCCAGCTCCTGTTTCTCGCCGAGGCTGCGCCGGATCAGCAGCGCCTTTCCCCAGTTCTCTGGGACAGCGCCGCGGAAGGGCAGGAAGGCCCAGTCGTATAGCCGCGGGCCCTTGGCTCCGGCGCCGGCGCTGAGCCGGTGCCAGCCGTTGGCCGGAACATCCTCGACCCAGTCGAGCACCGGCACGAGGCCGAGGTGCTGAGCGCTGGTCACCGCCAGCACGTAGCCGACCCGGCGGCGTTCCAGAAAGCGGCGCAGAGCGCTGTCGCCCCCATAGACACAGTCGCCGGTCACCCAGGCACACGGCACGCCGGCATCAAGGGCGCGCTCCAGCATCGCAATGCCCAGCTTGGGCTTGGTGGCGAAGGACACATCTTCTGGTACCCAGGCGATCCGGCGGCGCTCCGCGTCGCCGGCCCATGTCTTGGGCAGGTACAGCGCACGGTCGAGCAGGGCGTGGCCCTGATGGCTGGAATAGCCGAGAAAGACGCCGACCTGACAGTTCTCGATGCGCCCGGCGGTGCCGGAATATTGGCGCTGGACACCAACGGAGTGCTCGCCTTTCTTGATGAAGCCGGTCTCGTCGAGCGCCATCACCGCGTCTGCATCGCCCAGGTGCTCGACGACATAGGCGCGCAAATCGTCGCGCACCGCATCGGCATCCCAGCGCATGCGAGACACGAAGTCCTGCACGCTGTCAGGTGAGGCATCGCCCGCCGCCTCGGCAAGGTGCCAACCGTTCTTGCGCTCCAGTGGCGCCAGCAGACCGTTCAAGTAGCTGCGGGCGCGCTGGCGTGCCTCAACCCGATGGAAGCGCGGCGCGATCCGCTCCATCAGTTCGTCCAAGCCCCGTGTCCAGTCCTTTGCCGCTTCTACGCTTGTCATGACCGCCATCCTTGCTGCCTGACAAACTCAACAGCTATTCAAAAGAAAAATCCCGGCTGTAGTACTAGATGTGTAGTTGCGGAACGTTGTTGGGATCCGGTCTGTTGGGCGATAGAGGCTTATGCCTGGCACTTCGCCGGCCCGCTGGGCGCCCGGGAGCACCAGCCAGTCCGGTCCGTCGCAGCCGATGAAGAGCCAGATCTTCCGAACGGCGGTGGGCGGTCAAGCCCGCAGCCGCCGCGCTAGCGGCGGGGGCCCGCAGGGCCAGGCTTGAGGGCCCACCGCCGTTCGGAACACCCTGATCATCGGTAAGCGGCGGATGTCGAACGATCCATGGAGGCCTGCCCATGTTTCAGATCCATCCCAATGCCAGAACCACACCGGCCGTGCGTGCCGAAATCGCTCGTTCGACCGAGCCCTCCGGCGAGCTGGCCAAACGCTACGGCGTCAGCACCGAGACCATCCGCAAGTGGCGCAAGCGCGGCGCTGAGGATTGCCGGGACCGTTCCTCGCGGCCCACGCACCTGCGCTGGCGGGCCACCGACGAAGAGCGCGCTATCGTCTGCCATCTGCGCCGCATGACCGGCTTCGCGCTCGACGACCTGACCTTCACGCTGCGGCACTTCCTGCCCCACCTCAACCGCGACAGCATCTACCGCATCCTCAAAGCCGAAGGTCTGGGCCGGCTGCCGGTTCCCTCCATCCCCCGGAAAGTCACCAAGCAGTTCAAGGAGTACGACCTCGGCTTCGTGCATATGGACATCAAACATCTGCCCAAGCTGCACGTGATCGGCTCCGGACCGCGCAAGCGCTACCTCTACGTCGCGATCGACCGCGCCTCGCGCATGGTTCACCTCGCCGTCAAGGACGAGGAGACCGAAGCCTGCGCCACGGCCTTTCTGAGAGAAGCGGCCGCCGCCTTCCCCTTCAAGGTGACCCATGTGCTGACCGATCGCGGCAGCTGCTTCACCGCTGACGGCTTCGAGGCGGCCTGCCGCAAACTGGGCATCGACCACCGAAAAACCAAACCGTACACGCCCCAGACCAACGGCATGGTCGAGCGCTTCAACGGCCGCATCGGGCAGGAGGTGCTGGTCATGTGCATCGGCACCCACGACGCCCTCGAACGCCTGCTCCACGGCTACAACCTTGCCTACAACGCACGACGACAACGCGTCCTCAACGGCCAGTCACCCGACCAGGTCGTCCAGACCCGTCTCGGGGAAAAACCTGAGCTCGCCAATCCGGCCTACCAGATACCCAGCCCATGCGACCGCACCAGAACCAAAATCGCCGCCCAGCTGACCGTCTACAGCGCCAAGGACGTATCGCATCCGGACAACTAGACCGTCAGGGTCGCGAAGAGGCAAGCCGTATGCAGTCTCATGCAGGCGTGCGGCTTATCGGGGGAAAGCCTGTCCGAGATGGCGAGGGCCTTCCCAGCGATGTGCAAGGCGAACCGGGACACCGCCGGGGGCAGTCAAAGAGGCATGAATGTTACAGGTGCTGGTCGGTCCGCCGCGGGTCCGGCCACGCGACCGCGATCAGCACCGGGCGGTCTTGGGCGATGGTGCTGTCCGGCTCCGGGGCGAGCGGCACGGCGACGGCCTTGAGCATGCCGTCGCGCTCGGCGGCGCGGGGGCCGGGCCATCTCCGTCGCCGAAGCGGAGCTTTCCGGCGGGGCCGCTCGGGACTTCGCGGTCTGCCGGCTGTTCGGGTTGCCCCTGCCCGAAGATGCCGACCTGGAAGGAGCATTGCGGTTCGCACGGGAAGAAGGGCATGCGAAGGCATCGGAACTGTATCGGATGCTCGCCGAAACGGCTCCCTCGATTCCCATCGTCAGCGCCGCCTGGGCCGAAATCTCCGCGCAACTGCCGGCAACCGTCGAGCGGGACCGACTTCAGAGACAGATGGTCGAAATGGGCGTCTTCGCCCGCCTGTCATCCTGCCTTGCCGAAAGCGATGCCGGGCATATCGAGGATATCGTCTTCGATTTCGCACTGCATCCCGGCTTGATCTCGGTGCTGGGCCAGCAACCCACCAAGCTGCTCGCCTCGCTGGTAAAGCGGATCCAAGGGGCCTCATGGTGCGAGGACTCGCGGAAGCCACGGGAGTGTCGCCGCCGCATCAATCCGAAACTGAGTCGGGGAAGAAGCCGGGGAGCTTAGATGCGTTGGCTCGGATGCCATTTATCCGGCGCGCGGGAACGCGAAGGATGCGGTGGCCGCCCTCCGCGCGCTGCCCAAGCCCCCGGATGTGGAAGAGCGCGATCCGATCGACGTGCCGCTCAGGGGGCGCGACTGATCGGAGCCGCGCGATTTGGATTAGCGAAAAAAAAGGGGTCAGAGTGATTTCAGCTTTCGATCTCCCTCCTTCCTCCGGATGATCGCTTCGGCTGGACTTCAGAGGCCGCCCCTCGTCCGGGCGGCCGCGCGTGTCGGTCAGGAGGTCGGCACCGCCGGCGCCTTGCCATCCTGCGGAGGGGTGGCCGGAGGCTGGAGGCTCTTGTCGGCGGCGGGCTTGAACTCCAGGTGGACGGAGCCGTCATACTTGTTGTCGGCACCGGTCGCGCTGTCGATCGCCCATCCGATGGCGCCGCCGAGGATCAGGTTGCCGGCGGTCATGCCCGCCACGTCGGACTTGTTGAAGTAGCTCGCCTTCTCGAAGCCGTCCTTCGTGCATTCGACGTTGATGTCATGCTTGGTCTTGTCGATCTTGACCTGGCCCGGCGTGGGGTTGACCCGGCCGATGACGATGCCCTGCCGGACAAGGGCCTAGTCGGCGCCGGCCGGGTTGGTGCTGACGGAGATCACCTGGGAGGTGCCCTCCGTGATGCTCGAACAGCCGGAAACCGCCACCGCCGACAGCAGCAGGGCGGCAAAGCGTGCTTTCATTTATCGACTTCCCTTTTTCGAGGCTCCGCGGAAAGGCGGGCGGCCGACAGCCGGCACATATCGGGACGGGAATATACCTCGAAGGTTAGGGTATTTCCGGTTTACGTGGTTCCGGAGGGGGGCGCCGATTGCCGCAGTGCCGCGCCCGAGGGGACCGGATGGCTCAGCGGAACGACCACAGCATCGACAGCGGCAGGCACACCCTCCCCGCCCCCATCGGCATCAGCTTGTCGCCGAGATATACTACGAAGCCGACCGATCCGGCGGCGTATCCCTGTCCCGGGCCGTCGCTCAGGAACCAGTCGATATGCTTGAAGTCGGAGGGGCTGACGGATGCGGACGCCTTCATCTC
Source organism: Skermanella rosea (assembly GCF_016806835.2). NCBI lineage: Bacteria > Pseudomonadati > Pseudomonadota > Alphaproteobacteria > Rhodospirillales > Azospirillaceae > Skermanella > Skermanella rosea. The sequence goes on along the minus strand of NZ_CP086112.1, from coordinate 512,802 downwards.
GAAAAGGGCGAGGCGGCGGCCCGGTCCTTCGGCGATGATGTCGATCTCCCGGTCCTTCGAGCGCCAATGGAAGAAGTTCCAGGCGCTCCGCGTCAGTTCGCGCGTCTTTTCCAGCTCCGTATAGACATAGCTTTCCAGGATGGCGCCCAGGGCGGTGGGATCGGCGCCCAATTCGAAGCTGGCCGGCGTCTCGCCGCGGATCGCCGAGGCACAGCCCATGTCGAGCAGGTGGAGCTTCGGCCAGTGGACGCTCAGGTCGCGCCGGGTCGCGGACGGGGACCAGGAAGGAAGGCGGCTGACGAGGCCGACCCGTTCCAGGATGTCGATCCAGCCGGCGAGGGTTTCGCGCCGGGCTCCGACCGCCTCGCACAGCTTCGCCATGTTGAGTTCCTGCGCGGTGCGGGCGGCCAGCTGGTTGACGAGGCTGCGCAGCAGTTGGGGTTTGCGTACGGGGGCGACCACGGGAACGTCGCTGACGATGATGCTGTCCATGTAGCTGTCGTAGCGGCTCCGGCGGCTGCGGTCGTCCAGCGTGCGGATCTCGGGGAAGCCGCCTCTCAGCATCAGGTCGATCGCGTCGCTCCGCTGGAAAGGGAGGGGTTGCGGCAGCATCGGCAGGACGGCGGCGGGTCCGGCTTCGACCGCGTCGAGCAGAAGGCATGGCCCGGCACCCTGGATTTCCGCCGCGCTCAAAGGGCGCAGGGTGAGCGTTCGGACCCTTCCGGCCAGTGAGTCCCCGGCCTCCCGCAGCCCGAAGACGTCGGCCGACCCGGTCAGGATGAACTGGCCCCTGACATTGTCGTCGTCCACGATGCGCTTCAGCGCCAGCGTCATCTCCGGCACGCGCTGGACCTCGTCCAGGGCGATCGGCAGCCCTGTTCCCTTGTGCCGGTCCGCGAGGCTTCTCAGCAGTCCGTAGGGATCCGCCCGGATCGACTCGCGGGCGAGGTCGTCGTCCAGGGTGACATAGTCGGCGATGGGCACGAGTTCCCGGATGAGGGTGCTCTTGCCCGCTTGCCGGGGACCGACGACGTTGACGATGCGGCTGGTGTCCAAGGCGGCGATCACCTGCGGGGCAAGGTGGCGATCGATGACCCCGGCCCTACCCCCGTTCCGTCGCACCATCGCCGCCTCCTGGAATGATCCCGACGCCCATGGTTGGCCGGGCCGTTCTCCAGAGGGAGATAGCGGAAAAATCTGCTAGTAGATAGTAGAAAAATCTACTAGTAGCCCTGCTGAATTTCACGATCCGTCACCGACCGGGCGCCGCTTCGCCGCCCTGAAGCTTCCTGCGGGCGGGGCTGCGGCTCCCGACATGTTCGGAGTAGGACCGCGTGATTTCCGCCCCGAACAGGAAGATGGTGGCGGAGTAATAGACCCAGAGCAGGATCACCACGAAGGACCCGGCGGCACCGTAGGCCGAGGTGACGCCGCTGGTGCCGAGATACAAGGCGATCAGGGACTTGCCGATGGTGAACAGGACGGCCGTGACGGCGGCTCCCAGCCAGAGATCCTTCCAGGGTATCCTGGTGTCCGGGAGCGCCCGGTAGACCAGCGCGAACAGGACCGTGAAGACGATCAGGGAACTGATCAGGTTGGCGGTCCAGACCAGCGCGAAGGCATCCGGCATCAGGCTCTCGTACCACCGGCCGAAGGCCGCCAGGACCGCGCTGACGATCAGCGACACGATCAGCAGGAAGCCGATCATGCCGATCAGGGCAAGTCCCTTCAGCCGCACCTTGACCAGCCAGGTGATGGTGGAGTTCCCGGGCGGCTCGGCTTTCCAGATGCGGTTGAGCGAGGTCTGAAGCTCGGCGAAGACGGTGGTCGCGCCCACCAGGATCGTCGCGATGCCGATGATGCCGGCCAGGGTCCCGGCCTGGGCATCGTCGGCCCGGGCGGCCAGCCCTTGCAGCGTCGTGACGGCGTCCTCCCCGATCAGCCGGCCGATCTCGTCCATCAGCGCGCCCTGCGCGGCTTCCCGGCCGATGACCAGCCCGGCGACGGCGGTGACCAGGATCACGAACGGGGCGAGCGCGAAGATGGTGTAGAAGGCGATAGCCGCTCCCCGCGTCATGGCCTCGTCGTCGATCCAGCCCATGGCCGCATCGTAAAGTATCTTCCAAACCAGCCTGATGAAACCCATGCCCGGCCCCTCCTCATTCATCACGATCCCCAGAACACTTCGCGGGGCATGATAGGGAAAGGGGCCCGGCACGGTCTTCGGCCGCAGCCGGGTCGAGCCCGTCGGCTACGGGTTCGGGATCACAGCTCCAGGAAGCTCTTGAACCCGCCGTAGATCATGCGTTTCCCGTCGAACGGCATGTTCTCCATGCTGTCCTTCAGGCGCGGGTCGGCCATTACCTTGGCATTGACCGCGTCGCGCTGTTCGCGGGACTCGTAGGTGATCCAGGAAAACACGACCACCTCGTCGTCCGTCGCCTGCACGGCGCGCGGGAACGACGTCAGCTCGCCATAAGGCGTGTCGTCGCCGATGCATTCGACGAACGACAGCGCGCCGTGCTCCTTCCAGATCTTGCCGGCGTGGCGGGCCATGGCCTGGTAAGCCTCGATGTTCTGCCTGGGAACCGCGAGCACGAATCCGTCGACATAGGGCATGAATGCCTCCTCTCGTTTGACACGGCCACAGGACGATCGGCCGGGCGGAAATCCTACACCCGCCCGTCCGCCGGCGTGGAGAAATCGGGGAGAGAGGGGCAGCGCCGCCGGGTGACCCTGTCCACCAGATAGACGATCGAGCGGTAGGGCACGCCGGCATGTTCCGACAGGCCGATCTCGCAGGTCCGGTTGGAGGAATAGCCGCCCTCGCAGTCCCAGGGGACCGACTCCGGCAGGCGGCGGAGCGCGTGGTCGTTGAGTTCCGGGGTGCCGAAACCCTTGTCGCCGGCGAAGCCGCAGCAGCCGACCCCCTCGGGGACGACGACCGTCTCCGCGCAGGCCCCGGCCAGCGCCGTGATCCTGTCGCCGAGGCCCAGCCGCTGGGCCGAGCAGTTGACATGGACCAGCACGGGGGCCGCCTCCTTCGCGACGACCTCAAGGCGGGGCATCACGTGGTCGTGCAGGAACTCGATGCTGTCCAGCACGGTCAGCCGGCCGGCCAGGGTGCGCTTCAGCCGGAGGGTGCAGGCGGAGGCGTCCATCACGATGGGCAGGCGGCCGCCGTCGCTGGCCTTGGCGAGGGCGGCGGCCATCGTCTCGGTCATGGCGTCCGCCGTCTCCGCGAGCCCCTTGCTCTCGAACGCCTGGCCGCAGCACAGGCCGCCGAGGCCCTCGGGGAAGACGACCCGGAAGCCGGCCTTGCCGAGCAGGGCCGTGAACCGTTCGGGCAGGCCGTCCCGCTCCGGCGCGTCGGGCGAGGCGCCGAAGGTCCGGGTGGCGCAGCTCGGGACATAGACGACCGGCGTGCCGGCCGGATCGCCCCCGGCGGACGGGATGGCCCCGGGGCCGGGCAGCGACGGTCCGACCTTCGGGATGCGTCCTCCGGACAGCCGCCGCGCCGATCCGGCCAGGGAGACGGTCGCGTTCCGCCCGAGCACCCGGCGCGACAGGGCCGCGGCGCCCAGCCCCAGGCGGGCCGCGGCCAGGGCGCCGCCGAAATGCCGGGCGGCGAGGCTGCCGATCCGGCGGCGCAGCGGCGACTGGGCGCGGCCGCGCAGCGCCTTGGTCAGCAGGCCGGTCTCGATCCCGACCGGGCAGGCGGTGGCGCACAGGCCGCAGGCGGCGCAGGTGTCCAACCCCTGGTAGTCGTAGAGGCTGCGCAGGTCGGCCTCGCGCGCCGGGTCCGACCCGGTATCGGCGAGGCTGGAAATCTCGCGCCAGCCGACGATGCGCTGGCGCGGCGTCAGGGTCAGCCCGGCCGAGGGGCACATGCGCTCGCAGAACCCGCACTCGATGCAGGTATCGACCAGCGGGTCCGCCTTGGGCATCGGCTTCAGGTCGCGCAGGTGCGCCTTCGGATCGTCGTTCAGGATGACGCCGGGGTTCAGGATGCCGAGCGGGTCCAGCAGGGCCTTGATCTCGCGCATCAGCAGATAGGCGTCGCGGCCCCACTCCATCTCGACGAAGGGCGCCATGTTGCGGCCGGTGCCGTGCTCCGCCTTGAGCGAGCCGTCATAGGTCCCGACGACCAGCTTGCAGACGTCGTCCATGAAGGCGGCGTAGCGCTCGACCTCGGAATCGATCGCGAAGTCCTGGGTGAAGACGAAGTGCAGGTTGCCATCCAGGGCGTGGCCGAAGATGATCGCCTCGTGGTAGTCGTGCTTGGCGAACAGCGCCTGGAGGTCCAGGGTGGCGGCGGCCAGGTCCTTGATGGGAAAGGCCACGTCCTCGATGATCACCGTGGTGCCGGCCCGGCGCACGGCGCCGACGGCGGGGAACAGGCCCTTGCGGATCTTCCACAGCTTGCCGTACTCGTCCGCCGCCGAGGTGAAGGCGGCCGGCCCCAGGGTCGCGACGCCGGCCAGGACGGAGGCGATGTCGCGGATGTTGGCGTCCAGGCCGGCGGCGTCCTCGGCGCGGGTCTCCACCAGCAGGGCGGTGACGCCGTCGGCCAGCCCGCGGATCTCCGCCGGCATGCCGGGCTTGTCCTCGACCGAGCGGAGCGCCGCCCGGTCCATCAGCTCGACGGCGGAAACGGGGGCCGGCTTCAGCAGCGCCACGGCGCGGCAGGCCTCGCCGATGTCGGGGAACAGCAGCAGCGCGCTCGCCTTGTGGGCATGGTCGGGTACGGTGCGGTAGGTCACCTCGGCGATGAAGCCCAGCGTGCCTTCCGACCCGATCATCAGGTGCTGGAGGATCTCGACCGGGTCCTCGAAATCGACCAGGGCGTTGATGCTGTAGCCGGTGGTGTTCTTGATCGCGAACTTGGCGCGGATGCGGGCCGCGAGGTCCGCATCGGCCCGGGTCGCGGCGCCCAGCCCGGCCAGCCGGTCCAGCAACCCGCCGTGGCTCTGCCGGAACCGGGCCAGGCTGGCGGCGTCTCCCGTATCGACCAGGGTGCCGTCGGCCAGCAGCAGCCGCATGGCGACCAGCGTCTTGTAGCTGTTGTCCGAGGTGCCGCAGCACATGCCCGACGAGTTGTTGGCGGCGATGCCGCCGATCTTGGCGCTGTCGATGGAGGCCGGGTCCGGGCCGATCTTGCGGGCATGGGCCGCGAGGCGCCGGTTGGCGTCCGCCCCGAGCACGCCCGGCTGGAGGCGGACCAGCCTGCCGCCCTGCTCCACCACGATCCGGTTCCAGCGGTCGCCCAGGACGACCAGGACCCCATCGGTCACCGCCTGCCCGGACAGGCTGGTGCCGGCCGCGCGGAAGGTGACCGGCAGCCGGTCGCGGCGGCAGGCGGCGAGGATGGCGGCCACCTCCTCCTCGCTCTCCACCTTGACCACCACCCGGGGGACCAGCCGGTAGAAGCTGGCGTCGGTGCCGTAGGCCAGCAGCCGCAGCGGGTCGCGGATCACCCGCTCCGGGCCGAGCAGGGCGGTAAATTCGGCGATCGCGGGGCCGAAAGCATCGGCGGCGTCGGCCGCCCGCGAGGGTCCGGAGAGGGAGGTTCCGTCTGGCATTCCGCACGCCTTCCTGTCGCCGGCGGGATGGCGCCGGTCGGCTGTCGAGAAACAGGGGGAGCCTTCGGGAGGCGGACGGCATGGCGGGGCGGCGGCGCCCGGCCCGGCAGACATGCGCGCGGCCCGGCGGTTTCCGGCGTTCCTCCGTCATGCGGCCGTCTCCTCCGGGCCGCTCCGATCACGGATACTCGAACTTACCGATGCCGTAAAGCGGTAAAATGTTTTTGCCAAAACCCGGGCATCGTCCGGAGACGGCTATTTTCCTTTGCTCGTCACGAGGTTGACGCCCTGCTGGCGGCGAAGTGCGACCTCTAGCCGCGCGTCCGCCCGCTGGGCTTCGCGCAGGGCCTCGGTGGTCGAGGCGATATGGGCGTCGGCGGTGGCGCGCGCCGCCTCCGGGTTGCCGGCGGCGATGGCGTGGAAGATCGCCTGGTGCTGGCGCAGGAAGCTGTCCCGGACGCCGCGGCGCAAATACAGGCTGGTGCGGTCGTAGAACACGTTCTCGCTCATCATGCGGATGAACTGCCGCATGATCCCGATCATCACCTGATTGTGCGCGGCCTCGTAGATGGCGAGGTGGAACTCCGCGTCGGCCGCCGCCTCGCGCGAGGGATCATCCAGGCCATGGGCCTCCTCCATGGCGGTCAGGCAGGCCCGCAGCCGCTCGATATCCTCCGGCGTGGCCCGCTCCGCCGCGAAGGCGGCCGACGGCCCCGCCATCATCCGGCGGAACTCCAGATAGTCGAAGGCGGTCTCCGGATGGCACTGGAGCAGGCGGGTCAGCGGATCGGCCTCGCCTACGGCATCCCCCGGATCGGTCGCGTCGGATGTGTCGGTCATGGGCCAATGATACCGAACAGCCCTGCGGCACTTCAACGCCTGCGACATCCGCGACACCTCGGCAACGCATTTTTCCATGTACAAGCGGCCGGCATCTGATTTATCCACCATACTGACAGCCGGTATATTAATTTTACCAAACAAGATCAGGCTGGCAGAAAATAAACCGCAATCCGCCGCGACGCGCCCCGACAGGCCCGGGTGCGGCATTCTAGAGTGGAAACAATATGCAGCCCTGGATGCAAATCTATGATCCCGCAGGCAACCTGTGGGTTTCCGCGCTGGTCGCGGCGCTTCCGATCGTGTTCTTTTTCGTGGCGCTGGCCGTCCTGCGGATGAAGGGCCATGTCGCGGCCACCATCACCGTCGCCATCGCCCTGGCCGTCGCGATCCTGTTCTACCGCATGCCGGTGGGCCAGGCGCTGGCCAGCGCCGGGTACGGCTTCGTCTACGGCCTGTGGCCGATCGCCTGGATCATCCTGACCGCCGTCTTCCTGTACAAGGTGACGGTGAAGACCGGGCAGTTCGACATCATCCGCGCGTCGGTCGTGTCGATCACCGAGGACCAGCGCCTCCAGATGCTGCTGGTCGGCTTCTCCTTCGGCGCCTTCCTGGAAGGGGCCGCGGGCTTCGGAGCACCGGTCGCGATCACCGCGGCGCTGCTGGTCGGTCTGGGCTTCAACCCGCTCTACGCCGCCGGCCTGTGCCTGATCGCCAACACCGCCCCCGTCGCCTTCGGCGCCATGGGCATCCCGATGATCGTCGCCGGCCAGGTGACGGGGCTGGAAGCCTTCAAGATCGGCCAGATGGCCGGCCGCCAGCTGCCGCTGCTCGCCGTCTTCGTCCCGTTCTGGATCGTCTTCATCATGGACGGCGTCCGCGGCGTGCGCGAGACGTGGCCGGCCGTGCTGGTCGCCGGCTCGACCTTCGCCTTCGGCGTCTATTTCACCTCCAACTTCATCGGGCCGGAGCTGCCGGACATCACCTCCGCCCTGATCAGCCTGGTCAGCCTGACCCTGTTCCTGAAGGTGTGGAAGCCGAAGCGCATCTTCCGCTTCTCCGACCGGGAAGCCGGCGCCCCCGTGCCGCGGGCGGTCGGGGCCGCGGTCACGCCCACCGCGGACTACGCCGGCTATGGCGCCGGCGCCACCTACACCACCGGGCAGGTGATCAAGGCGTGGTCGCCCTTCCTCGTGCTGACCGTGATCGTGACGATCTGGAGCCTGGCCCCGTTCAAGGCGGCCTTCGCCAAGGCCGGCGCCTTCGCCTCCACCGTGTTCTATTTCCCGATCGAGGGGCTGGACAAGCTGGTCACCAAGGTCGCCCCGATCGTCACCTCGCCCAAGCCCTACGACGCCGTCTACAAGCTGGACCTGGTCTCCGCGACCGGCACCGCGATCCTGCTGACCGCGCTGATCTCCATCGTGTTCCTGCGCATGCGGCCGGCGGCGGCCGTCGCCACCTTCGGCGAGACGCTGATGGAGCTGCGCCGCCCGATCTACTCGATCGGCATGGTGCTGGCGTTCGCCTTCATCGCCAATTACTCGGGCCTGTCCTCGACGCTGGCCCTGCTGCTGGCCGGAACCGGCAAGGCCTTCCCGTTCTTCTCGCCGGTGCTGGGCTGGCTGGGCGTGTTCCTGACCGGGTCGGACACCTCGTCCAACGCCCTGTTCGGGGCGCTCCAGGCGACCACGGCCCAGCAGCTCGGGCTGTCCGAGATCCTGATGGTCACCGCCAACACCACCGGCGGCGTCACCGGCAAGATGATCTCGCCGCAGTCGATCGCCGTGGCGTGCGCCGCGGTCGGGCTGGTCGGCCGGGAATCGGACCTGTTCCGCTTCACGCTCAAGCACAGCCTGTTCTTCGTCGCGATCATCGGCGTGATCACCGTCCTCCAGGCCTATGTCTTCACCTGGATGATCCCCTGACGGCACGGCATCGGAGGCGGGGAGGCCGCGCCTGACGGCGCGCGGCCTCCCCGCCCGCCGTTCCGCCCGGTTCGGTGACATCGGGGCGTGGGGAGTGTTGGGCAGGGGCGGATCCGGTCAACCCGACGGATCGAATGGCCGGAAGAAGTCGAACCATGCCCTTGCTGACCTACCACGCCTCCCACGAGCAGTTCCCCCCGAGCCGCCTGGTGGATCTCGTCCGCCGGGCCGAGGCCGCCGGCTTCGGCGGCGTCTTCTCATCGGACCACTATCACCCCTGGGCACCCTCGCAGGGGCATTCCGGGTTCGTCTGGTCCTGGCTGGGCGCCGCGATGCAGGCGACGTCCCTGCCCTTCGGGCTGATCACCGTGCCCGGCGGCTGGCGCTACCATCCCGCCGTGCTGGCCCAGGCCGTCGCGACGCTGGGGGAGATGTTCCCCGACCGCCTGCCCTGGATCGCGGTCGGCAGCGGCGAGTTGGTGAACGAGCACATCACCGGCGGGGAGTGGCCCGAGAAGCCCGAGCGCAACGAGCGGCTGAGGGAAGGCGCCGAGGTGATGCGGGCGCTGCTGCGCGGCGAGGAGGTGACGCGCCGCGGGCGGATCACGGTCTCGGAGGCGAAGCTCTACTCCCTCCCCCGGCAGCAGACCAGGCTGGTCGGCGCCGCGGTCAGCGAGGCCACGGCCGAATGGCTGGGCGGCTGGGCCGACGGCCTGCTGACCGTGGGGCACGGACCCGATTCCGTGCGCAAGGTGGTCGAGGCGTTCCGGCGCGGCGGCGGCGACGGCAAGCCGATCTATTTCAAGATGGATCTCTGCTGGGCGCGGAGCGAGGAGGAGGCCCTGCGCCAGGCCCACGAGCAGTGGCGCTTCAACATCCTGGGCGGCAGCGTCAATTGGGACCTGAGGACACCGGAGGAGTTCGAGGCCGCCGCCCGCTTCGTCCGGCCGGAGGATTGCCGGGACGCCATCCACGTCTCCTCCGACCTGGGCCGGCTGGCCGGGTGGCTCGCCGAATACGCCGAGATCGGCTTCGCCGGCATCGACCTGCACAATGTCGGGACGGACCAGGAAGCCTTCATCGACGCCTTCGGCGAGCGGGTCCTGCCCCAGTTCGGCTAGCCCCTCAGCTTCGCCCCCTCAGCTTGGCGACCACCGGCATGGCGACGTTGTGGACCAGGGGGATCAGCACCGCGCCCACGGCGACCCCGAGCAGGCCCGCCGCGGCGGCGGCCACGAGCCATTCGAGCACCGCGGAGATCGCGGGAACCGCATGGCCGACCGCCGCCGCGAAATCGTGGACCGCGTGCCCGATCGCCGTGAACCCGAACTCCTCCAGCCCGTGGATGATGATGCCGCCGCCGACCCAGAGCATGGCCGCGGTCCCGATGATGCTGAGCGCCTTGAGGAAATACGGCATGCCGATGACGAGGCCGCGCCCGATCGCCTTGGTCACGGGACGGAGCGCGCGGTCGGCGCCGCCCGGCGGGTTGCTGCCGCCGCGCAGCCCCAGGATGCTGGAGACGGGGCTGTCGTTGTGGGCCAGGGACACGCCGGCGTCGTCCGCCTTGACGATCAGCGCCACGGCCCCGTAGACGACCAGGGTGATGCCGGTGCCGACGATCGCCAGGACGAGAGCCTGGGTCCAGAACGAGGAGGTGGCCGCCGCGACCGTGGACAGGGTGATCGCCATGATCTCCGCCGACAGGATCAGGTCGGTCTGGATGGCGCCGCGGACCCTCTGCTCTTCCACCTCGGCCGGGGTTCCGGCCGGCACCACGCCGTCCCCGCCGTGGCCGTGGCCGTGACCCGAGCCATGGGGCCACAGGGCCTCGTAAAGCTTCTCGGCGCCCTCGTAGCACAGGAAGGCTCCCCCCAGCATCAGCAGCGGGGTGATCGCCCACGGCGCCACCAGGCTGAGGAACAGCGCCGCCGGCAGCAGGTAGAGCAGCTTGTTCTTCAAGGAGCCCATCGCGATTCGGCCGACGATCGGCAGTTCCCGCTCCGCGGCCAGTCCGACCACGTAGCGGGGCGTGACCGCAGCATCGTCCACCACCACGCCGGCGGCCTTGGCACCCGCCCGCGTGGCCTGCGCGGCGGCATCGTCCAACGACGCGGCGGCGACCTTCGCCAGCCCGACGACGTCGTCGATGAGTGCGATCAATCCTGTGCTCAACCTTGAAACTCCCGTAAATCCGCGACGAAGCCGCCAGCAGAGTATCTGGCTCCCGCATCCAACACGGTTCGAGCCGATCGGTTTCGGACCGGGGCCGCGGACGGGCCCGATGCTCACGCATCGCCGATCATATACAGGATAAACATCGCCTTTTGGATCAGGAACATGGATGCTCCATCCCTGTTGCCAAACGGGAATCCGCGAAAGGAGTGCGATGACCGCCGTTACGGTCGATGAAGCGTTGAGCCGGATAGGCACCGGGCCTTTCCACCACCGCCTGCTGGCGATCTTCGGCCTGGTCTGGGCGGCGGACGCCATGCAGGTCCTGGCGATCGGTTTCGCCGCCCCGTCCCTCGCGGCGGGCTTCGGGCTTTCCATTCCGGAAGCGGTGCAGGCCGGGACGGCCCTGTTCCTGGGCATGCTGATCGGGGCCTGGGGGTTCGGCCGGCTGGCCGACCGGATCGGGCGGCGGAACGTGCTGATCGTCACGGTCCTGATCGACGCGGTGTTCGGGCTGGCATCCGCCTTCTCCACCAGCTTCGAGATGCTGCTGGTCCTGCGCCTGCTGACCGGGATCGGCGTCGGCGGCACGCTGCCGGTCGACTACGCCATGATGGCGGAGTTCCTGCCGCCCGAGCGGCGCGGCCGCTGGCTGGTCGCACTCGAGGGCTTCTGGGCGATCGGCACCATCCTGGTGGCCCTGGCGGCCTGGGGCGCCAGCCTGTGGGCCGGGCCGGACGCGTGGCGCTGGCTGTTCGTCCTGACCGCCCTGCCCGCCGCGATCGGTTTCTGGCTCAGGCTGTGGCTGCCGGAATCCCCGCATTACCTGCTGCGGCGGGATGGGCCGGAGCCGGCCCGCGCCGTGCTGGACCGGATCGCGCGCGCCAACGGCGCGGAGCCGGTCCGGGGCGGCCTGACCGCGGTGGAACGGCGGCATTCCCGCATGTCGGAGCTGTTCTCGGGGGCGTTGCGGCGGCGCAGCCTGCTGATCCTGGCGACGTGGCTGTTCGTCTCGGCCGCCTATTACGGGGTCTTCGTCTGGCTGCCGAGCCGGCTGGTGACGGAGGGCTACGGCTTCGTGCGCGGCTACGGCTTCCTGGTGCTGCTGGCCCTGGCCCAGGTGCCGGGATACGCCCTGGCGGCGGTCGGGCTGGAGACGATCGGCCGCCGGCTCACGCTGATCCTGTTCCTGGTGGCCAGCGCCGCCGGCTGCCTGACCTTCATCGTCGCCGGCCATCCGCTGCTGATCGCGGCGGCGCTGCTCGCCATGAGCTTCGCGCTGCTGGGCACCTGGGGTGCCCTCTACGCCTACACGCCGGAGCTCTATCCGACCGAACTGCGGGCGACCGGCATGGGCATGGCCGGCGCCATGGCCCGGTTCGGCGGCCTGCTGGCCCCCTCCGCGGTCGCCTTGGTCGTCGGCGCCGGCTTCGAGGCGGCGATCGGGCTGTTCGCGGTGCTGCTGCTGGTGGCGGCGGTGGCGGTCGGCCGGATCGACCTGGAAACGAGGGGACGGCCGCTGGAACCGGGAGCATCGACATGATCGATTTCGCCGCGAGGGCATACAATCAGAGCTTCAACATCGACCCCGTCATCCGGTCGCTGCTGGACACTGACGTCTACAAGCTGCTGATGCTCCAGTTCGTCTGGAAATGGTACCCGCGGATCCCGGTGACCTTCTCCCTGATCAACCGGTCGCGCGACGTCCGGCTGGCCGACATCATCGACGAGGCCGAACTGCGCGACCAGCTGGACCATGCCCGGTCGCTACGCTTCACCGAAAGCGAGACGGTCTGGCTGGCCGGCAACAAGCTGTACGGCCGGCGCGACCTGTTCGAACCCGACTTCATCGAGTTCCTGCGCGGCTACCGGCTGCCGGAATACCAGTTCGAGACGAAGGACGGCCAGTACGAGCTGACCTTCTCCGGCCCGTGGGTGGACGTGACCCTGTGGGAGATCTACGCCCTGACGATCGTCAACGAGCTGCGCAACCGCGGGCGCCGGTCGCGGGACCGCGGCGCCCGAACGGGGCTGAACCGGCTGAGCAAGTACGAGCTGGACAAGCTCTACGCCCATGCCAAGACGAAGCTGTGGGCCAAGCTGGAACGGCTGCGCGGCGCGGACGGGCTGAGGATCTCCGATTTCGGGACCCGGCGGCGCCACAGCCATCTCTGGCAGGAATGGGCGATCCTGGCAGCGGCGGAGGAGCTGGGTGCCGCCTTCACCGGCACGTCGAACGCCTTCTTCGCCCACAAGCACGGCTTCGAGGCGATCGGCACCAACGCCCACGAACTGCCGATGGTGCTGGCCACCCTGGCCCGGGACGACGCCGAGCTGAAGCAGTCGCAGTACACGGTGCTGGAGCGCTGGCAGCAGACCTATGCCGGGGCGCTGCTGGTGATGCTGCCGGACACCTACGGCTCCACGCAGTTCCTGCGGGACGCGCCGGACTGGGCCAAGAAATGGACCGGCATCCGGATCGACAGCAAGGATCCCTTCGTCGCCGCCGAGGAGGCGATCGCCTGGTGGACGGACCATGGCTGCGATCCCTGCGACAAGCGCATCCTGTTCTCGGACGGGCTCGACGTCGGCCAGATCCTGGCGTTGCACGAGCGGTTCCGGGGCAAGGTCCGCGACGGCTACGGCTGGGGCACCCTGCTGACCAACGACTTCCGAGGCTGCCACCCGTCGGGACGGGACGACCTGGACCCGATCTCCCTGGTCTGCAAGATCACCGCTGCCAACGGCCGGCCGGCCGTCAAGCTGAGCGACAACTACCTGAAGGCGTCGGGGCCGACGGAGGAGATCGCCCGCTACCGCGCCGTGTTCGGCACCGCCGGCGTGGAGAACGCGCCGCTGGTCGTCTGACCGGCGGCGTCACCGCGGCTCGAACGACCACGACATGCGTTCTACGATCCCGTAATAGAAGGGCTTCTGGTCGCTTGGAAAATTGATCTGGAAGGTGCCCACCGTCCGCCCCCGGCGGGCCAGCACGGTCTTGCGATAGAAGATGTTGTCGCCGATGAAGCCGGACAGGACGAACCAGTCCTCCTTGCGGCGCCGATAGGTGATCAGGGCCTTCTCTTCCGCGAGCGCCGCCTCCGCCGCCGCGGACAGCTCGGCGATGCCTTGCCCCGGATCGTTCTCCCGGCCGACGACGTAGAAGGTGGACCGGCGGTCGGCGGAAACGAACTTCGCGAACCGGCCGGTCCCGTCATCCGCCCTCGTGAAGACGGACGCGGGATAGGTCAGGACGGTGCCGGACTCAGGCTCCCGGTATGCGGCGTAGCGGTGGTCCTGCCGGGCCGCGGCGGACGACGGCACCGCCGCCGCCGCGACGCCCGCGGCCAACGCGACCTGGCGCAGGATGGCGAAGAGGCCCATGTGCCCGGCCGAGTTCCGCCGCCGGCCTACCGGACCGCCGATTGGAGCTGGCTGCGGATTTCCGGGTCGTCCTGCCTGCCCGGGTCCGCCTCGACGGTGACGGGAGCCACGCCCGCCTCCTCCATGCCCAGGTCGCGGGCGGCTTGCTCGGACACGTCGATGATGCGGTCCGGACGGGTCGGCCCCCGGTCGTTGATCCGGACATCGACCGACTTGCCGTTCTCCCGGTTGGTCACCGTCACGACGGTGCCGAGCGGCAGGTCCCGCGACGCCGCGGTGTAGCCCTGCGGGTTCACGGGTTCGCCGCTCCTGGTCAGCGTGTTCCCGCCTTCGCCGGCCTGGAAGTATGACGCCTGTCCCTCCTGCCGGACGACCTTGGAGGGCTCCTGGGCGGCGAGCGGCTGGGTCCCGAGCAGGATCGCCGCGATGGGCAGCATGAGCTTACGCATCGGTGTGTTTCCCCTGAATTGGCAAGACCTCAACAGGGCTTTTATGAAAAAGGCACGACGGTGCCGCTTCGGCCTGGATCCGGAAGACCGACCCCTTTCCCGGGATCGACGAGACCTCGATGCTGTGCCCCAGCAGGTTGGTCAGCCGGTCCACGACCGCCAGGCCGATGCCGAAGCCGTCCACCGCCTTGTGATTCTTGTTCCGGCTGCGGTGGAACTCGCGGAAGATCTCGCCGAACTGGTCCTTGGGGATGCCGATTCCGGTGTCCCAGACCTCGATGCTGACCCTGTCGCCCCGGCGCCGGCACCCGACCAGGACGCGCCCGCGTTCCGTGTAGCGGATGGCGTTGGAGATCAGGTTGCGGAGGATCCTTTCCAGCAGAAGCGGATCGCTCTGCACCTCCATGTCCGTGTTGACGGCGCGGAAATCCAGGCCCTTCCCGACCGCCTGGTGGCTGAACTCCCCGACCAGCCGGCCGATCAGCTCGCCCACCAGGGTCGGGCCGATGTTGGGTTCGACCTCCCCCGCCTCCAGCTTCGACAGGTGGATGACCGCCTCCAGAAGGTCGGAGAGCGACCTCGCCGATTGCTGGATCAGCCCGACGAGATTCCTGGATGCCGGTTCGCTGACCCGTTTTTCCAGCAGCTTGGCGAACAGGGCGAGCGCCTGGATCGGCTGGCGCAGGTCATGGCTCGCGGCGGCGAGGAAGCTCGTCTTCGCCCGGCTCGCCTGCTCGGCGGCGAGCTTGTCGGTGATCAGCTTCTCCTCGGCCCTTTTCCGCTGGGTGACGTCCTGGGCGATGCACAGGATGCCGATGATCCCGCCGTCCGCGCCGCGGAGCGGCACCTTGAGCTTCTCGATGCTCCTGCCGCCCACGGCCAGCGCGAGCTCCTGCTCGATGCTGACGAGGCTCTCGCCGGTCCGCATCACCTGCTCGTCTTCCCGGCGGACGGTCTCCGCGTCCACGGACGCCATGATGTCGTCGTCGGTGATGCCGGGAACGGCGCGTGACGAACCGAGGCCGACGACTTCGGCGAACAGCCGGTTGCCGCCGAGATACCTGGAACGGCTGTCCTTCCAGTAGACGGCGCAGGGCAGCTGGTCGAGCACCAGGGACAGCATGTCGCCGTCCGGGGAAACGCCGGGAGTCTCGCTGGCGTGGATCACGGCCCCGGAAACGGCGCCGGCGTCCGCGCGCAAGGGTTCTACCACGATGTCGAAACGCCGGCCCCGTGCCCGGATCTCCAGCTCGGCCGGCCGCCCCGACCCGGTCGCGGACGCCACGGCGTCGTGCAGGAGCGCGGCCGGTCCGTCGATCTCGCGGAGGTACAGCCCCTGAACGGCCTCCGCCGGCACATCGAGCAGATCGCCCGCGGCGCGGCTCGCCGCCTCCACCCGGCCGTCGCGGTCGACCACCAGCAGGGGATACCTGACCGTACCCAGGGCGAGGATCGGGAAGCTCCCTCCTGGCCGGACCGTCATCGGCAACGCCCCCACCGGACGGAGAACCACATTCCCGGCGAGGTCCGGGGCGAGCGCGGCCACGATGCCGGGAGCGTCCGGGCCCGGCACGTGCCTGCACCTGTTTCAGCGCGGGAGGTCAACTAGGTTTGCCTTGTATGATGATGATCAGGATCTTCCGGAAGGCGGCGCGTGCGCGCTGTTCCGGGAATCGGAGGAGATTTCCTCGCCGGAGCGGCGGAGTCCGAGCTTCCGTCTCATTTCTTCAAGGAAGTTTCTGACGTCTTCGACCGCCAGACCATCCCGGGCCAGCAGGATATGCAGGATCGGGTCGTCGAGAAGGTCGTCGACGGAGGGTTCAGGTATCATGTGGCGCATAGTCCGTCCTCGACGCTCAGTCGCCGGTTTCAAACCCGGAAACAAGGTCAGTAAGTTTCCCTTGTAACCATTCCAAGCCGGGTCCGGCACGGCAAAAGCGTCTCTTTTCTCCTCCGCGAGATTGAAAGTTTCTGGTTGAACTTATCTTCGCTCCAAAGGTTTTAGATCGGCAGTACACTTGTTTCCAAGCATGCATTTTTAATTTCTTCGGACTCTTTCGGCAGAGGGATAGAACTTTCCGGAATCCATTCAGGATTTGCCCTGTACTGGAGAGAGATGTACCGCTGAGATTACGATGAAGTCGCCGTGATTTAGTAATACGTATAGGTCTGGTGGGCTTTCCCATTGGTGCCGGAGGACGATCCGGAGATTTCCGGTCCGGGGATCACACGCCGCGTTCGGCGCGGCCAGCCGACAAGCATCTGCCGCTCGCCAAGGCAGTACCGGATGGTATTCCGGACGGATGCAACCATAGGGCACGGAAGGGCAGATGGGCGAACGAGGGTCTGGGTCCCTGAAAGCCTCGGAGGGGAGCGTTGGCACGGTTCCGATACCGCAGGACGAACAGCAGCGGCTCGTCGCGCTGAAACGCTACGATCTGCTCGACACGGTGCCGGAACAGGCCTTCGACCGCATCACCCGGCTGGCCGCGACCGTGCTGGGCATGCCGGTCTCCCTGATTTCCCTGATCGACGAGACCCGGCAGTGGTTCAAATCCCGCCACGGTTTCGACGCCCAGTGGACCCGGCGGGAAATGGCCTTCTGCTCGCACGCGATCCTCGCCAAGGAACCGCTTGTCGTTCCGGACGCCGCGGCGGACGACCGCTTCGCCGCCAATCCGCTGGTGGTCGAGCATCCCAGCATCAGGTTCTACGCGGGCGCTCCGCTGGTCACGCCCGAGGGCTACGTGCTCGGCACCCTGTGCGTGATCGACCGCGCGCCGCATCCCGAGTTCAGCGACGCGCAGCGGGAGATCCTGAAGGATTTCGCCGACCTGGTCATGACCGAGATCGAGGCCCGGTCGGCCACCCTGGCCCTGCGGCAGAAGATCGACGAGCAGCAGCAGGCGGAGCAACGGCTGCAGCGGCTGCTGAACGAGAAGGAGACCCTGTTGCGGGAGGTCTATCACCGGGTCAAGAACAACCTGCAGGTCGTCGACACCCTGCTGGCGCTCCAGGGGCGCCAGACCCCCGCCATTTCCGAAAGCCTGGGCGACCTGCGCCACCGGGTCTATTGCCTGGGCCTGGTCCACCAGAAGCTCATGCAGTCGGAAGACCTGGAGACCATCGACCAGGGCGAGTTCCTGCGCGACCTGTGCCAGTCGCTGGCCGCCCCCTATGCCGTGGGCCGGCCCGACGTGACGATGAGCGTCAAGGTCGAGCCGCGGAACAGCGCCATCACGATCGATTTCGCGATCTCCCTGGGACTGCTGGTCAACGAACTGGTCACCAACGCCTTCCGGCACGCGTTCCCGGCCGGCCGCAGGGGCCACGTCGACGTCTCGCTGACCGGCAGGGGTAACGGCACGGCCCGGCTGGTCGTCGCCGACGACGGCGTCGGCCTGCCCCCGGCCATGCTCCCCGGAGCGCCCCCGGCCAAGATCGGACAGCAGATCATCGCGGAGCTGGTCGACCAGCTGGGGGGCGAGATCGCGGTCGAGCAGGACCACGGCACCATCGTCTCGGTGAGTTTTCCCTGTCCGGAGGGGCTGTCATGCTGAAAAGCGACGACCCCATCCTGATCGTGGACGACGATAACCTCGTCCGCCTCGGCATCCGGATGACCCTGGAGGATGCGGGATTCTGCAACCTGTGCGTCGCGCGGAGCGGCCCGGCCGCGGTCGACATGGCCCTGCGGCAGCGCCCCGCCGTCGTCCTGATGGACGTGCGCCTCGGCACCGGAATGGACGGGATCGAGGCCGCCGAGCGAATCCGCAGGGAGCACCCCTGCAAGGTGATCTTCCTGACCGGATCGAACGAGGTGGCGACCCGCCTGCGGATCAGCGCCGTGGGCCCCGACGGCGTCCTGATGAAGCCGATCCTGCCCCACCACCTGATCGGCGCGATCGAGTCCCTCCGGGACGGCTGAGCGGTCGGCCGCCCGGCGTCAAATGCCGCGCCCGGTCCGGATGCGGTCGCCGGCATGGGTCATGCGGGCGATCTGGTCGGGCGACAGGTCCTCCTGGATCATGCGGACGACCAGGGTCTGCTCCAGTTCGGTCTGCTGCTCGTACTCCTGCTTCAATCGGTGGAAATCGGCGAACCAGTGGTCGTTGGCGACCGTCTCGTCGGCCGCCCGCCGGGCGAGGTCGGCGATCGCCCCGCGCAGCCGGCGCTGGCCGTCCCGGAGCCGCGCCAGGGCTTCCGACCGGTGCGCGTCCTCCGCCAGGACGGGGAAGACCGCCTCATCCATCATGTCGGCGTGGGCCGTCCACAGATCGGCGAACCGGGAGAACAGGCCGGACCGCTCGGCGTAGCCCTCGAACACGGAGTTGCCGGCCAGCGCGAAGAAATCGCGGCCGGCCTGATGGTCTGTCAGCATCGTGTCCAGGATCATGGCGGGGGGCTCCTCTCCGGGTTGACGTTCCGCTGGGGAAACCGCGTTTGCCGCCGCAGGGTTCCTGGCCGGCCCGCCGCGCGGTGCCGGATGCCTGAAACGATCACGGGTCCCGCGGGTTGAAGCGGGGCAAGCAACGTGGGGAGCGGTCGATACCATGCAGCAACGTTGGCCCAGTAATCTCCGGATCGTCCGCCATGGCGAAAGCTCCGGCAACGTGGCCCGCGAGGCCGCCGACGCCGCCGGGCTCGGCCGGATCGACATCGCGGAACGCGACGTCGACGTGCCGTTGAGCGCCCGGGGCGAGGAACAGGCCCAGGCGCTCGGCGAGTGGTTCGCCCGGATGCCGGCGGAGGAGCGCCCCGACGTGGTGCTGACGTCGCCCTATGTCCGGGCCCGCCGCACCGCCGAGATCGTGCGGGAGTTCGGCAGGCTGGACATCGACGTCGCCGATTTCGTGATCGACGAACGGCTGCGCGAGAAGGAGTTCGGCGTGCTCGACCGGCTGACCCGGCGCGGCATCCAGGAGGAGTTCCCCGACCAGGCGGAGTTCCGCCGCCTGCTGGGCAAGTTCTATCACCGGCCGCCCGCAGGGGAGAGCTGGTGCGACGTCATCCTGCGCCTGCGCAGCGCGCTCGACACGGTCAGCCTCCACCATTGCGGTCGCCGGGTGATGATCGTCAGCCACCAGGTCGTCGTGCTGTGCCTGCGCTACCTGCTGGAAAACATGACCGAGGAACAGATCCTGGCGATCGACCGGGAGGCCGACGTGGCCAACTGCTCGGTCACCGAATACGCCTACAACCCCGATATCGGGAAGATCGGCGGCATGGAGCTGCGGCGGTACAACTTCGTGGCGCCGCTGCGCGAGGCCGGCGCGCCGGTCACCGCCGACCCCGACGAGAACGTGGCCTCCCGCTGACCCCGACGGAGCGATGATGACCGAAGCGACCAAGATCACGCCGGAACTGCTGCGCGGCATGCGGCTGCCGGAGCCGTCCGGTTCCGTCGACAAGAAGGCCAGGGGAAGCGTGCTGGTCGTGGCCGGCAGCGTCGAGGTGCCCGGCGCCGCCCTGCTGGCGGGCACCGCCGCGCTGCGGGCCGGCGCCGGCAAGCTCCAGATCGCCACCTGCTCCAGCGTGGCCCTTCACCTGGGGCTGGCCGTCCCCGAGGCGCTGGTGCTGGGCCTGCCCGAGACGCCTTCCGGCGGAATCTCCCCCGAATCGGCCGACCTGCTGTGCGAGCGGAGCAAGCGGAACGACGCGGTGCTGCTCGGCCCCGGCATGATGGACAAGGAGGCGGTCGCCGCCCTGACAACCGGGATGGTGAACAGCCTGGAAGGCCCCGCGCTGGTGATCGACGCCGAGGCGCTGGTCTGCCTGGACACCCTGCGCGAGCCGCTGTGCCGGCGCGAGGGACGGACCATCATCACGCCCCACGCGGGCGAGATGGCGAGCCTGCTGGAGATCGACCGCGACGCCGTGGAGGCCGACCCGCTCGCCACCGCCCGCCGGGTCGCCACCGAGTTCAAGATGGTGGTGGCGCTGAAGGGCGGCTGCACGCACATCGTGGACCCGGACGGCAACGCCTGGTTCTACGAGAGCGGCAATGTCGGGCTGGCCACGTCCGGATCGGGCGACACGCTGGCCGGGGTCGTGGCCGGCCTGGTGGCACGGGGCGCCGAACCGGCGCAGGCGACGATCTGGGCCGTCTACCTGCACGGCCAGGCCGGCAACCGCCTGGCGCGGAGCCGCGGCCCGATGGGCTTCCTCGCCCGCGAGCTGCTGGCCGAGATCCCCGGCATCATGGCGGAGCTGGCGCCGCCGCGGTGAGGGGTTGGCTGCTCGGTTAAGTTGCAGAAAACGTAGGTCGGGTAGAGCGAAGCGGCATCCGGCAAAGCCGACGCTGTGATATCGGCTGCCGCTTCGCTCTAGCCGACCTATATGGGTTTTAGCCAGCGATGCTCAGCGCGGCGGCCCGGCCAGGACGTCTGCGCGGGCGATGCGGTTGAGGCTGACTTCCAGGCGGGCGTCGGCCTTGGCGATCTCCTTCAGGGCGCCGGAGGTGAAGGCCATGTGGTCGCGCGCGGCCTGCCGGGCGGTCTCGGGATCGCCGGCGATAATGCCGTCGTGGATCGCCCGGTGCTGGGCCAGCAGCAGTTCCCGCACGTTGCGCCTCAGATAGAGGGTGGCGCGGTTGTAGAACACGTCGTTGCGCAGCATCTCCGACAGCGAGCGCATGACATGCAGCATGAAGAGGTTATGGGACGCCTCGTAGATCGCCAGGTGGAAGTCGGCGTCGGCGTTCGCCTCGTCGGTCGGGTCTTCCTTCTGGTGGGCGGCCTCCATGGCGGCGAAGCATTCCTGGATCAGCTCCCGGTCCACGCTGGTGCCGCGCAGGGCCGCCAGATAGGCCGCCGAGCTTTCGGCGATGCCGCGGAACTCGAGGTAATCGTAGGTCGCTTCGGGATTGCTGTTGACCACATCGGCGAGCGGGGCCGTGAAGCTCTCGTCGAGCAACGGCGCCACCCGCGTGGCGCCGCCGCGCTCGCTGACCAGGAGGCCGCGCCGCTCCAGCTTGTCCAGCGCCTCGCGGAGGCTCGGGCGGGAGACGTCGAACCGCTGGGCCAGCTCCCGTTCCGGCAGAAGGCGCTCGCCGGGCCGCAGCGATCCTTCGAGGATCAGCCTTTCCAGGCGGTCGGCGATGGCGTCCGCGAGCTTGGCGGGGCGGATCGGCTCGGTCATGGCGATGCTCTGGCCCTGAGGTTACGGAAGCGAAAATGGCCTCCCCCTCAATCTGGCAAAGCGCCTTTGCAACGGCAAGCATCTTGGTGAAAGCTTTTATCCAGGGATCGGCCGGACCCCTCCGGACCGCTTGAGCACCAGGACGATCAGCTCCTTCGGGCCGTGGACGCCGAAGGCCAGCGTCTGCTCGATGTCGGCGGTCTTCGACGGGCCGGAGACCAGGACGACGTTGGTCGGCATCCGCCCGGCCCAGCCCTGCTCCAGGATCACCTCGGCGAAGCTGTCGCGGATGGTGTCCTCCTCCACCAGCGCCACGTGGATCGGCGGCAGCAGCGACATCAGGCGGGGCTCCGCAGCGGTCGGCCACAGGATCAGCGTGCCGGTCTCGGCGATGCCGCCGACCGCGGCGGTGACGCCGGCATCCACCCCGTGGACCAGCTCGCCTTTCCACTGCTCGATCGCCCGATCATAGGCGACCAGCCGCGGCGCCTGGGGATCGGCGCTCCAGGCTTCGGCCAGCTGCCGCGCCGCGTCGGAGCCGTCGCCATGGACCACGGCCCGGACGCCGCGGTTGTCCAGCAGGGTGCGCAGGCGGCGCGGCCAGTCCGCCGCGTCGACCTCGTGGACCTCCGCCTTCATGGCTTCGAGCATGGTGCGGAACCGGTCGAGCCGGGCCGGCGCGTCGAACCGGGGAGCCCGCCAGTCCGGCAGCGCGGGCGCCGGGGCCGGCGGGGCGGCGCGCAGGCGGGACAGGATGCGGGCGCGGGCGCCGGAGGAGTCATGCATCGTCGAAACCCTTGTCGCGGGCGAGTTGGTGAAGGGTCCTGGGCGCGAATTTCGGCTTGGAGCGGACGCTGGTCCAGGCCTTCAGCGGCGGCAGGCCCGCCGGGATCAGGTTGCCGGCCAGGGCCAGGGCGCGGGAGCCCAGGCGGTACAGGACGGGATTGGCGTGGAGCCATTTCCAACCGGCCCAGGCGGAGCTTTCCGATAGGGTCCAGCCGCCGCCGGCGCCCTTCACCGCGTTGGAAGCGGATGGCCTCACGGCCTCCCGGCGCAGCCGGACCAGGATATCGGCGATCGGGATCTTGACCGGGCAGACCTCGACGCAGGCGTTGCACAGGCTGGACGCGTGGGGCAGGTCGCCCGCCGCGTCGAGCCCGGCGATCTGCGGCGTCAGGATCTTGCCGATGGGGCCGGGATACACCGCGTCGTAGGTGTGCCCGCCGACGCGGGCATAGACCGGACAGTGGTTCATGCAGGCGCCGCAGCGGATGCAGCGCAGCGTCTCGCGCAGCTCCGGGTCGGCGTAGACGCGGGTCCGGCCGTTGTCGAGCAGCACGAGATGGACCTCGCGCGGGCCGTCCTTCTCGCCCTCCCGGCGGGGCGAGGTGATCATGTTGACATAGGTGGTGATCGGCTGGCCGGTCGCCGAGCGCGGCAGCAGCGCCAGCAGCGGCGGGATGTCGTCCAGGGTCTCGACCAGCTTCTCGATTCCCATCACCGCGACGTGGAGCGGCGGCAGGGTCGTCGAGAGGCGGCCGTTCCCCTCGTTCTCGACCAGCACCAGGGTGCCGGTCTCCGCGACCGCGAAATTGACGCCGGAGATGCCGGCGTCCGCCTCCGCGAAGCGGTCGCGCAGCACGCGCCGGGCCGCGGCGGTCAGCTCGTCCACGTCCTCGGTATAACGCTGGCCCTCGATATGCTCCGCGAACAGGGCGCCGATCTGGCCCTTGTTCTTGTGGATGCAAGGCATGACGATGTGGCTGGGCATCTCGCCGGCGAGCTGGATGATGTATTCGCCCAGGTCGGACTCGATCGCCTGGATGCCGTGCTCGCCCAGGAAGGCGTTCAGGTGCATCTCCTCCGACACCATCGACTTGCCCTTGACCACGGTCTTCACGCCGTGCTCCCGGAAGATGCCGAGAACGATGCGGTTGGCCTCGTCGGTGGTCTCGGCCCAGTGGACCTTGATGCCGTTCCCGGTGCAGCGCGCCTCCAGCTGCTCCAGCAGGTCGGGCAGCCGGGCCAGCGCCCGCTCCTTGATCGCGGCACCCCGTGCGCGCAGCGCGGCCAGGTCGGCGGCGTCGGGGAACTGCGCCGCCCGCTTGGCCATCAGGCCGTCCATGGCGCGGCGGAAATTGGCCCGCAGCGGCTTGTCGTCCAGGGCCAGGTGCGCGCGCTCCGCGAAGCTGCCGGCCTTCGGCGCCCCGGCGCCGGTCTGAACGTCAGCGGTCATCGCTGCGCTCCAGCAGGAATTCGGCGAGATGCCGGCCGCGCAGCGGAGGGCCGGCCTTGCCGCCCATCCTGTCCAAGGCGCCCGTGATGTTCATCAGGCAGCCGCAGTCGCCGGTGACCATCTCGGTGGCGCCGGTGGAGCGCAGGGCGTCGATCTTGTCCGCGACCATGGCGGCGGAAACCTCCGGCTGGCGGACCGAGAAGGTGCCGCCGAAGCCGCAGCATTCCCGTTCGCGCGGGTTCTCGACCAGGGTCACGTTCTCCAGCGAGCGGAGCAGCCGCTTCGGCTCGTCGGTCACGCCCATCTCGCGCATGGAGTGGCAGGAGGCGTGCCAGGTCACCGTCACCGGCTCGCCGTGGTCCGCCAGCTTGCAGTCCAGCACATGGACGAGGAACCAGCTCAGCTCGTAGATCCGCGCGGCGAACGCCTCGGCCCGCTCCCGGTCGGGCTGGTCGGCGAACAGCTGGGGATAGTGGACGCGCATCATCCCGGCGCAGCTCCCCGACGGGACGACGATTGGCCAGGGTTCGGGGAAGGCGTCGAACTGGGCGCGGGCGACGGCGCGCGCCTCCTCGAAGAAGCCGCAGTTGCGGGCCGGCTGGCCGCAGCAGGTCTGGTCCTGGGGAAACACCACCCGGAGGCCCTGGCGCTTGAGCAGCTCCATGCCGGCGAGCCCGGCCTGCGGATAGAACAGATCGACCAGGCAGGTGCCGAAGAAATAGACCGTTTCCGGCCGTTCCGGGGGAACGGCGGCCGACGGTGTGGACATGGCGCTCAAGTGCGTTCCCCCATCATCAATTTACCTTCTTTGGAATGATGGGTAAGTTATTTGACCATTGGTGTCAATGAGCCAATCTGTCTTGACCAGGAGAGGAGCGAAAAAGCCCTTCCGCCCGGGCGGGACGGAAGGGCCGCAGGAAGGAGCGAAGGTTTTTATGCCTTGGCGGCGCTGCACAGCTTCCAGTCGCCGCCCTGGAGGGCGAACAGCATGGCGAGCGGCTGCTGGGTGCTGCGGTCCAGGACGACGCGGAACCGGGAGCCGACGCAGGCGCCCTCGGCCTTGGCGACCGGCAGCTTGACGCTCTTGGACTTCAGGCAGCCGTCGGCCGACTTCGGGACGGCGGCGGTGAAGGGCTCGGGCGTCTTGCCGTTCAGCTGCATGTAATAGTCGGTCGGCTGGCCGCCCTGGACCTTGGCCATCACGACGACCGAGCCGAAGCGCGAGCGGTACAGGCCGGACTGCTGTTCCCCGTCGGCCATGCCGGGCGGCAGGGGGCGGAACGAGACGGCGCCGCAGGCGGGCGGCGCATTCTTGCCGTCCGCCTGCTGGGCCGAATTGCCGATGGAGGGGGAGACAAGCGCCGTGGCCACCAGCATCAGGGCGGCCAATACCAAACGGAAAAGGATCATAATGCCCAACCCTCAGGAATGACCCTGCCGACGGTTCGCGGCAGCGGTGCGGGATCGCTGCGCGGTATAGCCGCCGAGTGGTTAAGGCCGGGTGAAGCGCCCCGCCCTACCCGAACCGCCGCCGCAGTTCGGCGAAGGCGACGGTCGCCCGCGCCGCGTCGTCGGAGGACGGTCGCCCGCTGACATCGGGGTGGACCGCCTTCAGCCGGGCGCGGTAGGCGGACTTCAGGTCGTCCAGGGTCGCCGGCATGGCGGCCAGGCCGAGGGCCGCGAGGTGGCGCGCGGTCGCCGCGTCGTGGGCCGGCGGCGGGTCCGCCGGGTTGGGTCCCGTCCCCCCGACTTCATCCTGGCCGACTTCATCCTGGCCGACTTCATCCTGGTCGGCCTCCTCCCGGGCGGCGCCGGCGGCGTCGTAGAACGCCAGGTCGGCTTCCAGCCTGGCGATCGTTTCCAGCAGGGCGTCGTGCTCGTCCAGCCAGCCGGTCAGACGGTCCTCCAGCGCATCGAGCGACTGGCGCAGAGCGGCTAGCCGGTCCGGATCGGTCTCCGCCGCCACCTGCCCCGTCAGGATGTCGCGCGCCTTGTCGTAGCGCCGGATCTCGTCGGCCAGGCGGGCGCACTCGGCCTTCTTCCCCGCCAGCTCGCGGCGGCACCGGGCGGCGAGGGCGCCTGCCCCCGTCCCCGGATCCCGCCTGTCGAGATACGCCGCGACGGTCGCCGCCGCCGATCCGAAGACAAGGCGCAGCAGCGTCCCGAACTCGCCGAGGGCGCCGCCGCGGACGCGTCCGGACCAGCGCCGCCGCCGGGAGGCCCGCGTCACGCGCGGGACTCCCGGCAGGCGCAGGGAGGGTGCGGCAGAGCGGCGGAAGGGCAGCGTTTCCGCATATGCGAAGGAGATGGATGCTCATCCAAATGTATAATACTTAAGATTTTGTTAAACCTTCGGCACCCCAAAATCGCGGAACAATCCAGCATTTTATCTAAAATCCTTTCGTTTTCAGTCGGTTACCACGTTGGTTAACAAGATGCTAAATCGTTCGTAGTAGGAAAACTATGCCTATCGATAGTTTGAGATTGCTTCGAACTTTAAGCACATTGAGTTCATCAAGCACGGAGCGACCCGGACCACAAACGAACCGCAAACGAGATCATAGATAGACGACCAACAAAAAGACTAAAGCAGCCAAATCTTCAACTAGACTACCGATTTTTAAAAATCAAGCCCGCATTTCAAACCTTCTATTATTTAGACAGTTTCAATCAAAGGAAGTTTCCGCCGGCAACCGGCTCTCCCGGTTCGCGGCGAGGAACCCCTCGGACTGTCGCCTCCCCCTCCCCATCGAACCTTGCTTTGCCACAGGAGCCAGTACCATGGACAACGTCAAACTCGCTCTCGCTTTCGTCTCCAACCTGCCCGTCGTCAGCCGCATCGCGCCGGCCCTGTCCAGCCGCCGTGGCGTCACCGCCCTGGAATACGGCCTGATCGCCTGCCTGATCGCCGTCGTCATCATGGGCGGCGTCGGAGCCCTCGGCACCAGCCTCGACAAGATGTTCACCGATCTTTCGACGACGATCGGCGGCGTCGCGACGAAGTAATCCGCCAGCCCGCCATCAGCCCGCCGCCGGAGGAAACGCCATGACCACCGTCGAACCGATCCTCCTGGCGGCCTGCCTGATCTACGCTCTTGCCGCGGCGCACGACATCGCGGCGAGGACGATCCCGAACACCTGTTCCGTAGCGCTTCTGTTCCTCGCGCTCCTCCGACTGACGCTGACTGACGGCGGCGCCTCGGCCCTCATCGACGCCGCCGTCTCTTTCGGAGTGTTCACGGCCCTGGTCATGCTGTGCGCGGCCGGCCTTCTCGGCGGCGGCGACGCGAAGCTGATCGGCTCCAGCACCTTCTTCCTCGGTTTCGACCGGCTGGCGGACTTCCTGACCGCCACCGCCCTGGCCGGCGGCATCCTGGCCCTGGCCTACCTGGTCGGCCACCTGCTGCTGTCCGGCCTGCCCCATGCGGTCCCCGCCCCTTCCGGCCCCGGCCGGCGGGCGGCGCGCCACCGCTTCGGCCTGGTGCTGGCGGCCGAACACCGGCGGATCGCCCGGAAGCAATCCATTCCCTACGGCGTAGCCATCGCCGCCGGCGCCCTGATGACGCTCGGCGGCCTCCTCTGAACAGGGTGCCGTCATGCTCATGCGAATTCTGCTCGTCGTTCTCGTCAGCCTGTCCGTCGGCATCGTCGGACTGGTCGTGATGCGGTCCCTGCCCAAGGATGCCGGCACCGCCGTCGCGGCCCCCGCCCCGGTGCTGGGGCGCGCCATCCTGGTCGCCGCCCGCCCGGTCGCCGCGGGCTCCATGCTGCGGGCTGACGACGTGCGCTGGCAGGACTGGACCTCCGGCGACGTCCCGGCCGGCTACATCAACCGGATGGAGACCTCCGCCGAGACCGTCTTCGGCTCGGTCGCCCGGCGCAACCTGGTGGCCGACGAGCCGCTGGTCCGCGGCCAGCTGGTCAGCCCCGGCGACCGCGGCTTCCTGGCCGCCGTGATGACGCCCGGCAACCGCGCCGTGGCGGTCGCGGTCGACGCGGTCAGCGCCGCCAGTGGGCTGATCTGGCCGGGCGACCGGGTGGACCTGATCCTGACCCAGACCTTCGAGCAGGAGGACACCAAGCCAACCCGCAAGGCGGTCGGCGAGACCGTGCTGAGCGACCTGCGGGTCCTGGCGATCGACCAGCACCTGAACGAGGCGTCCAGCGACGCTTCCGCCGCCTCCGAGCTGCGGGTGCCGCGCACCGTGACGCTGGAGGCGACCTCCCGCCAGGCGGAGATGATCGCGGTGGCTTCCGGGCTCGGCCGGCTGGCCCTGGCGCTGCGCAGCGTCGCCACCGAGGGCGAGCCCGGGACGGCCGACGCCGGCAAGGTCACTCCGACCTGGGCGGCCGACGTTTCCCCGGCGCTCGCCTTGCAGAAACCCCCGGCCCCCGCCGCGGCGCCCGCCGCGTCCGCCCCGGCCGGCGTCCAGATCCTGCGCGGCTCGTCCCGCAACGGCCAATGAACCCCGCCCCCAACGCCGCCCGAAAGGAGCCACAGGTCATGTTCCAGACCATCGCCCGCCGACTGGGCCGGGTCGCGCTGGCCGGCATCGCCGTCACCACCGTTTCTCCACTGCCGGTTTCCTTGCCGCTCGCTTCCCTGCTCGCCGTTTCCTGCCTGACGATCCCCGGCCCCGCCCGGGCCGACACGGAAGTGACGATCGAGGTCAACGCCGGCAAGACGGTCACCCTGGCCCGCCCGGCCTCCACCATCTTCGTCGCCAACCCGGAGATCGCCGACGTCCAGGCGCCGCCCAACGGGGCCTCCTTCTTCGTCTTCGGCAAGGCGGCCGGCCGGACCAGCATCTTCGCGCTGGGCGACGACGGCAAGCCGCTGGTCTCCTACACGGTCGCGGTCACCCAGCCGCTGGGCGACCTGAAGCGCCGACTTGCGACCCAGGTGCCGGACGTGCAGGCGGACCTGGAATCGACCCCCGGCGGCATCATCCTGTCCGGCACGGCGCCCAGCCCGGCGGCGGCGTCCCAGGCCGCAGACCTGGTCCGCCAGTATCTCGGCAAGGACCAGCAGGTGGTCAACCGGCTGCGGGTCACCGCCGGCTCCCAGGTGAACCTGCGGGTCCGGATCGCCGAGGTCTCGCGGTCGGTCACCAAGGAGCTGGGCTTCAACTGGGAGAGCCTGTTCAACGTCGGCGCCTTCACCTTCGGAATCGCCACCGGCCGCGACGCCCTGACGGCCGGCGGCACCATCCTGCGGTCCGTCACCGGCGCCGCCACCCTGCCGGTCGGCTACCGGTCGAGCAACGGCCGGGTGGACGTCAACACGGTGATCGACGCCCTGGCGGAGGACGGCCTGGTCTCCATCCTGGCCGAGCCGAACCTGACGGCCCTGTCGGGCGAGACGGCGAGCTTCCTGGCCGGCGGCGAGTTCCCGATCCCGGTCAACCAGCGCGACGGCCAGATCACCATCGAGTTCAAGCAGTTCGGCGTCAGCCTCGACTTCACCCCGACCGTGCTGTCGGGCGAGCGGATCAGCATGAAGGTCCGGCCGGAGGTCAGCGAGCTGACCGAGGAGGGCGCCGTCGTCATCGAGGACCTGAAGATCCCGGCGCTGAACGTGCGCCGCGCCGAGACGACGGTCGAGCTGGGCAGCGGCCAGAGCTTCGCCGTCGCCGGGCTGCTCCAGAACAACAGCCGCACCGTGGCCCAGCGGGTGCCCGGCCTGGGCGACGTGCCGGTGCTGGGCGGCCTGTTCAGCTCGACCCGCTTCCAGCGGAACGAGACCGAGCTGGTGATCGTCGTGACCCCCTACATGGTCACCCCGGTGTCCCAGCCGGGAGCGATCCAGGCGCCGACCGACAACTACGTCCCGGCCTCCGACGTGGAGCGGATCTTCGCCGGCAGGATCAACAAGCCCGGCCGGTCCGACGGCGGCAACCTGCTCTTCGGCCCCGGCGGCGTGCGGCTGCGCGGCGATGTCGGCTTCATCCTCGACTGATCGATCCCATCCCAGCGGCCCGGCGCGTCACAGGAGACATCCCATGCATCCCATTCCCCGCTTCGCCACCGTCCTCGCCGGCCTGCTGCTGGCCTCGGCCTGCGCCGCCACCCCGGACGAACCCCTCGAACAGGCCCGGATCGGCAATGTCGGCGTGGTCGACGCGATCGACGGGAACTTCCTCCTGCCGGTCGACGCCCAGGGCCGGATCAACGGCGCCGACCGAGCCGCCGCCCTCCGGACCCTGGCCGACTTCGGCTCGCCGGCCACGACCCGGGCCCGCGTCGCCGGGGCGCCCCCGGCGGCCCGGGCGGAGCTGGTCCGGCTGCTCGCCGACGCCGGCGTGCCCCCGGGCCATGTCAGCTTCGGCGACGATCCCGCGTCTTCGGCCCCGGCCTCCGGCAGCGTCCGCATCCTGCTCCAGCGGTTCGAGGTGACGCCGCCGACCTGCGCCGGATGGCCCGACATCCAGAAGAACTACGTGGAGAACGGGCCGCTGCTGCCGCTCGGCTGCGTCACCAACCGCAATCTCCAGCTCATGGTGGAGGACCCGCGCGACCTGGTGATCGGCCGCACCCTCGGCCCGGCGGACGCCGCCCGCGAGGCGGGCGCCGTCGCCCGGTACCAGGCCGACAAGGTCAAGCCCTTCACCTCGACCACCGCGACCGGTGGGCGCGGCGCAACCCTTTCGAAGCAGTGATCGCCATGACCGCCCTGGCCCAACCGATCCAGTCGTCCCTGCCCGCCGCCTCTTCCGCCGCCGCCGAGCGCGGCGGCAGGGTCGTGGCCTACGTCACCGACGCCGCGACGGAGACGGCGCTGCGGCAGGCGGCGGGCCAGCTCCTGGTCAGCGAGTTCGAGGTCCGGCGCGGCGACGTCCGCACCGCGGCCCGCGACCTGGCCCGCCAGCGCTCGCCCGACCTGCTGATCGTCGATCTCAGCGGGATCGAGCTGCCGATCGGCGCCATGGAGGCGCTGTCCCAGGTGTGCGAGCCCAGCGTCACGGTCGTCGCGGTCGGCGACCGCAACGACGTGGCGCTCTACCGCAACCTGCGCGGCCTGGGAGTCGCCGAATACCTGTTCAAGCCGCTTCCCGCCGACCAGGTCGAGGCCCTGCTGGGCCGCGCGGCCGGGACCGCCGGGCGCGGCGAGGACACCGGGAGACAGGGCAAGCTGGTCGCGGTGACGGGGGCCCGCGGCGGCGCCGGGACCACCACGGTCGCGGTCAACCTGGCGGCCTACCTGGCCGACATCGACCGCCGCCGGATCGCGCTGGTCGATCTCGACCTCCACACCGGCACGGTCGCCCTGCACCTGAACCTGAAGCCGGGCCGCGGCCTGCGCGAGGCGATCGAGGCGCCGGAACGGGTCGACGGCCTGTTCCTGGAGCGCGCCATGCAGCCGGCCTCCGACCGGCTGGACGTGCTGGCGACCGAGGAGCCGATCGTGCCGCCGGTCGCCCAGAACCCGCGTGCCGTCCTGGACCTGCTGGACTGCCTGAGGGGGCAGTACCACTACGTGGTGGTCGACGTGCCGCACGGATTGTCGGAGACGGCCCGCGCCGTGCTCGACCACGCGGCCCTGCGGATCATCGTCGCCGACGGCAACCTGGCGGGCGCCCGCGACGCGCTCCGGCTGCGCGGCGCCTTCGAGGCGTCGGGCGCCGCCCGCCAGACCCTGACCGTGCACAACCGCCGCGGCGCGCCCGGCGCGCTGTCGCCGGCCGACTTCGGCCGCGCGCTGGGCTCGACCGCCGACTGCGCGATCGAATGCCGGCCCAAGCCGCTGGTCGAGGCGGCGACCCTGGGCGAGCCGGCGATCCGCCGCTGCGCGCCGTTCAAGTCCGACATCTCCCGGCTGGCCGGGGCGGTGTCCGGCCAGTCCGCGAACGGCGGCGCGGGCCTGCTGGCCCGGCTGTTCCGCTCCGGGAAGGCCGCGCGATGAACGCCCTGTTCGGCCGCAAGCCGGGGGCGCTTTCCGCGGCTCCCCAGCCGGTGCCGGCGCCGGCCTCCGTCCCGGTCCCAGCATTGGCGCCGGTCGAGGGGCCGGTCGCGCCGGACCCGGCGTCGCCGCGCGCCCGCTCGCTCGACGGCATCCGGACCGAGGCGATGAACCGGATCGATCCGGCCGCCGTGTCGCGGCTGGAGCCGGCGGCCCTCCGCCCGCTGCTGGAATCCCTGATCGACGAGATCGCGACCGAGAATCGCTTCCAGCTCAACAGCCGGGAACAGGTCCAGCTCGCCACCGAGCTGGTCCACGACATGCTGGGCTTCGGCCCGCTGGAGCCGCTGCTGGAGGACGACCGGATCACCGACATCATGGTGAACGGGCCGAACCGGGTGTTCGTCGAGCAGCAGGGCAAGCTGGTGCTGTCCAACGTGCGGTTCCGCGACCAGCAGCACGTGCTCAACATCGCCCAGCGGATCGCCGGCGGCATCGGCCGCCGGATCGACGAGTCCAGCCCCATGGTCGACGCCCGCCTGCCCGACGGCAGCCGGGTCAACATCGTGGTGCCGCCGCTGGCGCTGGACGGCACCTGCATCTCGATCCGCAAGTTCGCCCGCCGGCGCATCGATTTCGCGACGCTGGTCGGATACCGCAGCCTGTCGGAGCCGATGGCCCGGGTGCTGGAGATCTGCGCGCGCGCCCGGCTGAACGTGATCATCTCCGGCGGCACCGGCTCGGGCAAGACGACGCTGCTCAACGCCATGTCGCGCATGATCGACGTCGGCGAGCGGGTCGTGACGATCGAGGACGCCGCCGAGCTCCAGCTCCAGCAGCCCCACGTGGTCCGGCTGGAGACCCGGCCGCCCAACCTGGAGGGCCACGGCCAGATCACCCAGCGCGACCTGGTGCGGAACGCGCTGCGGATGCGGCCGGACCGCATCATCATCGGCGAGGTCCGCGGCGCCGAGGCGTTCGACATGCTCCAGGCCATGAACACCGGCCATGACGGCTCCATGTCCACCGTCCACGCCAACAACACCCGCGACGCGCTCGCCCGCATCGAGAACATGGTGATGATGGGCAGCGTCAACCTGCCGCCGCGCGCGGTCCGCCACCAGATCGCCAGCGCGGTCCACCTGATCGTGCAGGTCCAGCGCATGCGCGACGGCGTCCGCCGGGTGACCCAGGTGTCGGAGCTGTCGGGACTGGAGGGCGACGTCATGGTGACCCAGGACCTCTTCACCTTCGAATTCCAGGGCGACAACCGCGACGGCACCATCCGCGGAACCTTCCGGTCGGCCGGCGTTAGGCCGTCCTTCATGGATCGTCTGGAATACTTTGGACTGGATACCGCGTACATGGCCGCCATCGACCAGGACCGCGGGTAAGGGGGCGACCGCGATGGGCAATCTCGAACTGCTCGATTACCTTCTGCTGGGGACCGTCGCCGCCCTGCTCGCGACGGTGCCGCTGCTCGTCGCGGCGCAGACCCGCCGGCGGCGGCTGAACCGCCGGATCGCCGACCTGCACGACGCGGGGAGCCGCGGCCTGCCGGCCCGTCCCGCCGCCGGCCAGCCGGTCCGCATCACCTTGGGCCAGCAGGACGGCCGGCTGCCGCAGGTCCGCCAGGCCCTGTTCCGCACCTTCGGCTACGACCCCCGGATGCCGGGCGCCCGTGGGCCGCTGCTGGTGCGCGCCGCGGGGGCCGGCATCGCGGCCGCCGCGTTCGGCGCCTGGGCGGCGGGACCCTTCGGCGGGCTTCCGGCCGCGGCCGTGCTGGGCACCGCGGCCGGCGGCGGCGTCATCGGCGCGCGCCTCGTCTTCATCCGCGCCCGGCGCGCGGCGAACGACCGCCTGCTCGACCAGTTTCCCGACGCGATCGGGCTGATCGTTCGCGCGGTCCGGGCCGGCGTCCCGGTGACCGAGGGCATCCGCATCGTCAGCGCCGAACTGCCGGCCCCGGTCGGGCCGGAGTTCAGGCGGGTGGTGGACGAGCTGGCGGTCGGCGTCGACCTGGAAACCGCGCTGTGGGCGCTGGCGGCCCGCACCGGGCTGCCGGAATACCGGTTCTTCGTGGTCACCGTCGTGCTCCAGCGCGAGACCGGCGGCAACCTGACCGAGACCCTGGACAACCTCGCCGACGTTATCCGCAAGCGCCGCGCCGTCCGGCAGCGCGCCCACGCGCTGTCGGCGGAAGCCCGGACCTCCACCTACGTGCTGGCGGCCCTGCCCTTCGTCTCGGGCGCCGGCCTCTACGTCATCAATCCCGATTACCTGACGCGCCTGTTCACCGACCCCCAGGGCAAGCTGCTGCTGGCCGCCGCCGCCACCAGCCTGACCCTGGGCCTGGTCACCATGAAGATGCTGATCCGGAGGGCCCTGTCGTGAACGCCGTCACCGACTCCCCCGCGGCGCTGACGCTGGGGCCGCTGGCCCTGCAGCCGCTCGACATCGTGCTGCTGGGATCAGCATTCCTGGTGATGGTGGTCGCCGCCGCGGCCCTCCAGGTCGGGTTCGCGAGGAAACGCCTCAACGACAGGCTGGACCGGGTGCGCCAGTCGGCCCTGGCCGCCTCCGGCGCCCCGGCGGCCGGACAGCCCGGACTGCTCCACCGGATCGGCGCCGCACTGGCCAAGGGCCCGCTGGTCGGGCAGGCCGAGATGGCGCTGATCCGCGGCCACCTGGCGGCGGCAGGCTACGGCCAGCCGGGCGCCCCGGCCTTCTTCGTCGGCCTGAAGGCGGCCCTGGCCGGCACGGCGGCGCTGCTCTGCTGGCTGTGGCTGGAGACCCGGCCCGTCGCGCCGCAGGCGCTGATGCTGTTCGGCGGCCTGGCCGGCACCGCGCTGGCCGGTTGGCGGCTGCCCGACATCGTGCTGTCCCGGCTGGTGCGCAACCGGCGGGCGGCGATCGAGCGCGGCCTGCCCGACGCGCTCGACCTGCTGGTGATCTGCGGCGAGGCCGGCCTGGGCCTGGACATCGCCTTCGAGCGGGTCGCCCGCGAGATGAAGCAGGCCCATCCGGAGCTGGGCAAGGAGCTGGCGATCACCGCGGCCGAGATGCGCGTGCTGCCGGACCGCTACGCGGCGCTGGCCAACATGGCCGACCGGCTGAAGCTGGAGACCCTGCGCAGCCTGGTCGCGACCCTGAGCCAGACCATGCGCTACGGCACGCCGCTCGGCCAGGCGCTGCGCGTGCTCGCCAACGAGATGCGCCGCGAGCGCCTGGTCCGCTTCGAGGAGCGCGCCGCCAAGCTGCCCGTGCTGATCACCCTGCCGATGGTGGGATTCATCCTGCCCTGCGTCTTCATCGTCGTCGCCGGGCCGGCGGCGCTGGACCTGCTCGCCACCCTGGCCGCCCGCTGACCGCTTTCCCGAAGGACCATCCCGACATGCGCCACCCCTCCGCCCCCCGCCGTACCGCCGCCTTCGCCCTGATGCTCGGCTGCCTGCTGACCTCGGCCTGCGTCGGCACCGGGATGGACGCCCGCCCCACGATCGCGACGGCGCCGGCCGCCACCGTGCTGGACGACAAGGGACGCCTTCAGCTCAAGCTCGCCGACAGCGCCCGCGCCGCCGGCAACTACGGCTATGCCGCCAAGCTGTACCGCGCGCTGGCCGAGGGCCAGCCGGGCAACGCGGCGCTCCAGGTCGGGCTGGGCGACTCGCTGACCGGGGCGGAGGAGTTCGACGAGGCGGCGGAAGCCTACCGAAACGCCATCGCCGCCGACCGCTTCAACGTCGACGCCCGGCTGGGCCTGGGCCGGGTCGCCATGCAGCTGCGCCAGCCGGACCTGGCGGTCGTCCAGTTCGGGGCCGTGGCGGACCAGGCGCCGAACGACCCGCGCGCCCGGGTCGGGCTGGGCGTGGCGCTCGACACGCTGGGCCGCCACGGGGAAGCGCAGGTCCAGTACCGCAACGCGCTCGACCTCAACCCGCGGAACCGCACGGCGATCAACAACCTGGCCCTGTCCCTGGCGCTCAGCGGGCGGCTGGACGAGGCCGAGGCCCTGCTGCTGCCGCTGGTCGACGGCCCGGCCAGCACCGCGCGGATGCGGCAGAACCTGGCCCTGGTCGCGGGGCTGAAGGGGGACGCGGCCCGCGCCGCCCAGCTCGGCAGGACCGACCTGGGCGAGCAGGACGTGCGCGGCAACCTGGCTTTCTACGACGCCGTCCGGCACCTCGGCCCGGACGCGCCCTGAGCCGCGCCGGAGGATGACCGCCATGGAACCGAACAAGCTTGGACGATCGCTGTCGCGGCGGGGGACCACGGCCCTGGAGTTCGCCCTGGTGGCCCCCCTCCTGGTGCTGCTGGTCGTCGCCACCGTCGAGTTCAGCTACGCCCTGACCGTGCAGAACCTGCTGGAACTGGCGGCCCGCAAGGCGTCGCGCACCGGCGTGACCGGTTCCGCCCCGCCGGCCGGCGTGACGCGGGAGGAGATGCTGCGCACCCTGGTGGTCGAGACCGGCCTGGGCCTGATCGACCCGGCGCGGCTGACGATCGAGATGACGGCCTATAACGGCTTCGCCAGCATCGGCGTCCCGGAGCCCTGCCGGGACATCGACGGCAACGGGACCTGCGATGCCGGCGAAGCCTTCACCGACGTCAACGGCAACGGGCGCTGGGACGCCGACCAGGGCGCCGCCAGCGCCGGCGTCGGCGGGCAGGTGGTGATCTACACGCTGACCTACACGAGCCTGCCGCTGACCGGGGTGGTCGCCGGGCTGGTCGCCCGCGCGCCGCTGGCCTATTCCGCGCGGGTGGTCGTGCGCAACGAACCCTTCCGGAGCTGAGGCACCGCCATGACCGGAGCAGCCAGGACAATCCTAAGCGCCCTCCCGGGAGCCCTGGGCAGCCGGCGCGGAGTGGCCGCGCTGGAGTTCGCGGTGATCGCTCCCGTGCTGATCCTGCTGCTGGTCGGCATGGTCGACATGACCCGCTACGCCCTGGCCGCGCTGCGGCTGGAGCGGGCGGCCTCCGGCACGGCCGACGTCGGCACCCAGTTCGACCGCCTGCGCGACGGAATGACCGTCGTCCAGGGCAACGAGGTGGGCGTGCTGTTCCTGGCGGCTGAGCAGATCGCCCGGCCGCTCGACCTCGCCGGCAGCGGCACGGTGATCATCACCTGCGTCGCCGACCAGGGCGGCGGGCCGGTGGTGATGTGGCAGCGCCGGTCCGGCCGGGCGGCCGCGACGAGCGGGATCGGCAGCGGCGCCGCCGCCACCCTGCCCGCGGGCTTCACCCTGCGCTATGGCGAGAGCGTCCTCTTCGTCGAGATCCACTACACCCTGCACCCCTACCTGTTCAGCGTCGGCTGGCTGGCCGGCACCGACGAGGCGGTCGACCTGCACCGGATGGCCGTCTACCGCCCGCGCTTCGGCACCCTGACCGAGCTGGAACGCTGACCCCCGGAGACCCTCGAAATGGCTGCATTCCTGCGCACCCTGTCTTCCCGGCTGGGCCGGCGTGCCCGGCGGAGCCGGCGCGGCAACATCGCCGTCATGACGGCGCTCCTGGCGGTCCCGGCGATCGGGGCCGTCGGCGTGGCGGTCGATCTCGGCCGCGCCTACATGCTGCACAACAGGATGACCACGGCGATCGACGCCGCGGCGCTGGCGGGCGGCCGGGTGCTGACCACCGCCAACGTCGCGGCCGACGTGCGCATGTATTATTACGCCAACATCCCGCCGGAC
Organism: Skermanella rosea; assembly: GCF_016806835.2. Taxonomy (NCBI): domain Bacteria; kingdom Pseudomonadati; phylum Pseudomonadota; class Alphaproteobacteria; order Rhodospirillales; family Azospirillaceae; genus Skermanella; species Skermanella rosea. The sequence goes on along the minus strand of NZ_CP086112.1, from coordinate 475,472 downwards.
TTCCTGGGCGCCACGGTCGGCGCCCCGACCATCACGGTGGCCGCCGACAACGAAACCATGGTGGTGAGCGCCAGCGCCACGCTGCCGACCACCTTCATCCAGGTGCTCGGGATCGACCATGTCCCGGTGTCGGTCAGCAACCAGGTCCGGCGCACCGTGCGCGGCATGGAGCTGGCGCTGGTGCTCGACGTCACCGGGTCCATGTGGAGCGGCAACAAGATCGGCCAGCTCCGGGATTCGGCGAAGGACCTGGTCGACATCCTGTTCGGCAGCAACGAGACGTCCCGGACCCTGTGGATCTCGCTGGTGCCCTATACCGCGACGGTCAACCTGGGTGCCGACCGCCAGGGTTGGCTGGGCGCCGCCTCGCCCAGGGCCGCCGACTACCAGCCCGGCAGCTGGCGCGGCTGCGTCGAGGCGCGACCGAGCCACGATGCCGACGAATTGCCGCCCTCTTCCGCGCCTTTCACCGCTTTCCTTTACCGCTCGACCCTGGGGCAGCATGCCGGCGGCGGCGACAACGACTGGCCGCCGATCAACGACCCGTTGCCCTACACCGACAACAACAACCGGACCGGCCCCAACGTCGGGTGCGGCCCGCCGGTGCTTCCGCTGTCCGGCAACAAGGCGGAGATCCTCGGCCGGATCGATGCGCTGAGGGGCGTCAACCGCGGCGGGACCATGGCCAACATCGGCCTCCAGGCCGGCTGGTTCACGCTGTCGCCGCTGTGGCGGGGGCTGTGGGGCGGGCCGACGCCGGCCGGCCTGCCGCTGGACTACGATACGCCCGACGTGGACAAGGCGGTCGTTCTGCTGACCGACGGCAGCAACGAATGGTACGATCACCCCAAGCCGCCGACCGGCGACTACACCGCCTATGGCCGGCTGTCGGAAGGGCGGCTCGGCACCACCACGGCGAGCCAGGCGACGTCGCGCATCAACAGCCGGATGACCGACCTGTGCATGGCGATGAAGGCGAAAAGGATAACGATCTACACAATCACGCTGATGGTCACCAGCGAGACGACAAAGAACCTGTACCGGTCCTGCGCCTCGCAGCCGACCTACTATTTCAACTCGCCGACCTCGGCAGAGCTGCGCGGGATCTTCCAGCAGATCGGATCGCAGCTGAGCAACCTGCGGCTCGACAAGTGAGGGGGGCACGATGATTGCTGGCTTAACCAGAGGATGCGTTTTTGGTGGGGCGTTCCTCTTCTCATCGTCATGACCGGGCTTGACCCGGTCGTCGCTTGCAGACTCCGTCAGCGCCGCAGTGCGGGGAGATACCCGGATCAAGTCCGGGTATGACGAAAAGGGGCCGTGTATTCCCATTGCTCAGCCTTTGGAGCAGCGAGCAAAAACCGTGCCCGACAGCCGTGGATCAAGTCCGGGCACGACGATGAAAAACGGGAACGCTGCCCTGAATACTTCAACCGACCCACTGGAGGGGACTTCAGCGGGCGGCGTCGCGGGGGGTGAAGATGCGGACCAGGGCGTCGGGGGCGGCGGGCGCCCGGGCGGCCTCGGGAGAGACGCCGGCAGAGAGATTCTCGGCCGGCTCGTGGTGCTCCGACGCTTGGCGGGCCAGGACGGCCGCGGCGGCGATCAGGATCGTCAGGGGCCAGACGAGCGCCAGGATCAGCCGCATGGAGATGCGGACCCGGCGTTCTCCGTCCAGCTCGATCGCCATCCATTGCGCCAGGCCGAACCAGAAGATGCCCGCCAGGTAAGTGAGTGCAAGCAGTGTGATCGATGCGCTGCCCATGTCCGATGTCCCAAGTTATCATGCGCCTGCCGGCGCGCCGCGGAGCGGCTATGTCACACATATTCCACAAACCTAGGCGCAATCGGCGGGACTCGCCACGGAGCCTTTGTATCAGCACATATTAAATTTTAGCGAATTAGGGCCATTCCCTCCGATCAGGGCTGCATCTGCGAGGGGTACACCTTCCACCGGGACCGAGCCCCGGTAGTGTTCACGCCTTCTCGGCAAGAAACGCGCCGAACAGGAAAGTTGCTGGCCTGCCCGGATCTTTTTCGGATGATGTTCGAGAGGTTCCCTATTCCGGATGCCGGCGCGGCGTGCCGTTGGGAATTCGGCGGTATTAACCCGGCGGTCCAACGATCACTATTAACCGGCGCTCCCTTCGCACTCGTTTTTTTTCCCATTTCTTACGTTAAATCTGCAGGCAAGCCGCCTTTATCGTATGCGGAGCATGCATGTCTCTCCTTTACCCACACGGCAAGGCTGAAGCCGAACAGTTCAGCGCCGTGCAGCATCCCTCCTCCGGTGTCGACCACACGTCATTCACCACGGAGGTGATCGCCGTCTGCGACTATCTGGCGACCGTCATCGCCGGCGCGTCCGTCTTCACGCTGGGCCACCTCCTTCACGGAAGCGAGTCCCTGGTCTCGGCCGAGATAGCGACCCTGGCGATCAACCTGCTGGTCTTCATGCTGTGCGCCCGCATGCTCCGGTCGCATGCGCCCCACCGGCTGGGAAGCCTGGTCCGTCAGGTCGGCCGCACCGCCGCGGCGCTGGCCATGGGCATCGCCCTGACCTTCGCCCTCGTCTGGTCGATCTCATGGCCGGCGCACCTGACGGTGCCGGTCCTGGCGTCCTGGTTCGCCCTGGCGGTCTGGCTGTTCGTCGGATGGCGGTGCCTGCTGCTCTGGTTCGCCGGCAAGGCCAGCTTCCAGCCCCTGCTGCGGCGCCGGACGGTGCTCGTCGGCTCCCCCGGCTTCGTGCGCGAGATGAGCGCCTATCTCGGCGCCCGGGCGACGGGCGGGTTCCAGGTCGTCGGCACCTTCGATCCCGCGTCGGAGATCGACCGGGAGAGCGAAACCCCGTTCATCGGCGGCATCGGCAACCTGCGTTCCTGGTGCGTGCGGCACCGGGTCCGCACCATCCTGATCGAGAACTCGCCGGGCGCCGGCACCGAACGGGTGCTGGGACTGCTGGACGGTCTGGCGGCGGACATCCGGCTGCTCGGCCGCGCCGACCTGCCGGCCGGGGCGGACGCGACGCTCAGCCGGTTCGGCGGCTGGCTGGCCGTGCAGGTGCGCGACAAGCCGGTCCGGAACTGGGACGAACTGGCCAAGCGGGCGCTCGACATCCTCGGCTCGGGCGCGCTGATCCTGGCGCTGCTGCCCCTGTTCGGGCTGATCGCGGCGGCGATCGCGCTGGAGAGCCCGGGCGGCGTCTTCTTCCGCCAGCGGCGCTTCGGCTTCCAGAACGAGGAGATCACCGTCCTCAAGTTCCGCTCGATGTATGTCCACAAGCAGGACGTGACCGGAGCCCAGCGGACGACCAAGGGCGATCCCCGCGTGACCAGGGTCGGCCGCTTCCTGCGCAAGTCCAGCCTGGACGAGATCCCGCAGCTGTTCAACGTCTTCATGGGGACGATGTCGCTGGTCGGCCCGCGGCCCCACGCGACCGCCATGAAGGTGGGCGACCAGCTCTACCACGAGGCCGTGCCCCACTACGCGCGCCGGCACAGGGTCAAGCCCGGCATCACGGGGCTGGCCCAGATCAGCGGCTTCCGCGGCGAGGTGGACACCCTCGACCATGCCCGAGGGCGCGTCGACCACGACCTCCGCTACATGGACGGCTGGTCGCTGGCCCTCGACATCAAGATCCTCCTGAAGACCGTCGGCTGCGTCTTCGGGGACCGCAACGCCTATTGAGCGACAGATCAGGACTGAACCGATGTACCGGATAATCCACGTTCTCAACGATGTCCGAAACCTTGGCAACGGCATCATCAACGCCGCCCTCGACCTGGCCTGCGGCCAGGCCATGGCGGGCCACGAGGTCACGGTCGTCTCCGGCGGCGGCGAGTACGAGACCCTGCTGCGCAGCCGCGGCATCGACCACCAGGTGCTGGACCAGAAGCGGACGGCCGGGAACGTCCCGAAGGCGCTGTACCGCTTCAACAGCATCGTGGCGGCGCGGAAGCCCGACATCGTGCACTGCCACAACATGACGGGAACGGTGCTGGCGACGCTGTCGAAGCCCTTCCACTCCTACTCCGTCGTCGGCCATCTCCACAGCCTGCACCAGCGCAGCTCCCTGGTGATGCGGATCGCCGACCGCACGATCGCGGTCAGCCGGGACGTCGGCAACGAGTTCATCCGGCTCGGCCTGCCGGCGCGGCGGATGCGCTTCGTCGAGAACGCGGTGATCGGCAGCCCGCGCTATTCCGCCTATGGCGCGCCCGGTGCGGAGGGTGACCCCGTCGACCTGTCCCAGCCCGCGATCGTGACCGTCGCCGGCATGTTCCAGCGCAAGGGCATCACGGAGCTTCTGACCGCCTTCGAGGCGATCGCGGACAAGGTCCCCGGCGCCAACCTGTACCTGGTGGGCGACGGACCGGACCTGCCCGAGTTCAAGCGCCACGCCGCCACGCTGGGAAGCGCGCCCCGCATCCACTTCACCGGCTTCCGCAGCGACTTCCAGGCCTATATGCGGAAGGCCGCCGTGTTCGTCCTGGCGTCCCGGCTGGACAGCTTCCCGCTGGTCCTGATCGAGGCGCGCGAACTGGGCGCGCCGATCATCGGAACCCAGGTGGGCGGCGTGCCGGAACTGCTCGACCACGGCAAGGCCGGACTGCTGGTGCCGCCGACGGACGCGAAGGCGCTGGGCGACGCCCTGCTGCGGGTGCTGACCGATCCGGACACCGCGGAGTCGCTCAGGCGCGCCGCCGTCAAGGACCTGGACCGCTTCCGGCTGGAGCACATGGTGCGGAACGTCGACAGGGTCTACGAGGAGCTGGTGCCGAAGCCGCGCGCGATCCCGGCGGGAGCGGCGCCGCTGGGTTGAGGCGGGTCTTCACCCCGCGGCCGAGCCGGCCCGCGCCTCCCCCGAGATCAGGCCGCCGACGGCCGCCAGCAGGTTGTTGGCATTGACCGGCTTGCCCAGCACCGGGGCCTTGGGATGGCGCTCGCCGGCGGTACCGCCGTTGTGGTAGCCGGTGCAGAACAGGAAGGGCACGCCCATGTCCTCCAGGGTGGCCGCCACCGGGTCGACCGTGGCGCCGAACAGGTTGACGTCCAGCACGGCGGCATCGGGCGGACCCGACCGCAGCAGGTCGAGCGCGTCCTCGACCCGTCCGACGGGACCCAGCACCGCGTAGCCGGCATCCTCCAGCAGCATCTGGATCGCCATCGCCGTCAGGGCCTCGTCCTCGACCACCAGGACGCGGCGGCCGGCATGGGTGGCCGGACCGGACGCGACCGACACGCCGGCCGGTTGCGCGATCTCGTTCACGCCGACCGCCTGCCAGGCATCGCCGGGCAGGCAGATCCGGGACGACAGGCCTTCCGCGGGCCAGTCCATCTCGAGTATTCCGCCCAGCTGCGACTCCACGACCTGGCGCAACAGCACGGAGCCGAAGCCTTCGCGGGCGGGCACGCCGTCGATCGCCGGGCCGCCGACCTCCTCCCACCGGATGCACAGGATTTCCCCGACGCCTGGCTGTCAAGCGGCAGGCTGTCCACCTTCAGGGCGTGGACCGAGAAGACGTAGCGGTGCGGCTTGTCGCCCGCCGGCGGGCACGCGCCGCCGAAGCCCGGGCCGCCGAAATCGGTGCGCCCCTCGACGGCGCCGGCCGGCAGCAGGCGCTTGGCGGAGTCGCCGGCCCCGGCCGGCAGGCTCGTCACCGACGGCGGGAGATTGAACACGACCCAGTGCCACCAGCCGCTTCCGGTCGGCGCGTCGGGATCGTAGACGGTCACGGCGAAGCTGCGGGTGTCGGCGGGCGCCCCCGTCCAGGACAGTGCCGGCGAGACGTTGCCCCCGGTGCAGCCGAACCCGTTCAGCACCTGGGCGGCGGCGAGGGTCTTGCCCTCCGCCACGTCGGGGCTGGACAGGCGGAACTCCTCCGCGGCGAGGGCCGGACCGGCCAGCAGGGCTCCGGCCAGGGCCAGCGGCAGCAATGCGGCTTTCATGCGCTTTTCTCCCAATGGATGGATGGGCGGAAAGCTACTCCGATCCCCCGCGGGCTTTCGCGCCGCTGCCGCTCACGGCCTGTCCCGCTTCGCTCACCCCTCCCGGCCGCGCACCTCGGACGGAGGCATGCCGAACCGCTCCCGGAACCGGCCGGAGAAGCGGGACGGCGAATCATACCCGCAGGCGAGCGCCACCTCGGCGATGCCGGCCCGCGTGGTCTGGAGCAGGGCCAGCCCGTGGGACAGCCTGCTCTCCGCCAGGATCTCGCGGAAGCAGGTGCCCTCCGCCGCCAGCCGCCGCCGCAGGGTGGCTTCCGAGATCCCCAGCAGCCGCGCCGCGTCCGCCGCCGACCAGGGAAGCTGCGGACGGTCCGAGATCATCAGCCGGACCTTCTGGATCGGCCCCTCGGCATCGGCCGGCGACCAGCCGACGCCCCGCTCGGCCAGGGCCAGCAGCACCTCGGCCAGGCGGTGACGGGCCAGTTCCCCCGACAGGGCCGGCGACGCCAGCCCGGCGACGGCGTGGACGAACGACTCGGCGAGCGCCGGATCGTCCGGCAGCACCGCGTAGCCGGGCGGAACCCGGCGGGACGCCGGGCGCGGCAGCGCCGGCACGGCCAGCGTCTCCCGGTCGAAGGTAAGGGCGACGGCGCGGTAGCGGCCGGTTCCCGAATCGGGCAGGTTGGCGATGTTGGGCCGTTCCCCCGCCCGCAGGGCCACGAACCAGCCGGCCGGGGCGACGGCGGCCCCGCCGTCCCCGTCGTCCCTGATGTGCTTGACGCCGTCGATCACCGCCACCAGGCAGTGCTTCAGCAGCGGCACGGCCCGGAGCCGCTGCGGCAGCGTGGCCGAAACCACCGCGACCGCCCCGGCCTCCGCCCGGCCGACGCCGCCCTCCCGCCCGCCGAGCAGGGACGGCAGCCGGCGGAGCGGCGATTCCGCGCGCTGGAACTGTTCGGCGAAAACTGGTCCGGTGGCTGCTGTCATGGTCGGCGACGACCATACACTTTGTCGAAGGCCGGCGGCACCCGGGACAAGAGCATGCACCACGACGACGACGATCTTCCGAACGCTTCCGCGGCCCCCCTCGGCGCCACGGGCCAAGCCGCCGAATACCTGGAACGGCTGGTGACGGAGGGCTTCAGGCGCGAGCTGGACCAGGAGGAGAACGTCGTCCGAAGCCTGCCGTTCTTCGCCACCTCCGTCGGCATCCTGATCACTTTCATCGGCTTCGCCCACGGCACGCTCGCCCCGTTCGCCCTGGCATTCTGGCCCCTGCTGGAGCACGGGCTGCTGGCGGGCCTGATCGGCAGCCTGGCATTGCTGCTGTGGTTCCTGTTCCAGGCGGTCCGGCTCAGGACCTTCAGCTACGCGATGGGCGAGGTGGAGCTGATCCGCCACGCCGCCGACCTGACCGCCTATTACCGGCAGGCGGAGGATCAGGACGCAGGCGGCGGACCCGCCGGGAGCGAGGCCGATCCCACCGCCCTCGTCGAGCAGGCGGTGATCGACGACCTGCGCGGCATCCTGACCCGCCAGTTCGCCGAGGCCGCGGTGGTCAGCCGCGCGAACAACGCGAAGCGGCTCCGGGCCCGAGCGCGGGCCTTCAGCGTGCTGATGGTGGCAATGTCCTTCGCATTGGCGCTGATCATTGCTATATCTGTGAAGGATGCTCTGGATGGAGGCGCCTATGGACCGCACGGCGAGCTTGGTACAAGCCCTGAGGCTGCGCGCGCGCCAGGCGTCGGAGAGCGGCAAGCTCCCCAAGAAACCGGAACCTCCCCCGATGCGCCGGGTCGTGAAGGGAGCCTGGACCTACCGGGAGATCCCGGCCCGCGAGATTCCGGCCGACCCGCAGCCGGACCCGGCGAAAACCCCCTGACGGCCCCGCTTCCGGAAGTCCCGGAACCAGCGCGCGAGTGAGCCATCCGTCGAGCACAGCAGCAGGCCGCTTCACCGCCTCTGCGCAGTAATTTTGGCAGCTTCCCGAAGGATCGCGGTTGTGGAGGGGCGGCGTCTCGCCGCCCTGGTGCGCGGGACGCGCACCCTCCGAGTTCCAGACTCACCCCATCGCCATGTCGGCGTGGCGCGCGCGCCGGCCGAGCCGCAACTTGGCCATGAGTTTTCCGGCCAGTTCCGGCGAGAGGATCAGGAGCGCGTGGTACGCCGCCTCGGCGGGCCGGGCGGTGCTCCGGTAGGCTCCGGAGAACAGCAGCCGCAGGGCGGCGGCGCGGTTGCCGGCGCGGGCGTGCTCGCACAGGGCGATGGCGGCATGGCGGGCCACCGCGCGGCCGACGGCGGCCTTCTCCTCGGCGCCGCGCGGCTCCAGCCGGTCCAGGAGGTCCAGCGCGAAGATGCCGCTGCGCGACGCGGCGGAGATCTGCCCGCCCCAGCGCCGGCAGGCCGAGGCGTCGTGGTCCACGAAGACGAAGGGCGCGTCCGGGGCCGCGAGCGCCAGCCGGATGCCGAAATCATAGTCGCAGACGTCCCCGACCTCCTCCCGCGACCTGTACAGCACGGCGCGGGCCAGGTCGGCGCGCACCAGGAAGCCGTTGTGCGGGATGCGCCCGTCCACCGCGGCCGCCAGGGAGGAGGACTGCGCGCCGGCCCGGTCCGGCGTGCGGCCGAAGTCGCGGTTGCCCCGGGCCGTCGCCGCCGGGTCGATGGTGCCGGCGGCGTCGATCATGGTGACCCGGCCATAGACGACCGAGGCGCCGGGGTGGCGGACCGCGCCGGCATGGAGCGCCGACAGGGCGTCGGGCATCATCAGGTCGTCGTCGTGCATGATCAGGATCCAGGCCCCGCGCGCCTCCCGGAACAGCATGTTGACATTGCCCGCCTGGCCCAGCCGGGGACGGTTGGGGATGTAGCGGACGGTGATCCCCTCGTCCGTCCGCAGCGCGTTCAGCAGCGCCTCGTCCACCGCGTCCGGGCGGTCGTCGCCGATCACGATCTCGAACGGGCGGTAGTCCTGCTTCGTCAGCGATTCCAGGGTCTCGGCCAGGAACCGCTTGCCGTAGGCCGGTATGCAGACGCTGATCAGGTCACTCATTGGAATGCCACTCCGCGGGTTCAGTTCACGAACCGCCGATAGAGGAAGTTCACGTCGCTGCGCCGCATGATCAGGCCCGGCATGCGCCTGCTCAGCAGCAGCTCGTAGGCGACGGCGATGAAGGAGAGGCGCACGATGGTCGCCAGCAGCATCGACGCAGCCGCTCCCATGACGCCGTAGGCAGGGACCAGGACCCACAGCAGAGGCACCACGCAGGCGAGGCCGACGCCCTGGGCCCAGGCGATCACCCCCGGCCGGCCGGCGCCCATGAAGCCCTGTCCGATGATCCGGATGCTGCCGGTCAGCACCGCCTCGGCCAGCAGGATCGGGAAGATCCGGGTCGCCGGCGCGAAATCGGCGCCGTAGATGAACGGCAGCATGACCGGCGCCACCAGGGCGATGCCGATGGCCAGCAGCCCGGTCGCCGTCGTCGCGACGCGCGAGCTCAGCGAGACATAGGTTATGACGTCGTCCAGCGGCTGGGCGGCCACCTTGGGGAACAGCACGACCGCGGCCGAACCGCTGATCATGTGCAGCATGCGCGCCAGGCTGGCGGCCACGACGTACAGGCCCAGTTCGGCCGGGGCCAGCAGCGCCACCAGCAGGAGCTGGTCGATGTAGGAGGAGATCACGCCCATGAACTCGATCCCGTAGGACCGCCAGCCGTAGCCGTGGAGCCGCCTCACCGTTCCCCTCAGGTGCCGCAGCCGCACCGGCAGGCGCGGCAGCGCCCGCAGGCCGGAGACCAGGGCGAAGACCAGCGGCGGCAGGGCGTAGCAGTAGGCGCTTCGCACCGCCGTCAGCTCGCCCATCCAGCCCAGGACGGCCAGCAGCACCAGGGTGGCCAGCGTCTGCCCCAGCATGACGATGTTGATCCACCGGAACCGGCCCAGCGCCTCGTAGACGCTGTAGACCAGGGTATTGCACAGCATGAACGGCATCAGCAGCACCAGCCCCTGGGCGCCCGCCACGACCTCCGGGTCGTAGCCACTGAGGAGCCAGGGCATCGCCAGCGCCGCGGCGCCGCCGCCCACGGTTCCCACGGCCAGCGAGACGGCGATCGCCGCGTAGAAGAAATCCGGCCCGAACCGCTCCGACTTCCGCCAGTTGTAGACCAGGGACATCGGCAGGCCGATCGCCAGGATCGGCATCAGGACCGACGGCCACAAGGCCATGGCACCCTGCTCTCCCCGGCCTTCCGGACCCAGCAGGTTGGCCGTCACGATCCCCGTGAGCAGGTTCATGCCCAGGATGATCACCCGGGCGCCGAATGTCTGGACGGCGGCGGCAGTGCTGCCCCCGCCGAAGATGAACCGCAACGCCTTCATCAAATCTTTCCCATGGGGATTACGCACGCGGGCGCCCCGAGGAGCGCCCGCGTCAGGCCGTTTCAGCCTTGGAAGAACGCGCGGACCGCCTCGATCACCTTGTCCTGCTCGCTGCGCGTGATGTTCGCGAACAGCGGCAGCCGCACCATGCATCTCGCCGCGTGCTCGGTGACCGGCAGGGGGCCCGCCGTCCGGCAGTGCGAGACGCCCATGGGCGCCGAGTGCAGCGGGACGAAGTGGGACGTTGCCTGGACGCCGCAGCTCTTCAGGAAGGCCAGCAGACGGTCGCGGGTGTCCTGGCTTTCCAGCAGGATGTGGAAGATGTGGTAGTTGCTGCGGGCATAGCCGGGGATGACCGGCAGCGTCAGCAGGCCCCGGCGCTCCAGGCCGCGCAGGCCTTTGCGGTAGTAGCCGTACGCGGCTCCGCGCAGGGCGGTGATCAGGTCCATGGCTTCGAGCTGCGACACCAGGAAGGCCGCCACGATCTCGCTCATGGCGAGCGACGAGCCGGGGCTGACCCAGGTGTATTTGTCGATCTCGCCGCGGAAGAACTGGCGGCGGTTGGTACCCTTGTCCCGGTAATTGCAGGCGGAATCGTCCAGGGCGGGGTTGTTGATGCAGAGGGCGCCGCCCTCGCCGGAGACGATGTTCTTGGTGTGGTGGAAGCTGTAGGCACCCATCTCGCCGATGCTGCCCAGCGCCCGGTCCTTGTAGGACGCGCCGACGCCCTGGGCCGCGTCCTCCACCATGGGGATGCCGTGGCGCGCCGCCACGGCCGCGATCCGGTCCAGGTCGGAGCTGACGCCGGCATAGTGGACCACGCAGATCGCCTTGGTCCGGGGCGTGATCGCCGCCTCGACGATGTTCTCGTCCATGGTCAGGGTGTCGATCCGCACGTCCACGAAGACCGGCGTGGCGCCCGCCAGCAGGAAGGCGTTGGCGGTCGAGCAGAAGGTGAAGGACGGCATGATCACCTCGTCCCCCGGACCGATCCCCAGGACGCGCGGCATGGCCTCGAGCGCCAGCGTGCAGGACGGGGTCAGGAGGACGTGGCGGAGCCCCAGCCGGGACTTCAGGAACTCGATGCAGCGGGTGGTCGCGCGGCCGTCGGTCGCGACATTGTCGTCTCCCGAGGCGGCGTTGAGGCTCGACCGCTCCTCGCCCGTAAGGAAGATCCGGTTGAACGGGACGGGTCCGACCGGCTCGATCAGGCGCGACCGGAACGTCTGCTTGACGTCGGACAGCCTGAACTTGTGGATCGACGCGAAGGATGAACCGTCGGCCGTGGCATCGCCGGCATGGGATCCCCCCGTCGCGGCACCGAGACTGACGACGCCGTCGGCCGCTTGAACAGGGTTCATCATCATCCTCTCGGGCACGCTCATGATTGCGCCTTTCGCTCTACAGAGACTCTTTGTCGTTTGCTGTTCTTGGGATTGCGCGGCCGGCGAGGTCACGCCGCATGGCCGGGTTGGGACACGAGACGCTTCTCGGCCCACTCGGCCTCTGCCGTCGGTTCCGGGCGGACGCCGTCGTAATGCTGGACGTGGCGATCGAACTCCTGGCCGATGAAGGTCAGCAGGTCGTCGCGGAAGCGCTGTTCGCCGAAGCGGAGCGCGTTGGCGCGGCAGGCCTGCGGGGTGATCCGGGACGACATCTGCTCGAACAGGTCGACCGCCTCGACGAGGCTGTCGCTGGTCTGGCGGTTGAAGAACATGCCGGTCGGCTGCGCCGAGGTCAGCAACCCGCGGACCGTCTCCAGGGCGCCGCCGCGGCCATAGGCGATCACCGGCGTGCCGCAGGCCTGGGCCTCCAGCGGGACGATGCCGAAATCCTCCTCCGCCGCGAAGACGAAGGCCCGGGCCTGCTGCATCAGCGCGGTCAGCCGGTCGGAATCGACATGCCCCAGGATCTCGACGTTCGGGCCGGCCAGCGCCTGGATGCGGCGCATCTCCGGCCCCTCGCCCGCGATCACCAGCCGCCGTTCCGGCGTCCGGGAGAAGGCCTCGGCGATCAGGTCGATGCGCTTGTACTGGACCAGGCGCGACGCGGTGAAATAGAAGTCGCCCTTGCTTTCGCCTGCCCGGAAGCGGTCGACGTTGACCGGCGGCGAGATCACCTTCGCCGGGCGGCGGTACAGTTTCCAGACCCGCTGGGCGACGAAGTTGGAATTGGCGATGTAGGAATCGACGCTGTTGCTGGTCCGGATGTCCCACAGCCGCATCTTGTGCAGGAGCAGCTTGGCCATCCAGGCCTTGGCGCCGCTGGTCAGCTTCGAGTTCCGCAGGTATTCGTGCTGCAGGTCCCAGGCGTAGCGCATCGGCGAGTGGACGTAGCTGACATGGAACTGCCGCGGGCCGGTGATGACCCCCTTGGCGACGGCGTAGGAGCTGGAGATCACCAGGTCGTAGTCCGACAGGTCGAACTGCTCGATCGCCAGCGGCATCAGGGGCAGCAGGAACCGGTGGTTGCCGTTCCTGCGCACCAGCTTCTGGATGAACGAGGTCCTGACCTTGCGCCCGCCCAGGAAGCCCCGCTGGTCGTCGGGAAGCGTATCGAACAGGCTGAAGACGTCGGCATTGGGGAAGACCGCCAGGATCTGCTCCAGCACCCGCTCGGCGCCGCCGTAAGTATAAAGCCAGTCGTGGATCACGGCCACGCGCGCTTTTTCCACCAGGAAACCGCTACTGTCGAACGGCATGACGTGCTTGCCTCTCTGGCTGTTTGTCACGGATTTAGTATAATTTTGCGGCGCACCGCGGTCGCCGAATAGGAAGAGGTCCCGGGCCGCTCTTCCGCATACCCATTTCTGTCGGATATGCCTTACCCCCTGCGGGGCGCCGTCGGCGCGGCGCCCCGCCCGGCCGCGCTCAGTCCGCGTAGTAGGGGTTGCGGTAGCTGTAGTCCTCGTGGCCGCCCTTGGCGCGCTTCTTCAGGTCGACCATGGTCATGACCGCGCCGGAGACCTTGACGCCGCTGACCCGCAGCCGCTTGACCGCGTCGTTCACCAGCTTGCGCGAGGTCCGGGACCAGCGGACCATCAGCAGGCTGGCGTCGGCGTAACGGGCCAGCACCAGGGCGTCGGACACCGCCATCACCGGCGGCGCGTCGATCACCACCAGGTCGTAGTGGCGCAGCGCCTGGGTGATGACGCCCTGCATCGGGCGGCCCATCAGCAGCCGCTGCGGGTTCTGCTCGTGGCGCGCGGTCGCGAGGTAATGGAGGCCGGTCGCCTCGTCCACCCGGATCGCGTCGCCGAATTCCCGCCTGCCTTCCAGCACCTCGATCAGGTCGGCGGGCGCGTCGGCCTGGTCCACCACGGGCTTGCCCGGCAGCACCTCGAGCAGGCGGGAGCGGCGCAGGTCGCCGTCGATCAGCAGGACCTTCTGGTTGCCGAGCGCCAGCTGGCGGGTCAGCGAGGCGCAGAAGGTCGACTTGCCCTCTCCCGCCACCGCCGAGGTGACCAGGATGACGCGGGCGGTGCGGCTCTGGCTGACGCTGTGGATCAGGCTCTGGACGGTGCGCAGGGACTCGGAATAGGCGGAAATCGGCTTCTCCACCAGATAGTCCACCGGGTTGCCCTTGCGGCCGCGCCGGACCAGCGGGATGCTGCCGAAGCCGGGGATGCCGGTCTCGCCTTCCAGGTCGTCTATGTCGTTGAAGCCGCGCTGCAGGTTCTCGGCGACGAAGGCGATGAACAGGCCCAGGAACAGGCCGAACACCAGGCCGATCACGGCGAACAGCTTGCGGTTGGGGAAGGCCGGGAACGGGGATTCGACCGCTTCGGAGATGATCCGGGCGTCGGGGCGGGCCAGCTCGGCCTGCGCGCCGGTCTCCTTCATGCGCTGCAGGAAGCTCTGGTACAGCTCGCGGGCGGCGTCGGCCTCGCGCTGGAACTGGCGCACCTGGATCTCGACCTTGGCGCCGTCGGCATAGCTCGCCTCGAGCTGGCGCAGGCGGTTCTGAAGGCTCTGCTCGCTGGCGCGGGCGACCGCGACGTCGTTGTTCAGGGCCTGGACGGTCCGCTGCATCTCGTCGCGGATCCGCTGCTCGACCGAGGCCAGTTCGCTGCGCAGACCGATGATCGTCGGGTGGCGGTCGCCGTACTGGCTCGACAGGTCGGCCATCTTGCGCTTGATCTCGGTCTGGTCGCGCGCCAGCAGCTGGAGCATCGGGCTTTCCAGCACGGCTGCGGCGCTGTCGATGCTGCCGCGGGTGCGCAGCATGTCCTGGCCGGAGCGCAGCTTGGCCTCGGCCTGGGTGACCGCGGCGCGGGCGGCGACGAGCTGGACGTTGAGCTGCGCCATCTGCTGGCTCACCGCCGAACCGCCGCGCGCGGGGTCGGCCAGTCCGGCGTTCTCCTGGAGCTTCTGGACCCGGGTCTCGGCCGCCAGCACGTCCTCGCGCAGCACCTGGACCTGGCGCTTCAGCCACTCGTTGGCATTGACCGTCTCGCGGACCTTCTCGTCCCGCTGCATCTGGAGATATTCGGCGGCGAAGGCGTTGGCGATCAGCGCCGCCTGGTCCGCCGACGCCGCCGAATAACCCACCCGGATGCTGTAGGACCGGCCGTCGTTGGCCGCGCTGACATTGCCCAGCAGGATGTTGATCATCTGCTCGCGCGGATCGCTCGACACCGGCTGGGCCTGGACGTCCTGCCGGGCCAGCGCCGCGCGGAGCCCGTCGATCGTCTCGCTCGGGCCGACCAGGGCGGCGACTTGTTCGAACAGGCCGGACTCCGCGATCGAGCGGCCCATGCGCTGGAGGCTCGCCTTGATCACGCCGGCATCCTCGGAGACCGGCTCCGGGGTCAGCTTGAGCGAATCCACCACCCGGCCGGCGGCGGTGCGCGAGGTCAGGATGTCGATCTCGCCGCGGATGATCGAGTTGTCGACCTTCAGGTCTGGGATCACGCTGGCGCTTTCCGTGACGGCGGCGCCGCGCACGTTCAGGGAGATCACCGCCTCGGCCCAGTAGGTCGGCTTGACGGCGTAGCTGGCGCCGATCCCGATCGCGGTGCAGGCCACCGTCAGGCCCAGGATCGTTCCCCGGCGGCGCTTGATCGCGGCCATGATGGCGCCAAGGTCGATTTCGTCGCCCTTGGCCGGGCGGGCGTGGGCGGGTGCCGGCTCGCTGATGGGGGAGGAGAGCATCTCGACGCTCATTATCGCCTCAATCAAAGTTTGATGGTTTTTGAATTCAGCCGGAAATGGCTGTTGAACCGCCGCGGCCGCCAGCAAGCGGGGCGGGTTCCGGAGCGGGCAGGACGCGGCCGATCTCGCGGCGGATGCCGTCGATCATGACCTCGGTGGAGAAGTTCGCGGCGGCCGCCCGCCGGGCCCGGTCCGCCATCGCGGCGGCCTCCCCGGGCTCGGCCAGGATGCGCGCCATGGCGGCCCGGAGTTCGGCGACGCTCCCGGGTGCGACCAGGCGGCCGGTGACGCCGTCCTCGACGATCTCCAGCGCGCCGCCGGCCCGGGACGCGATCAGCGGGGAACCGGCCAGCATCGCCTCGACCAGCACCCTGCCGAACGGCTCGGCCGCGGTGGAGGCGTGGACGATCAGGGTCATCATGCGCATCAGCCGGGGGATGTCCCGCCGGAACCCCAGGAAATGGACCCGGTCCCGGACACCCAGTTCGGCGCAGAGAAGCTTCAGCTCCTCTTCGTAGACCTGCTCGCCGAACAGCGCGCCGCCGACGATCACGGCATGGAGGCCGGGGACGGCGGCGACGGCGCGGATGAAGACGTGCTGGCCCTTCCACGGGGCGAGGCGGCCGAACATCCCGGCCAGCGGCTTGCCGTCCAGGCCGAGCGCGCGGCGGAGTTCCGCGACCTCCGCCTCGGAGTCCCGTTCGAAGGGAGCCTTGGAGAAGCCGTTCGGCACCACGCCGACCAGGTCGGGATCGCCGCCCTCGCGGACGAAGGCTTCGGCCGTCGCGGCCGAATTGGCGATCACGCGGGCGCAGAAGCGGTTGGCGACCAGGACCGGCAGCCGCCGGTTCATCGCCGAGAAGTGCTCGGCCGAGAGGATGTCGTGCAGGTGCCAGACCAGCGGCCGGCCGGCCATCCAGGCGGCGGGGCCGCCGACGATCAGCGACTTCTGGGTGTTGGCATAGACGACGTCGTAGCCCTTCGCGAGCCGGGCGAGCTGGTGCGCCAGCCGGGGAATGCCCGCGGCGGCGCGCAGCCCCTGGTCCCAGCCGCCGCCGCGGCGGACGCCGAGGACGGCCTCGCCCGCCTCGACAAGGGTCGATGGCACGCCCTGGTCGCGCAGCAGGTCGCGGAACGGCCCCGGCTGCATGAGCGCAACGTGCAAGGGCGCCGCCCAATGCAGCGCGGTATCGAGCAGCGACAGCTCGGCTCCGCCCACATCGGAGGCGTGATCGACGAAGAGTATGGAAGGATCCATCTGGCCCGGCGCATCCCGTGACAAAATCGTTATAAGTTTTTTTACCAAAATCCCGGACGCCGGATCAGTCCTGGATTTGTACTACTACCGAAAGGATCATGACTCCCTGCGCGATGGCGCGGTGCGGGATAATCCGCAAGCGCCCTCAGGCGCCTTCGGGAACCCCCAGGCCCGTTGCGGTTCCGCCCTTGGAGCGGTCCCCGATCAGGTTGAACCGCTCCGGTCCTCGCAGCCGGCCGTTCCACTCTCCGCCCTGTGTTGCGCCATGGGCGCAACCTACGGCTCGATGCCGGGCGGAGGTGATGCGAGACGACGATCGTAGGTTGCGCCCATGGCGCAACGCATCGGATCGACTGTCTCGCACGGATCGACCTCATCGGGTACAGCTCCAGACTCGCGTCGGGTCATCCGTTCGAACAACTCGAGGTAATTCCTGGTCGCCATGTCCCAGGTCTGGCGCCCGGCGACTTCCAGGGCGGCGCGGCCCAGGCTGCGGGCCAGGCCGGGATCGTCGCGCAACCGGGCCATGGCCCGGGCGAGCCAGGCGACGTCCTCCGGATCGGGGGAGATCAGCGCCGCGTCGGGCGCGAAGATCCCGGCGGCACCGACCGAGGCGGCGGTGATCACCGGCAGGCCGGTCGCCGCCGCTTCCAGCAGGACCAGGCCGCTGGTTTCGTAGCGCGAGGGGAAGACGAAGAAGTCGGCCGAGCGGAACGCCGCCGCGACGCCGTCCGGACTCATGAAGCCCAGGAAATGGCAGCGATCCCTGACGCCCAGCCGCTCCGCCATGGCCGGGAAGGCGCTGCCCTCCGCCGTGCCGACGACCGCGAGATGGACGCCGGGGGTGACCGCGAGCGCCTTCAGGACGCTGTCCAGGTTCTTCCGGCTGGTCTGGATGTCACCGACGAAGATGCCCGTCGGAACCCCCTCCGGCAGCCCGAATCGCGCCCTGTCGCCGGGACCGGGGCGGAAGCGGGAGAGATCGACGCCGTTATGGATCGTGACGACCCGGTCGGGCGGGAAGCCCATCCCGATCACCTCGTCACGCAGCGGGTCGGAGACCGCGACGATCCGCCCGGACCGGGCGAGGGCGTGGCGCTCGAACAGGCAGTTCGCCTGGCTGTAGAGCCAGCGGTAGGCGCTGTCGGGGCTGCGCTTCAGGCGCCAGGGATGGTTGGGCGACCGGGTCCAGGTGCGGTGCAGGAAATGGACCGCGTTGACGTCGCTTCGGCCCCACATGCAGAAGCCGTTGGTCACGACGAGGTCCAGCCGCCGCCGCCGGCGCGCGACCGCCGCCGTGGCCTGGAGCGCCAGCGCCTGGTCGCGCAGCAACTGGGTCGGCAGCTTCCAGGCCTTCAGGCGCACCACCTCGACGCCGGGATGCGCCGCCAAGGCCGGGTCGGCCTCCTCGCAGAACAGGGTGACGCGATGGCCGCGGGCCAGCGCCGCGGCGGCGATCTCGCAGTTCACGAGACCTTGGCCGTTCTGGCGGTGGAAGGCGAAGCTGACCATCCCGATGTTCAGGCCGCAATGCTCGGCATAGACCATGGGCTCGGCATGGGTCATGGATCAGTCCTTGTCGGTGACCAGGATGCGGAACCGCACACCGCCCGACGGGGCCGGTGCCGACAGCCGCACGGTCAGTTCGGTGAAGCCGCCCTGCTCCGCGGTGGCGATCCACCAGGAGCCGCCGGGATCGCCCATGGGCGTTGCCTGCGGGTTGATCCCGCGCGACGAGGCGGCGTAGCAGTTGGTCTGCACCCGGACGGAGGCGGAACGCGCCCCGGCTGGAACCGCCACTTCCACCGTGTTCACGGTATCGCGGACGCTGACGCGGGTCAGGCCCTCGGTGTAGTCGTTGCCGGCCACCAGCTTCCAGTCGGGCTCGGGCTTGGCCCGGCCGGAGAAGATCAGCCGGAACCGTCCCTGCCCGTCGCCGGCGCGGATCATTCCCTTGTCGCCCGGGGCGAACGGGAAATTGTCCATCTCGATCGTGTTGATGCCCTGGACGAAGGGCAGCTTCAGGCAATAGTCCCGCGGCCGGGACGCGATCCTGAAGGAATCGTCCCAGTTGAAGCCGGTCCCGACGATCCGGATCCCGGACACCATGGGGTTCTCGCCCGCGGCCGTCGCGTCGGAGACGATCGCCCCGTTGCCCAGCGCCTCGAACCGGCCATGGATGATTCCGTCGGTCAGCAGGTTGTTCCAGCCCGGCCCGGGCTCCTGGTAGATGCCGTAGGGCTGGAAGCCGAAAGTGGTCTGATAGCAGGTGAAGCCGCCGCCCAGCCCGGCGTCGGGCCGGCAGCCGATGCCGGCGAACCGGTTGCCGCCGAACTGGCAGTTCAGCATCTTGGTGTCGCCGTTGGTCCTGACCAGATGCAGGCCGTAGTAGTTGTCGGTCGCGGCGACGCTGTACATCATGATGTGGCCGTCATCCTGGTCGATGACGATGCCGTTGCGGAACCCGTTGACGAACACCCGCTCCAGCTGCGGCGCGGTCTTCGTACCCGGCCGGCCGATCCGGACCCCGTCGCATTCGGCCGGGCTCTCGCCCACCCGGGCCGGTCGCCCCGGCCCCTCGATGGTCAGGTCGCGCAGGTACGGCCGGAGGTTCATCCGGTTGGAATCGCCGGTCAGCTCGATGCAGGGCCTGCCGGGTCCCAGGTCGGCGCAGACCAGGGTCGTCCCGATCGCGTCGGAGAACATCGACACCTGGTCCAGCGTCAGGGTGCCGCCGACGCGGTAGCGCCGGCCGCCGGGCAGGTAGACCGCCTTCTTGGGCCGCGCCGCCTCGGCTTCCAGGATCGCGAGGCGGATCGCCGCCTCGTCGATCTCCATCCGCAGGGTGGCGGCGAACGGGTACATCTTGCGGGCGGCGTCCAGGGTCGGGAACACCTCCGACAGGGGATGGCTGGCGCCGTCGCCGATCGCCCCCTTGTCGGCGACCGAGACGGTGCCGGTGCCGCGCAGCACGCCGACCGGGATCGCGTTGGACACCCCGGCGACCATGCCGTAGATGGCGTCCCGCCCGTCCAGCATCCACGGCCCCGCCAGGGCTCCGGGAAGCGCCCCGTGGGCGGCGCTCAACGCCCGCCTCCCAGCACCTTGCGATAGACCCGGGAGGTGCGCTCGGCCACCAGCGACCACTGGAACCGGTCAAGCGCGTAATGGCGGCATTCCACCCGGCCGGGCACCTTGATGACGCCCAGCAGCACGGCGGCAAGGCCGTCCGCCAGCCCGGCCTGGCCGCCGTCCTCCAGCACCAGTCCCGGCGACAGGTCGGCCACGACCGAGGGCAGCCCGCCCACCGGGGTCACCAGCGCCGGGCATCCGGCGGCCAGCGATTCCGCCGCGACCAGGCCGAAGCCTTCCAGCGTCACCGACGGCACGACCGACAGGTCCGCGGCGCGGTAGTAGAGCGGCAGTTCCGCATCGGGAATGAACCCCAGCATGCGGACATGGCGGTCCAGCCCGCGCTCCGCGATCCGGCGCTTCAGCTCGGCCTCGATCGGGCCTTTGCCGCCGATCAGCAGCAGCACGTCGGGAACCGCCTCGCGCAGGTCGCCGATGGCGTCGATCAGGTCCTCCAGCCCCATGCGCCGGCACAGGCGGCGCACGGTCAGCAGGATCGGCCGGTCCGACGGCAGGTCCAGCAGCCGGCGCGCCTCGGCCGGGGTGGCGTTCTCCTGGAAGAAACTGTCGGCGACCCCGCCGGGGACCACGTCGATCCTGTCGCCGGGAACGCGGTAATGGTTCTCCAGCAGCCGGGCGAAGGCGTCGGACAGGACGATGAAGCGGTCGGCCGTGCGGTATACCGCCGTCTCGATCAGCCAGCGGCTGTGCTGCGCCAGGAACCCGCCCCCTTCGGCGGCGCATTCGAGCGCCCAGGGGCCGTGGAAGTGCATCACGAAAGGATGTTTGCGCAGATGGTCGTACAGGGGCAGGCTGTAGAGGCCGAAATGGCTGGCGATCAGGTCGGCTCCGCCGGACTTCAGGACCTCGCCGGCCCTGGCCCGGATCGCCTTCATCCTGACCTTCCAGTCGTCGTCGTGGCGGGCGAAGCTGATGACCCGGCCGCCGCTGCTGCGGGCGACGCCTTCCGATCCGGCGACCAGCCCGACGACGTCGACGCCCTGGTCGGGCAGATGGCGGGCGAGATTGTAATAGACGCAGTCGAGCCCGCCCGGCGTCTCGGGGAACCAGCCGATGCCGATCTGCAGGGAGGTGACGCGCGCGGGCGGAACCAGCGACAGCGGCTGACGGCCGCCGGGCGCGTCGACGGCGGGATGCGACAAGGTCATGAAGGAAACACCCGGGTCGTGACTGGAAGCTGACGTCGGAGGCTAGGGCAATCGACTCAAATGCCGCCAGATCCTCATCGGAGGGGCCTTCCGGGACGCCACGGCCCACCCTTCGGGGCTGTCGGGGAAGCGATGGATGGAGCGAAAGGAGGAGCGAAGGAGTAACCGATTATTTTCTCCGGTGTGCTCCGACGAAGTCCTATCCTTGGATGATCCGGGTCATCCAAGTCTCCGCCCCGACCTGTCGTATGATCCCGAAGACTCTGCGGGTGTTCCGGCCGGTTTCTTCTTCGGACTAACCTTCTTTCCTCGCCCGTCCGGACGCGCCGCCTGTGATATTCGAGAGACCGTGCCGTCGCCCGGTCCGGCGATGGCATCGGCCTGCAAATAATCGGGAAGCGGTGAATGACGGCGTACAGCATGGTTCCTCCCCAGGGTCCGCCCCCGGGTTCGCCCAGGGCCCGGCGCGATCGGCAGCTCAAGCTGACGGTGCCGGTCAGCCTGTTCTTCGTCGGCGGCTTCTGGGCCATCGTGCTGCTGTCCTGCGCGGCGGGGCTGACGGGGGCCACCCGGTTCTTCTACACGCCGCTCGCCTTCGTGATCGGCGCCTTCCTGTTCGTGCGGTTCCCGGCGGCCTATCTGGTCCATCTCTGGTGGATCTGGTTCCTGACGCCGTTCGTGCGCCGCGTGGTCGATTTCAAATCCGGCTGGACCGAGTTCAGCCCGATCATGCTGGCGCCCTACGTGGTCAGCCTGCTGATGCTGGTCACCGTGATCCGGTTCCTGCCCCGGCTCAGCCAGCGCGACATGTTCCCCTTCGTGCCGATCCTGGTGGCGCTGTCGCTGGCCTATCCGATCGGCGTGATGAACGCCGGCTTCAGCCCGGCCTCGTTCGACGTGCTGAACTGGGTCCTGCCGGTGGTGATGGGCATCCACATCGCCTTCAGCTGGCGCAATTATGAAAAGCTGAAGGTCTCGACCGAGCAGGCGTTCCTGATGGGAGCGGCCGTGCTCGGCATCTACGGCATCTACCAGTTCTTCTTCCTGGCGCCGTGGGACGCGTTCTGGATGCAGGTCGTGCAGATGGAGTCGATCGGCCGGCCGGCGCCCCTGGAGGTCCGGATCTTCGGCACGCTGAACTCCCCCGGTCCCTACGCCAACATGCTGGCGGTCAGCCTGCTGATCGTGCTGGGCGCCCGCGGGCGCCTGCCCTTCCTGGCCGGCATCCCCGCGATCGTGGCGCTGCTGCTGTCGCTGGTGCGCGCCGCCTGGGTCGGCTTCGGCGCCGGCCTGTTCATCATGCTCGCCAAGATGGACATGTCCCGCCGGGCCAAGCTGATCGCGGCCGTGGTGCTGACCGTCGTCCTGTCGCTGCCGCTGCTGTCGGTCGAGGAGGTGTCCAAGACGGTGACGACCCGGATCGAGAGCATGATCGGCGACAAGGCGCAGGACGACCAGAGCTTCAAGGACCGGATCCACTTCTTCCAGACCTTCGTCGAGGACGCCCTGTCCAACCCGGTCGGCCAGGGGATCGGCGCCACCGGCGTCGCGACCAAGATCTCCAACAACGGCAAGATGGGCGAGCTCGGCGTGATCGACAGCGGCCTGCTGGAAGTGCCGTTCGTGCTCGGCTGGCTGGGCGGCGCCCTTTACCTGTCCGGCGTGGCGCTGCTGGTCACGGCCACCTTCAAGCGACGCTGGAGCCGGCAGGACGGCTTCGTCACGGTCGCGGAATCGGTGGCCCTGTCGATCCTGGTCCAGATGGTCTTCACGAACATGCTGACCGGCTTCATCGGCACCCTGTTCTGGAGCTTCATCGGCTTCTCGATCGCGGCCGAGCGGCATTGGGCCTCCCAATCCTCCACCGCCAGATCCTCCAGCCGCGGAGCCTCCGCACCATGAAGACCATGATGAAGATCAGCGTCCTGGTTCCCTCCTACCGGCGCCCGCAGGACCTTGCCCGGTGCCTCGCCGGCCTCGCCCGGCAGCGCCGCCCGGCCGACCAGATCGTCGTCGTCGCCCGCGACGGCGACGGCGAGACCATCGATACCGTCCGGCGCTTCGCCCCGCTGTTCGCCCCGAACACGCCGCCGGACCTGGTGCTGGTCGACCAGCCCGGCGTGATCCACGCGATGGCGACCGGCCTCGACCATGTCCGGGGCGAGGTCGTCGCGATCACCGACGACGACGCGGTTCCCCATGCCGACTGGCTGGAGCGGATCGAGCGCGTCTTCGCCGAATCGGTGAAGGTCGGCGGCGTCGGCGGGCGTGACCTGATCCCGGGGGAACTGGGCGAGCCGGGCGGCCTGCACGAGAAGGTCGGCCTGGTCCAGTGGTGGGGCCGCGTGATCGGCAACCACCATCTGGGATGCGGCGGCCCGCGCCGGGTCCAGGTGCTGAAGGGCGTCAACTGCGCCTACAGGACCGGGCTGCTGCGCAAGGTGGGATTCGACCGGCGGCTGAAGGGGGCCGGCGCGCAGGTCCATTTCGAGTTGGGCATCGGTCTGGACCTGATCGGGCGAGGCTGGCAGCTGGTCTACGACCCCGCGATCCTGGTCGACCACTTCCCCGCGCCGCGCCAGGACTACGACAGGCGCAACAGCTTCAACGCGCGGGCGGTCAGCGACGCGGTCCACAACGAGACCTTCCTGCTGCTCCACTACCTTTCGCCGGTCCGGCGGGCGGCGCTGCTGGCGTGGTCGCTGGCCTGCGGGACGCGAAACGCGCCGGGACTGCTCTGCCTGGCGCTGGAAGCCCGCTCCGATCGCCGCCTCGCGCTCGACCGCTGGCGCGCGACCCTGCGCGGCCGGCTGGAAGGGTTGGCCAGTTGGCGCCGCGAGCGGACGCCGCGCGGCATGCCGCTGGCCGCCAGCCCATGAGGCCCCCTCCCAGGAAAGACCGGGGGATCGACCGGCGCTCCTTCCTGAAGGCGGGCCTGAAGGCCGGTGCCAAGGTCGGGGGCATGGCCTGCCTGGTCCCGATCGCGTCGTCCGCGGTCCGGTCCCAGGGCCGGGCAGGGGAGGAGATGGGCGGAACGCCGGTCCACCGCCTTCGCCTCGGCGCGGCTTGGCCGCTCTACGGCAACCTGCTCGGCCTCTCCACCCGGCGCCTCGCCCAGCGTATCCAGTGGCTGAGCGGCGGGTCCGTCGCGGTCGAACTGGTGGATATCGGGACCGCCAGCCTGCCGGCGCTCGACGACATCGCGCGGATCCCCATCGATGCCTGGCACTCGGCCGCCCACCTGTGGCCCGAGGCGCCGCCGGTCTGGACCCTGTTCGGCATGCAGATGTTCGGGATGACGGCTCCGGAGATCCGGGTCTGGCGCAACACATCGCCGGGCCGGGGCGTGCGCGAGGACCAGGCCGGGCGCGCCGGCCTGGCGGTCTGGTTCACCGGCGAGGTCGCGGCCGGCGGGATGGCGGTGCGGGACGACGCCTGGCCCGACGCGGGCAGGATCGCCTGCAGCCCCGGCTCCGCCGCCGTCTGGGAGCGGCTCGGGTTCGACGCCGTGCCGATGACCCCGGCGGCGGCCCTGGGCGCCGTCGTGAACGGCGAGGCGGTCGCGGCGGAAGTGCCGCCGCTGCTCGCCGGCCCGATCCGGCGGCTCGATGACGCCGGGCTCCGCTATGTCCGCTTCGGCGCCTTCTCGCCGGGGTTGGCGACCGAACTGCTGGCGAAATCCGCCGTGGTCGACCGGCTTCCGGCCGACATGAGGGGCTGGCTCGTCCAGGCCTGCGCCGAGGAGGCGACCGCCCTGGCCGCCGAGGCGGTCCAGGAGGAACAACGCTGGATGCAGGACGCCGGGCGCGCCGGATTGCTGATCGAGGCACCCGCCGAGATCGTGGTGAGGGGGGGCAGGACCGTCGGCGACATGCTGCGCTCGCTGGAAACCGACGCCCTCGCCCATGACGTGGTCGATTCCTACCGCAAGGTCCGCCGGAACCTGGGAACGGCGGCGGCGGGCTGCTGCGCCGCCCACCACACATTTGGATAAAATTTTATGGGCTAGCGCCTTAGCGTCGCTTTCCGGCGGGGGGCGCTTCTCTTACTTTCGTCTGAAACTGCTTCAACCTGGTGCGCAACAGTGAAACCTTCGAGATTGAACGCCGTCATCAAGGAAAAGCGCCTTCAGCGAACGCTGGGGCGCTTCGGATCGATCAGGCGGATACAGGGCCTGATGTCCACGCTTTACCAGATCGCAGCGCCCGACCAGGACCATCTGGACCCCAGGGGGCAGGATGGTTCCCTGTTCACGACGATGGACGTCGAGCAGGTCGCCCTGCGGATCAAGCGGGACGGGCTTGCCCTCGGGCTCCGGCTGCCGGACGACCTCCGCGACGCCCTGGCCGAGTTCGGCACCACCACCCCGGTCAAGCCATGGGGTGCTCGGGAAGGGCTGCCGCTGGAAGCGGTCGCGGGCGGCAGGCTGCCGACCGGCGAGCCGGTCGCGGTCGCCGAGACGGTCGACCTGGACCGGTGCGAGGCGGTCCGGAGGATCACCCACGACCCGAAGCTCCTGCTGCTCGGCAAGCGGGTCCTGGGGTTCAACCCGCAAGGGATCGAGGCATCGCTGCGCTGGTCGTTCCCGACCAACCTGCCGCCCACCCAGCACAAGGACATCGACCTGGCGAGCCGCTGGCATTACGACGTGATCGGCAAGAACTCGGTTTCGCTTTTCTTCTACATCCTCAAGGGGGACGACGACCTGGACGGGGCGCACGCGACGATCCTGGGCTCCCACCGCAGGAAGAAGGTGTCGATGCTGTTCCGGCCGAGCACGACGATCAGCGAGGCCGAGCTGATGAGCTACTACGGGCCCGGCCAGGTGGTGATCGCCACCGGCGAGCCGGGCGACGGCTTCGCCGAGGACCCCAACACCTTCCACCGCGCCATGCAGCCGATCTCCTCGGCCCGCCTCGTCCTGCTGATCCGCTACACCTGAGCCGTCCTCCCCGCCACCGCCGATCCTACCCGCTGTTCCGGAGCCCCGCGGCGATCCCGTTGATCGTCAGCTGGATGCCGCGCAGGACGTACTCCTCCTCGCTCCGGCCGCGGTGGCGGCGCAGCAGCTCGACCTGCACGTGGTTCAGCGGGTCCAGGTAAGGGAAACGGTTCCGGATGGAGCGGGCCAGCAGGGGATTTCCCTGGAGCAGGCTGTCCTGCCCGGTAATCGCCAGGAGCGCGTCGATCGAGGCCTGCCACTCCGACCGGATACGCTCGAAGACGGTGCGGCGCAGGTCCGGGTCGGTCACCAGCTCGGCGTAGCGCGACGCGATCGCGATGTTGCTCTTGGCCAGCACCATGTCCATGTTCGACAGCAGGGTCTGGAAGAACGGCCAGTCCCGGTGCATCGACCGCAGCATGGCCATCCCGCCGTCCGGCGCGTCCCCGGGATGATCGGCCAGCCATGCCCGGACCGCCGAGCCGAACCCGTACCAGCCCGGCAGCATCAGCCGGCACTGGGCCCAGCTGAACACCCAGGGGATCGCGCGCAGGTCCTCGATGCTGCGGGTCTTCTTCCGCGACGAGGGCCGGCTGCCGATGTTCAGGCTGGCGATCTCGGTGATCACCGTCGATTCCCAGAAGTAATCCTCGAAGCCCTTGGTCCCGTAGACCAGGTCGCGATAGGCGTCGAAGGCGTGGCCGGACAGCTCCTCCATCGCCGCCAGGTACTCGTCGCGGGGCGCCGCGGCGTCGGGGTGGAGCAGCGTCGCCTCCAGCGTGGCGGCGGCCAGGGTCTCCAGGTTGCGGCGGCCGACCTCGGCGTTGGAATATTTGCCGGAGATCGTCTCGCCCTGCTCGGTGATCCGGATCTGCCCCTGCACGGCGCCGCCCGGCTGGGCCAGGATCGCCTGGTAGCTGGGGCCGCCGCCCCGCCCGACCGATCCGCCGCGGCCGTGGAACAGGCGCAGCCGGACGCCGTGCCGGCGGAAGACCTCGACCAGCCCGATCTCCGCCTTGTACAGCTCCCAGCCCGACGTCACGAACCCGCCGTCCTTGTTGCTGTCGGAATATCCCAGCATCACTTCCTGCTCCAGGCCGCGGCTCTCCAGCAGCCTCCGGTACGCCGGCAGCGACAGCAGGCGGTCCATGATCCGGGTGGAGTTGCGCAGGTCCCCGATCGTCTCGAACAGCGGGATGATGTTGACGTCCAGCGCCGCGTCCAGCGGCCGGAGCAGCCCGACCTCCTTCAGCAGGAGCGCCACCTCCAGCATGTCCGACACGCCGTCCGCCTTGGAGATGATGCAGTTCGGCATCGACGCGGCGCCGTATCTGCGGTGCGCGTCTGCCGCCATGCGCAGGATCGCCAGCTCGCCGGCCGTTTCCTCCGAATAGTCGATGAACGGGGAGGCCAGCGGCCGGGCGGTCTTCAGCTCCTCCAGCAGCAGGGCGATGCGCGCCTCCTCGTCGAGGCCGGCATAGCCGGTGCCCGGCGCCGCGGCCTCCAGCAGTTCGGCGACCGTGCGCTCATGCACGTCGGAGTTCTGGCGCAGGTCCAGGCTGGCGAGGTGGAAACCGAACACCGCGACGGCGTAGCGGAGCTGGCGCAGCCGACCGCGGGCCAGCACTTCCGACCCGTTGCCCATCAGGGAGTCGTGGATGACGTCCAGCTCGGCCTTCAGCTCCGAGGCGTCGGCATAGGGCGGCGCGTCGCCGACCGCGTGGCGCAGCACCTCGGCCTGCCCCAGCGCCCGCGCGGTGGCGGCCAGCCGAGCGTAGATGCCGGTCAGGGCGCGGCGGTAGGGTTCGTCCTGGCGGTTGGGCGAGCGGTCCGGCGACCGGTCCGCCAGGTCGCGGAGCGCTTCGGAGACGGTGACGTTCCGCCGGTTCAGCGACAGCTCCCCGCCCAGCGCGTGGGCCTCGTCCAGGTAGAAGGCGAGCGCCCGGGTGCTCTGCAGCCGCATGGTCCGGCCGACCACGTCGGCGGTCACGAAGGGATTGCCGTCCCGGTCGCCGCCGATCCAGCTTCCCATCCGGAGGAAGGGCGGCACCTCGGCCGGCCGCCGGTCGGGGCGCAGCGTGGCCAGCCGGTCCTCCAGCTGGGCATAGAATCGCGGCAGCTCGCGCAGGAAAGTGTGGTCGTAGAAGGAGACGCCGTTCTGGACCTCGTCGATCACCGTGCGCTTGGTCCAGCGCAGCAGGCTGGTCTGCCACAGGGTCAGCACGGCGCGGCGCATGGCCTCGTCGCAGGCCGCCATCTCCTCCGGCGTCATCCGGCCCCGCTCGCGCTCCGCCAGGAGCTGTGCCAGGTCCATCTCCCGGTTCAGCGAGCTCTTGCGCCGCACCTCCGTGGGATGGGCGGTCAGCACCGGGCAGACCAGCGCCTCCCTGAAGAAGGTTTCCAGCCGCTCGATCCCAATCCCGGCCTCCTCCGCGCGGGCCACCGCATGGCCGATGGTGCCGGGCCGCGGCGCCGACCCGGCCAGGTCATGGGCGCGCGTGCGGCGGATATGGTGCTGGTCCTCGGCGATGTTGGAGAGGTGGGAGAAATAGCTGAAGGCGCGGATGATCCGCGTGGTCTGGCGCGGCGTCATGCCGTTCAGCAGATCCTCCAGCTCCCACCGGGCCGCCTGGTCCTGGTCGCGGTGGAAGCGGATGGAGGTCTGGCGGACGCCTTCGACCAGGTCGAAGACGGCGTCGCCCTCCTGCGACCGGATCGTGTCGCCCAGGATGCGCCCGAGCAGGCGGATGTCGTCGCGGAGCGGAATGTCCTTCTCGGGCACTTCGACCTGCCCGTCAGCCGGGCTACCGGTCTGCCCTATGGTCTGGTTGATCTCCCGCATGGTAGACGCCTCCCCTTGCTTCCCGGACTGCCGGGGAAGAGTCTACTCGGCGACAATCCGCCGCACCATCCCCTCCGTGCTGCGCTGCGGCATTATTCCGGCACGGAGGGTCGTTTTTCCCCCTCTTGAAGCAGGGCGGCGCGATACCAAATCCTCCGTCGCCAAGGGCCTTCGAGGACTTGGCGGACAAGCCGCGCCACAGCATGGCGCGCTCGTATCCATGTTGCTCAAGAGGAGGATGTGGCTATGGGCACGATCGATTTCTCTCCCCTGTTCCGGTCGACGGTCGGCTTCGACCGCCTGTCCGACATGCTCGACGATGTCATGCGCTACCAGCCGGCGGACGACTATCCGCCGTACGACATCGAGAAGACCGGCGAGCACTCCTACCGCGTGACCCTGGCGGTCGCCGGCTTCGCGCCCGAGGACATCACGGTCACCGCGCAGCCGAACCTGCTGCTGGTCTCCGGCCGCAAGCCGGCCCGAAGCGATGCCGAATACCTGCATCGCGGCCTGGCCCTGCGCGACTTCGAGCGGCGCTTCAATCTTGCCGACCATGTCGAGGTGAAAGGCGCCTACATGGACAACGGCCTCCTGTCCCTGGATCTCGTCCGCGAGGTCCCCGAAGCCATGAAGCCGCGCACCATCCGGATCGACGGCGATCCCCGGCCGAAGGAAGTCGAGGCTCCGAAGGCGGCCTGACCGACCATCGGCGGACGGAAACCAGGAGACGTGACGAGAGGACTGACAAGACAGGACGAAGGAGGATGACATGAGCGTACGCGATCTCATTCCCTGGGGCCGCGACCGCAGCCCCGGCGTGCGGGGAGGTGAAACCCTGGATCCGATCCTTTCCCTGCACCGCGACGTGAACCGCCTGTTCGACGACTTCTTCGGAGGCTTCGGCGTCCGCCTGCCCGCCGCCGGCTTCGGCGGGCCGGGCTGGCCGCAGACCGACGTCGCCGAGACCGACAGGGAATACAGGGTAACGGCCGAACTGCCCGGCCTGGAGGAGAAGGATATCGACCTCACCTTCCAGGACGGCGTGCTGACCCTGAAGGGCGAGAAGAAGGTGGAGCATGGGGGCGAAGGCGCGCGCTACAGCGAGCGCTATCACGGTCGTTTCCAGCGCTCCATCAGCCTGGGTCCCGATGTGGAGGAGGACAAGGTCAGCGCCTCGTTCAGGAACGGCGTCCTGACGGTCGTGCTGCCCAAGTCGCCGGAGGCGGAAACCAGGGTCAAGCGCATCGCCATCAACGGCAGGTAAGCCTCGAGGGGCGCGCCGCCCGCCCAACCGGCGGGCGGCGCGCCGGCATCGTCCGAAACAGGGAGGATGTCATGCTGATGGAAAAGCTACAGGCCGATACCCGGAAAGTTCCACCCGATAGCCCGGCCCTCGGGCTTGCGCCCATGATCCCGCCGATGCCCGAGCCCCTGCCGCAACCTGCCAACGATCCCGTGCGGGCGGCCCGGTCGTCCGCCTTTCCGCCGGGAACGACGGCGGTGATCCGCAAATCCGCGCGTAATGCCGCCACGTCCGGCAAGGCCGGGTCGCGCGGGTGGGTCCTCAGTTTCCGGCCGCGATCCGCGCAGTTCGTCGAGCCCCTCATGGGCTGGTGCGGGGGTGACGATCCCCTGCGGCACGTGGAACTCCGATTCCCGTCGAGGCAGGCCGCCATAGGATACGCGCAGCGCCAGGGCATCGCGTACGAGGCCGGCGCCCCGGCGGAGGACCGGCGCACCGTCGGACGCATGGCCACGCCGGGAACGGTCATGACCGACCTGGGCCTGCTCGGCCCGGACCCCGACGGAGACAGCGGGTCGCGCTGGTCCGCCGCCGAGGTGGAACGCGCCATCCTCAACCCGGCCAGGACATTCCAGGACCCGTCGGAGGTGGTCGCCGATCCCGGGCTGACCTCGTCGGAGAAGCGCAGGATCCTGAAATCCTGGGAGTGGGACGCGTTGCGCATCGAGGCGACCCGGTACGAGGCGCCGTTCGAGGACGAGCCGTCCCATCTGGAGGAGGTCCGGGCGGCCCTGCGCGCGCTCGATGCCTCCGGACCGGCGCCGGTTCCGGCGAACGCCAACGACCGTCCCGGTCAGGATGCGGCCCGGGCGGCCTGAGCGGCGCCGGCGGATCGGCGGAACTCAAGGATGAGGGAACTGCAGGGTAGCCGCACCATGATCACCATGGCTTCGCCGGCCTCGGGCCCGTCACTCGCCCCGGTCATCCGCGCCTTGACCGTGGCCCTCGTAGTCTGCGGGATCGCCGCGGCGCTGCGGACCGGCGTGACGGAAGGCACCGTCGTCGCCCAGGTCGAGCCGGGATCCGCGGCAGAGCGGGCCGGGCTCAGGCGCAACGACGTGGTCGTTGCCATCGACGGCGTCCCGGTCAGAAGCGCCACCCAGGTGCGCAACCACGTCGGCCTCAAGCGCGTCGGCCAGCCGGTGGAGCTGACCGTCGATCGCGACGGCTCCCGGCGGATCCTGACGGCCACGATCCAGCAGAACCAAGGGGCATTGCCACGCCGGCCATCCCTGCCGCAGGATAGGTGCGCCACGAGAAGGAACCGAGATGCCGGAAGATCGCCCCTCCCCCTACGCCGCCGGCGCCGCCTATGTGGACGGCCGCTACATGCCCATCGGACAGGCCGCGATCCCGCTGACCGATTGGGGGTACCGCCGCTCCGACGTGACCTACGACGTGGTCGGCGTCTGGGAGGGAGCGTTCTTCCGGCTGGACGACCATGTCAGGCGCTTCCGGGCCTCCATGGACTCGCTCCGCATGAAGCCGGCCGAGAGTGACGACCAGATCAAGGAGATCCTGGAACGGCTCGTCCGCCTGTCCGGCCTGCGGTCCGCCTATGTCGCGATGGACTGCCTGCGCGGCGTCCCGGCCCCGGGCATGCCCCGGCATCCGGCCCACGCGCGCAACTACATCGCCGCCTTCGCGGTGCCCTGGGTCTCGGTCGCGGGTGCCGACATGTGCGAGCGCGGGCTCCATCTCATGATCGCCGAAACCCGGCGCATCCCGCCGGAATCGGTCGAGCCCCGCGTCAAGAACTTCCACTGGGGCGATCTCACCCGCGGCCAGTTCGAGGCGCTGGACAAGGGTGCCGACTTCGCCGTGCTGCTCGACGCCGACGGCAACGTCACCGAGGGCGCCGGCTTCAACATCTTCAGCATCACCGACGGCCGGGTCGCGACGCCGGACCGGGGGGCGCTCGACGGCATCACGCGGCTGTCCATGATCGAGCTGTGCGCCGAACTGGGCATCCCGTGCGAGGTCCGGCCCGTCTCCGCCGCCGAGTTGCGGAACGCCGACGAGATCTTCGCCTGCACCACGGCCGGCGGCGTCATGCCGGCCTCCCGGATCGACGGCAGGATCATGGGCAACGACCGGCCGGGACCGATCTCGGTCCTGCTGCGCGACACGTTCTGGGCCAG
This sequence comes from Skermanella rosea, assembly GCF_016806835.2. Taxonomy (NCBI): domain Bacteria; kingdom Pseudomonadati; phylum Pseudomonadota; class Alphaproteobacteria; order Rhodospirillales; family Azospirillaceae; genus Skermanella; species Skermanella rosea. Next base: position 443,200 of record NZ_CP086112.1, on the reverse strand, counting down.
GCGCGCCCAGGGCTGGCACGCGACCCCGATCGACTATGAAAAAGCGGATCCCGGTATTGGCGTGCCGACCGCGACCGGATAGACAGACCGTTCGACCAACTGATGATCGGGGACGGACATGGGCGGTTTCATCGAGATCGAGGCCGAGGACGGCGAGCGGTTCAGGGCCTACAAGGCGGTGCCGGCCGCGGGCCATGGCCCGGCCATCATCCTGCTGCCGGAGATCTTCGGCATCAACGCGCATATCCGGGACTTGGCGGAGTTCTACGCCGAGGAAGGTTATGTCGTGCTGGCGCCGGACCTGTTCTGGCGGCTTGAGCGGGACGTCGAGCTCGGCTACGAGGGCGCCGACCGGGAGAAGGCGCTCGACCTGATGAAACGCTTCGACCTGGACCAGGGGGTGCGCGACATCGGCGCCACCGTCGCCGCCGCCCGCGCCATGCCGGAAGTCGGCGGATGCGACGGCGGGAAGGCGGTGGGCGCCGTGGGCTTCTGCCTGGGCGGCCGCTTGGCCTACCTTGCCGCGGCGCGCTGCGGCGTGGATGCCGCCGTGGGCTATTATGGCGGAGGCATCGAGAAGCTGCTGGACGAGGCGGACCGCATCGCCTGCCCGCTCACCCTGCATTTCGGCGGAGCCGACCGGATCTCCCCGCCCGAGGTGATCGAGAAGATCCGCGCCGCCTTCGCGGGACGGCCGGATGTCGAGGTCTTCGTCTACCCGCAGGCCGGCCACGCGTTCAACCGCCCCGGCCCGCACTTCGACAAGCCGGCGGCGCTGATGGCGCATTCACGCTCGATCGCGATGCTGCGCAACGCGATGGGGCCGCATTACGACCTGTCGGCGCTGTGGGACAAGCATTGCGAATACGAGTTCGCCACCCGCGACGTGGACGCCACCATGTCGACCATGGTGGCCGAGCCCTACGTCAACCATATCCCGACCATGACGGGCGGGTACGGCTACAAGCAGCTTCACCGCTTCTACTCGAACCATTTCGTCCACGGGAACCCGGCCGATACCAAGCTGATCCCGATCTCGCGCACCGTGGGCGCCGATCGCGTGGTGGACGAGATGCTGTTCTGCTTCACTCACGACCGCGAGATCGACTGGATGCTGCCCGGCATCCCGCCGACCGGCAGATATGTCGAGATCCCGCTGATCGCGATCATCAATTTCCGCGGCGACAAGCTGTACAACGAGCATATCTACTGGGACCAGGCGTCCGTCCTGGTGCAGATCGGCGCGCTGAAGCCGGACGGGCTGCCGGTGGCGGGGGTGGAGACCGCCCGCAAGCTGGTCGATCCCGCCCTGCCGTCCAACACGCTGATGGCGCGCTGGACGGAAAGCGACGGTAGTTAAGTGTCGGCGGTTACTGGTAGCCGCCTTCCTTGCGTTCTTCCGCGGCTTCCTCCTGAACCTCCTGGTTCACCTGTCCGCCCTTCTGGTTGCTGCCGTCGGTCTTGCCGGCGTCCGGCTTGCCGCCTGCGGGCTGGTTCTTGTCTTCGGTCCGGTTCTCATCGGCCATGGCGGCCTCCCGTGTGAATTGGCTGAACGGCGGGTCCGCCGGAGAGCAGACCCGCGGAAATGCCAACACCGGCGGGTCGGGAAAGTCACGGTGCGACCATCGGTACGGCATCCTGTTGAGGGTCGGGCTGCTATGGATCGGCCATGACCAGCGGAGAGGGTGCGACACCGTGCTGAGACAGGACGACGGAACGGGGCGGGACGGTGAACAGGGTCGGGAGACCGTCCGCCGCCTTGCCCGCGACGACGGTTTCGGACCCAATCCCGGCAATCTGGTCCTGTACAAGTTCGTGCCGGACGGGCTTGAAGCGGGGGCGCCGCTGGTCGTCGTGCTGCACGGCTGCGGCCAGACCGCCGCCGGCTACGACGAGGGCGCGGGGTGGTCGCGCCTGGCCGAACGCTGGGGCTTCGCTCTGCTCTATCCCGAGCAGCGGCGGGAAAACAACCAGGGCGGCTGCTTCAACTGGTTCGAGCCGGGCGACATCGAGCGGGACGCCGGCGAGGCCGCCTCGATCCGCGCGATGGTCGAGCGGATGCGGCAGGCCCACGGAACCGACCCTTCCCGGACCTTCGTCAGCGGCCTGTCGGCCGGCGGCGCCATGGCGGTGGTCATGCTGGCGACTTATCCCGAGACCTTCGCCGGCGGCGGCGCCATCGCAGGATTGCCCTACAAGGCGGCGCTCGGACTGCGCGAGGCGATGGGCGCGATGTTCCGCGGCCGCGCCAAGTCCCCGGCGGAATGGGGCGAACTGGTCCGGCAGGCTTCCGGCCACGAGGGTCCCTGGCCCGTCCTCTCGATCTGGCACGGCACGGCCGACCGGACCGTCGCCGCGATGAACGCGGCCGAACTGGCGAACCAGTGGGCCTATCTCCACGACGCGCCGGGTCCCGCCAGGGAGGGCGAAGTCGCCGGGCAGCGCCATCTGGTCCTGCACGACCGGAACGGACGGGCCGTGGTCGAGCTGTACGAGATCGACGGCATGGCCCACGGCACGCCGATCGGGCCGGGGGAGGACGGCGAGCCGCTGGGCATCGCGGGACCGTTCATCCTGGATACGGGACTCTCCTCGACGTACCGGATCGCGCGTTTCTGGGGCCTCGGTCCCCTGCAGGCGGAGCCCCGGACCGAGGTGCCCGTCGAAACCGTTCCCCCGGCGCGGGTACCGGCGGAACCAGCCGAACCGGTCTTCGCGATCCGCAAGCTGGCCGGTGCCGGGTTGTCGGGCCGGATCGCCGGGCTGTGGGCCAGGATCAAGCGCGCCGTCTCCCGCAGGAAATAGAGGACAGGAAACACGGATCTCGAAAGGAGCGCTTGATCGGCGATCCGTCCCGGCATGATGCTGAAGGGCAATGACCGGCGGGGCGGAAGCATGGCCGACATCGTTCTGATCAGCCCGCGTTTCGAGATGTCCTACTGGGGGCTGGAGCATGCCCTGCCCTTCATGGGCAAGAGCGCCAACATGCCGCCGGCCGCCCTGCCCCTGCTGGCGGCCCTGACCCCGCCCGTCCACCGCGTCACCCTGATGGACGAGAACGTGGCGCCGATCGATTTCGACCGCTGCGCCCGGGCCGACATCGTCGGGCTGACCGGCATGATCGTCCAGCGCCGGCGCATGGCCGAGATCCTCCGGACCCTCAAGGACCGGGGCGCCTTCACCGTCGTCGGCGGTCCCTGGATCAGCGTCCGGGAGGATTACTTCGGCTCCCTCGCCGACGTGGTGTTCGTCGGCGAGGCCGAGGAAACCTGGCCGGCATTCCTGGAGGACTGGACGGCCGGCACCCCTGCCGCCCGCTACGAGCAGTCCGGGAAGACGGACCTCGCCCGCGTGCCGGCTCCCCGGCTCGACCTGCTGGACATGAAGCGCTACGCGTTCGGCAATGTCCAGTTCACCCGCGGCTGCCCCTTCACCTGCGAGTTCTGCGACATCATCGTGCTGTTCGGGCGCAAGCCCCGGATCAAGACGGTGCCGCAGATCCTGGCCGAGTTGGACCAGCTCCACCGCGCCGGGCAGGAGATCGTCTTCATCGTCGACGACAACCTGATCGCCAACAAGCGCGCCATCCGCGACATCCTGGGGCCGGTCGTAGACTGGCAAAGGGAGCGGGACTTTCCCCTGACCTTCTTCACCGAAGCCTCGCTCGACCTGGCCGACGAGCCGGAGCTGATGCGCCTGATGGTGGAGGCCAACATCGTCAATGTCTTCGTCGGCATCGAGACCCCCAACGAGGCGTCGCTCCGGGAGACGCGGAAGTTCCAGAACCTCCGGCGCGGCGGCTCCATGGTGGGCAGGATCCATGCGATCCAGGACGCCGGCATGGAGGTCTGGAGCGGCATGATCCTCGGCTTCGACCATGACGACGACACCATCTTCGACGCCCAGTTCCGCTTCGTCTCGGAAGCCCGGATCGTCGGCTCCATGGTCGGCATGCTGAACGCGATCCCGACCACGCCCCTGCACGACCGGCTGGCGGCGGAAGGACGCCTCGATCTCTCGGACGATCCCGCCTACGGCACCAACGTGATCCCGAAGCGCCTGGACCGCGCAACCCTTCGCGACGGCTATCTCCGCATCCTGCGCGACATGAGCGAGCCCGCGGCCTATTTCGACCGGCTGGACGCTCTCTACCTGCGCGGGCCGCTGTCCGGCGACCAGGGCCGTACCGCCCGGCTTGCCGCCAAGCCCTGGCTGCGGCGGCGCGAACAGGTGCGTTTCCTGGCCCGGGCGGCGGTCATGTTCGCCCGCCTGATGCTTCGGGTCCGGGAGCCGGACCTGCGCGCCGAATACCGGCGGCGCATCCTGCGGCTGGCGCGCGTCAATCCCAGGCCGGTCCTGCTGTTCGTCTACGCCTTGCGGGCGGCGATGCACTACCATGCCTGGCGGCTGGCGGACCGCATGTCGAGGAACCCGGCCGGCGCGGTCAACTCCTACTGACCTTGACATCCAACCCCCGCCCGGCGGATGCGCGCCTCCTCGTCCCACTGGCGCTTGAGCCGGACGGTTTCCAGCTTCAGCCGCAGGGACTCCAGACGGTCCAGCCGGGCGCGGCGCTCCTCCAGGTCGGCCGCGATATGCCGGCGGAAATCGGCAGGCTCGGGCAGCCGCCGGTAGGAGAACTGCTCCCACACGGCCCGGAACGCCTTGCGCCAGAGGTCGCGCGGCCAGCTCGCCATCACCTCGATGTCCAGCTCCAGCGCGATGTCGTCGGGAAGCGGGAAGCCCCGGCGGGATGCCAGCGTGGTCACGGCCGCGAGCACTTCCGCCGGATCGCCGGGAGCGAGTTCGTCCCTGGCCCGCGCCAGGGCTCCCGGCAGGGCGTCGATCACCTCAGCCGGCATGTCCGGCAGATGGATCGCCGGCTCGTCGGCCCAGGAGTCGGTCCAGGCAGGCAGCCGCCCGTTCCCGATTGCGGTCGGCGATGTCCGGGTCCGGTCCGCGACCGGCAGCGACTTGGGGTTTGCGCCCGTTTTCGGGTGGGAAGCGGCGAGCGTCACCACGTTGCCGGTCTGCTGCCGTGACGGTTTGATTCGTGCGGTTTCCATGGGAGCTTTCCTGGTCCGGGGATCGGCGGGAATTCTGGGGACAGACATTCTGGGAGTTGAGCAGGGGCAGGCCGCCCTTCGGTTCCAGCAGCCAGCGCCGCCACGCCGCCGACGGGTCGGCGTAGCGGTAGCCCTTGGCCTGGCAGGACAGGACGAAGCTTTCGGTGAAGGCCAGCACGTTCAGGTCGGGTTGCCGCGTCCTGGCCCAGGCGACGTCGGCCCCGGTCGGCACCCAGTCGGCGGCGACCGGGTGGACCGCTTCCCGAATCGGTTGCGCCGACCCGCCCGCGCCCGCCTTGCGAGAGTCCGTTGATTCGTCGTGATGACTCGTGTCAGCGGGCTCGACAGCGGCGTCAGGACCTTCCGACACCTCGTCTCGCGTCCGGATCTTCGGTCGCGCCCCGTCCCCGGCTTCGGCCTGGCGGGCCATGCCGTCCTGCAGCCTGTAGCGGCTGGCGCGCTGGCGGCCCTCGATATACTGGCGGTCGTGCAGGATCAGGCCCTGCGCCTCCAGTTCGGCGATGGCGGCGTGGACCCAGGCGCGCGAGCGCTCCAGGTCGGAGGCGATGGTTTCCTGGCGCACCCAGATCCAGCCGACGCGGTCGGCATAGGTCGCGAGTGCGGCATAGACGGCTTTGGCAGCCACGGAGAGGCCGGGCCGGCGCATGACCGACGCGGCTACGGTTCCCCAGCGGCTGCCCACGGAGTGAGCGCCCATGATGTCCCTGCGGAGTGTTGATATCCGCGGCGGGCGTACCCTCTGCGTTGCGGAAAACCCTGGCAGGCTTTCCGCTTGTCAGACGGGACCGGACTCGACTACCCTGCAGGTGTCTAGGCTACAGGTAAGCGGATCCGTCCGCCGCTTGTGTTCGGGGGAGGGCCCGCCCTGGCAGGCGGGCCTTTCCTTTTTCGCTATGTCATCCCTGCGTCCCCATGTTTCCGGCGTCCCTCGTTCCGGGACCTCACAGCTCGGGATTCCAGAAGGGCAGCGCGGCGAAATCGCTCGGGCGGCCGGACGACCGGCGCCAGAAGATCACGGCGACGTCCTTCAGCGGAATGCGTTCGGAGCCGTCCAGCGGACCGGCCTCCAGGCGTTTCTGGTTGGCGAGCGCGATGCCGAAATCGGGCAGGCTGTCCGCCTCCAGCAACTGCTTGACCAGGTATTTGAAACCCTTCAGCGGCGTCGAGCCACCGACATGGGTCTTCAGGGATTCCAGGTTGATGCGGAACCCCTCGTTGCCGCCCATGTGGCTCCGGGCAATCTCGTAGATGCGCCGGGGCAGCGGGGCCAGCTCGAAGTAGCGCGAATTGTAGGTCAGCATCATGTCGTCGTGCAGGATGGCCCGGTAGAGCCAGTCGCACAGCTCGACCGTGATCGAGCGCATCGATTTCTTGCCGTCCTTGGTGGTGCGGTAGTTGATCTTGGCCTTCGAGATCCAGGAGAACCAGGCGTCCTCGCCCTCCCCCCCGGTCTCGATGTTGGTCTTGATCTGGGTGCCCTGCAGCCGGTCGATGCTCTCCCGGATCTGCTCGTAGGCGGAACCCCCGACCACCTTGCCCGACACGCGGCAGAAGTCGTTGGCGGTGAAGGTGAACTTCTGCGCCGGCCGCTCCCCCTTGTCGATCTTCTCGCGCATCAGGCTCGCGATGTAGATGATGAAGTCCTTGTCCACGACGTTGGCCATGCCGGAATAGCTCGGCTTGACCTCGATCCGGCGCAGGCCGTCATCATAGATGATGGGGTCCATGGACTTGCGGCTGGTATCCAGCGCGAAGAAGCCCCAGACCATCATCCGACGGTCATTGCTGACATCCCCGCGCAAGGGGCTGTCGAACAGGCCTAACTGGCGTCCTTCACTCATGGGTCCTCCTCATGGATGCATCATGCCACCGGCGGACCGCCCGTCCAGATGGTGAATGGCGCAGGTCAACCAAACGCCAGATCTTTTTCCCGCAGGTCAACCAAACGCCAACACGACTCCCGGTCGAGTCAGGACCGAGGTAAACCAAATGCCAACGCCGGCCGCCGCGAGGTGAACCAAACGCCAAGTGCGACCGGTGACAGGTCAACCAAAGGCCAATGTGGGCGCCGCGAATCGGTGTCGCTCCGGACATCTCCCGCGGAATCGGGAAAAAACGGGCGGGACTCGTGCCGCGACGGCATCCCGGTCTTGGCGTTCGGTTGACCATCCGGCCTGGGATCGGGACTTCGGGCGCCGGCGTCCCGCCCCCTTGGCGTTGGATTGACCTGCGCCCCTGCCAAGTCCGCCGGCTTGGCGTTCGGTTGACCACTTCCGGTGATCGGGGGAAAATCGGGTTCGGGTCGGAAACGTCGCAGACAGAAGGACAAGGAACGGATGGCAAGGACGACCGAACAGGATTTCATCGCGTCGCTCGATCGGGACCCGGCGCCCGCCGACCTTCCCCCGACGCTCCGGGCGATCAGGCACGGCCTGCGGGGCGAATGGGAACAGGCCCACGGCATCGTCCAAGGGCTCGACGGGGCCGATGCCGCGTGGATCCACGCGTGGCTCCATCGGATCGAGGGCGATTTGGACAACGCGGGCTACTGGTACCGGCGCGCCGGGCGCCCGGTGGCGTCCGGCGGCACCGACGAGGAAGGGCGGCTGATCGGGGCGGCTCTCAGCCGAGGGTCTTGAGCACCGGCGTGAACGCGACGGCGGTGAGGATCATGTCCACCGTGTCGCCGTCGCTCGACAGGGGCAGGTGGATCCCGGACACGCCGGCGATCCCCGCCTTGGGACCGTGGTAGGGCGGAGTGGTCAGAACCGGCCGCCGCGTCTCGACCACCCTTATCCGGTCCTGCCAGACCGTGCTGCCCGGCCCCGTGTGGTCGAGCTGGGAAAACCTCATCCCGGTATAGTCCCGGCAAGCCTGCGCGACGACTTGGGTGCCGATCAGGCGGTAGCGGAAATCGGGTGGGTCCCGACAGACGTCGGTCAGGATCAGGTAGGGCAGGAGCGAAGGGATCTGGCAAGGGTTCAGGTCGCGCCGGGCCGGCATCAGCCGTCCGTCGAGCTTGCTTTTCCAGTAATCGAAAGCCGCGGAAATGACCGGCGGAAGAGGATTTCGGTCGCACGTCATGGCGCTCGCTCCCGGTCCCTTCCCTTGATCCATTCATTCCTCTCAGACTCGTGTCCACCATTGTCGGAATCTATGGCGCGGCAATGAGGTACATCAATCTTTACAGATGGAATTTTGCGGAAGGGCTGGTCCTGCGATGATCCGCCACGGCACCTGTTTACGATCTTCGGATATCTCGCCTGGATGGAGACGATGGGAACCGCAAACGAGTGCCGCCGCTACCCGGTGGGGGCTGAGCCCCTGCCCGGCGACCGGGTGCATTTTCGGGTCTGGGCGCCGAAGCGCCGGGCCGTCTCGGTCGTCCTGGAACCGTCCGCCCGTTCGGTGCCCCTGGAGGCGGAGGGCGGCGGGTACTTCTCGGCGCTGGTGGAGGGTGTGCCGGTCGGAAGCCGCTACCGGTTCCGCCTGGACGACGAAGCCCCGGGCTTCCCGGATCCGGCCTCGCGGTTCCAGCCCGACGGACCCCACGGTCCGTCCCAGGTGGTCGACCCCGGAAGCTTCGCCTGGACCGACGTGGCCTGGAAGGGCCGGCCGATCGCCGGGCAGGTCGTCTATGAACTTCATGTCGGCACCTTCACGCCCGCAGGCACCTGGGACGCGGCGATATCGGAGCTTCCCCGGCTCGCGGAGCTGGGGGTCACGGTGCTGGAGCTGATGCCCTTGGCGGAGTTTCCCGGCCGGTTCGGCTGGGGCTACGACGGCGTGGACCTGTTCGCGCCGACCCGGCTGTACGGGACGCCGGACGATGTCCGGCGCTTCGTCGATCGCGCCCATGCCCTGGGTCTCGCCGTCATCCTGGACGTCGTCTACAACCATTTCGGCCCGGACGGCAACTACCTGCGGAATTTCTCCGACACCTGGTTCACGGACAGGTACGAGAACGAGTGGGGCGAGGCGATCAACTTCGACGGACCGGGCAGCGGGCCGGTGCGGGAATTCTTCCTGGCCAACGCGGCGTACTGGATCGACGAGTTCCACATGGACGGCCTTCGGCTGGACGCGACCCAGCAGATCTTCGACGCCACCAGGCCGCACATATTGTCCGAGATCGGCCGGACCGTCCGCGCCGCCGCCGGGGGCCGGGCGACCATCCTGATCGGGGAGAACGAACCCCAGCATGCCTCCATGGTCCAGCCGGCCGACCAGGGCGGCTGCGGGCTCGACGCGATCTGGAACGACGACTTCCACCACGCGGCCATGGTCGCGCTGACCGGGCATGCCGAGGCCTACTACACCGACTATCGCGGGACGCCGCAGGAATTCGTCTCAGCCGCGAAGCACGGCTTCCTCTACCAGGGCCAGCACTATGCCTGGCAGAAGCAGCGCCGGGGCATGCCGGCCTTCGGGATGCCGCCGCACGCGGCGGTGGTCTTCCTGCAGAACCATGACCAGGTCGCCAATTCCGGCCGGGGATTGCGGATCGACCGGCTGACCTCTCCGGGCAGGCTGCGCGCGATGACCGCGCTGGCGCTGCTCGGGCCCGGGACGCCCATGCTGTTCCAGGGGCAGGAGTTCGCCGCGTCCTCGCCGTTCCTGTATTTCGCCGATCATGCCGACTGGCTGGCGCCCAAGGTCGCGGAGGGGCGCCGGGAGTTCCTGTCGCAGTTCCCCTCGCTGGCGACGCCGGCGATGCAGGCGCTGCTGGCCCCGCCCGGCGCGGAGGAGACCTTCCTCGGTTCCAAGCTGGACCCGGCGGAGCGCGACCGGGAGCCGAATGCCCGTTGGTACGCGCTCCACCGGGACCTGCTGCGGCTTCGCCGCGAGGACGCGGTCTTCCGGACGCAGCGGAAGGGCGGGATGGACGGTGCCGTGCTGGGGCGGGAGGCGTTCTGCCTGCGCTTCTTCGGCGAGGGCGGGGACGACCGGCTGATGCTCGTCAATCTCGGCCGAGACCTGACCCTGACCGTCCTGCCCGAGCCGCTGCTGGCGCCGCCCCTGGGCCGGGAGTGGCGCCTGCTCTGGTCGAGCGAGGACCCGGCCTATGGCGGGAACGGCACGCCGGAGGTCGAGACGGCGGAGCGCTGGCATGTCGCCGGCGGCAGCGCGGCGGTCTTGGCGGCGGATCAGTCCGTTCGCCCCAGCCCGCGCAAGGCTTCCACGGCTTCGGGAAGGGACAGCGCCGCCGAGGCGAAGGACGCGGCGGTCGCGGTCTGGCAATAGGCGCAGAGCGCCCGGTTGTCGGCCCATTCCTCCCGCCCGAGCTTGACGGTCACCCCGGCGTCGTAGAGCGCCTTGGCGGCCAGCGCGATCGGCAGCCACGGGTCCGTCCGGGCGCGGTCCCGCCCCCCGGCCCCCGCCAGCAGGGCGGTCACGGCATAGGTCGCCACCATCATCAGGCCGTCCGGCGTCTGCATGCGGCGATAGGCGTAGTCCGACGCATCGACCCCGCTGGAATCGAAGACGTCCACCGGCGGGTCCGGCAGGCGGCGCAGCAATCCTACCTGGTACAGGCCGACGATCTGGCCCATGGTCGCGCCCAGATAGGACAGGCCGACGATCCAGCGCCGGCGGCGCAAATGGGGGTCGATCTCCGTCCGGAGCTGGCGGCTGAGCTGGCGCGGCGACGGCCGGGAGACCTGTTGTGCGGATCTCATGTAGCTTCGTTCCTTTCGGTTGGGTGGAATGCCCTTTCCCGGTGAACAGGCCGACGCCGCCCCCGTCCCGCCGACGGTCGCCCGATTAACTATTCCGGCAGCGAAACAAATCCGCCGCGGGCATGTTTGTCCTGCCCATCGGAAACGAACTCTGGAGGTGCTGGACGATGGCCCGAGTTACAGTCGAAGACTGCGTCATGCGGATCCCGAACCGGTTCGAGCTGGTCATGATCGCCGCCCGCCGGGCGCGCGACGTGGGCGCCGGCGCGGAACTGTCGATCGACCGCGACAACGACAAGAACACGGTGGTAGCCCTGCGCGAGATCGCCGAGCACGCGGTGCCCCTGGAAGGGCTGCGCGAAGCCTTGGTCAAGGGTCACCAGCGGCAGGTCGAGGCGGACGAGCCCGACGAGGACGTGGCCGAGCTGATGGCCGGCGAGCAGGCCTGGGTCGACCGCCCCGACGCCGGCGACCGGGAGGAGGACGAGATCGTCATGTCCGACCTGGACACCGAGGCCGCCGACCTGGGCGACGACGACGGCATCAGCGAGGACGACGACGTGCTCAGCCGCATGGACCAGGAGCCCGGCGCGGGCTTCGAGGGCGAGGACGGCAACCTGGTGGACCAGAACGTCAACGACCTGGGCAAGGCCTATGGCGGCGACGCGGAAGGCGTCAGCGACGCCATGGACGACCCGACCAACCGCTTCTACGACTGATACCACGATCGGCGGCGGCCGGCCTCCCCGGCCCCGCCCTTCCCCAAGGACAGGTAAATGGATAATATTCATTTGATATTCGCTGCGGAAATGAAGATGATGTCGTGCGGTATTGCAGGTATGGGACCCGATACGCACGAAGCGCTGTTTTAATCCCGACTAAATTTTCAAAAATGGATGGCACTGAAACTTGCGCTCCGTCGTTTATCTCCTCGAAAGCAACGTGCTGACAACAGCTTTTGAGGAGGCCACCATGCGTTCGTCCATTCTTTGCACCGCGTCCATCCTTGCTCTTCTTGCCGGCCCCGCACTTGCCCAGACGACCGAAGGCACGGCTCCGGCCGATCCGGCGACCACCGCTCCCGGCATGGCGGTCGAAGCCCCGTCCGGCAGCCCCGCCATGGGGACGGCGCCCGACACCTCCGCCGAGGCCGCGCGCGACCAGCCGGCCGACACCACCGCCGGCACCACCGGCACCGGCACCGGCACCGGCACCGTGACCGCCATCAGCGTTGACGACATGATGGGCAAGACGGTCCGCGGCAGCGACGGCGAGTCCCTCGGCTCGGTCGAGGACGTCATCATCGATCCGCAGTCCGGCGAGGCCCGGCAGCTGGTGATCTCCAGCGGCGGCTTCCTGGGGATCGGCGCGAAGCAGATCGCGGTGGACATGACGACCGCCGACCTGACCCGTCAGGACGACGACCTGCTGCTGCCGAACATGACCCAGGCCGACGTGGAGGCCCTGCCCGAGTTCGAGATGGAGGAAGGCATGGTGTCGTTCAACAACCGGCCCGACACCGCCGCGCCGGGTGCCGCGACCGGCACGACGACGCAGTGATTTCCTGCCCGTCTCCGCGCCCCCTCCCCCCGGGAGGGGGCGCGACTTTTGGATTCCCTTTGTTCCTTTTGCTTGGCGTACATGTTTTTTGCCATCTCATACGCCGTCCTGGCGACCGTCGTGGCCGCCTGGCTCGGGTGGCGCCTGCTCTCCCTGCGGGCGCGCCGCAAGAACCGGTCCGTCTTCGGGCCCTGGCCGGTCCCGACCGTCGCCCTCGGCGCGTTCGACCCGGCCTTCAGCGCCACCGTATTCGGCCCGGGGCTGGACGGCGAAGTGAATTTCATCAGCCAGGGCGACCGGCCGGCCGTGGGCGGCGTGTCGGACCTGGAAAGCTGGATATTGTCGGTGCTGGCGAAGCGCCGCGCCCGGATCTTCGAGTTCGGCACCTGCACCGGCAAGACCACCTATCACCTGGCGCGCAACAGCCCCGCCGACGCGCGGATCGTCACGCTGACCCTGCCGCCGGAAGGGCACGGGGCCTATGCGGCGTCGGGCAGCGACGATCGGGAGCATGGGGAGATAGCGCTTCGCGAATCCCGCTTCACGGAATTTCTCTACACGGGAACCGAAGCCGCCGGGAAGGTAGAGCAGCTCTACGGCGACAGCAAGGCGCTGGATGACGCACCCCATGCCGGCGGCTTCGACCTGATCTTCATCGACGGGTCGCACGCCCATTCCTACGTGGTCAGCGACACGGAAAAGGCGCTCCGGATGGCAAGGCCCGGCGGCGTCGTCCTGTGGCACGACTACCGGCCCAAGGTGCCGGGCGTGTTCCGGCACCTGAACGATTTGTCGAAGCGGCTCCCGCTCGTCCATCTCGCCAGGACCTCGCTGGTGGCCTACCGCAAGCCGGCCTGAGGACGCTCACAGCCAGCGGCGGACGCGGCGCCGGTATTCCGGATACTCGGCCGGGAACTTGGCGGCGAGATAGCGTTCCTCCCGGCCGATCACGCCGTACCGGATCACCGGCAGCAGCGGCACGAGCATGGCAAGCACCGGGACGCTGTCGAAACCGAGCGCGATGGCGGCCTGGAGCAGCGCCATGGCGAGATACATGGGGTTGCGCGTGCGGGCATAGATCCCGCCGGTGACCAGCGCGGTCGCCGGCTTCCACGGCTCCACATGGGTGCCGGCCCGGCCGAACAGCCGGATGGCCGCAGCGGCCAGCGCCAGGGCCGCGACGGCGAGCAGGCCGGCAAGTCCCAGGCGGAACCCGCCTGGCAGGCCGAACCCCACCGGGATGATCCAGTGGTCAATCGCGAAGCCGATCGCGACGGCCGCGGCGAACAGCAGCGGCGGCGGCGCGATCACGCCGGGCTTGTCCGTTCCTGCGCTCATGCGGCGTCCCCTCCCCTTCCAGAAAACGACATGGCGGTAATCTTCATTTACTGGCCTGTCATATGCCAGCCCGTCATGTCCCGGCCGGAAGGCTCCAGCGCGTTCGTTCAGGTACCGCCATCCCTTATACCCCCGCCGGTTCCCGGAACCTCGCGCGGCGCACCATGTTTTTGTGCAGTGCGAAGTGGGCGGGCAGGAAGCCGCTCTACGTCAGCTATCGAATGACACAGAGGCGACTCGAATGACCACATCGATCATCGGACTTTTCGAAGACGGCGACATCGCCGGGAACGTGCTGGGCGAACTTGCCGGCGAGGGTTTCGACAAGGAAGCGATGGAAATCCTGCAGGGCGTGCCCGCGGACGAGATCTCCAGCCGCCTGCTGGAGGCCGGTTACGACGAGAGCCAGGCCCGGCGCTATGCCGATGCGATGCAGAAGGGCGGCGCGCTGGTGGTCGCCGAGACCGACGACGACAGGGCCGACGAGGCCCTGGCCATTATGCGCCGCTTCGGAGCGCTGACCCCGGAGGCGCTGGCCGGGCGGCTGGATGCCCGCGATGCCGAGCGGGCCCGGGCGGAAGAGGCCGAGGCGGACGAGGAGGCCGACTACGAGGAGGCCGAGACCGCCCAGGTGATCGAGGAGGAGCTGGAGGTCGGCAAGGAGCGGACCACCGGCGGCAAGCGCCTGAAGGTGACGGTCAGCGAACGCGAGGTCGAGCAGACGATCAACCTGCGCGGCGAGAGCGTCGAGGTCGAGCGCAGCCGCGTGGACCGCGACCTGACCCCGGATGAGCTGGACCATGCCTTCGAGGAGCGCACCATCGAAATGACCGAGACCCGCGAGCGGCCGGTCGTCGCCAAGCGCGCCCACGTCGTCGAGGAGGTCGTCCTGACCCGGCACAGCAACGAGCACGAGGAGACCGTCAGCGGGACCGTGCGCCGCCAGGACGTGGTGGTCGAGGACATGGGCTTCAGCGGCTCGTCGCAGGGGCGGTCCGGTTCGGCCAAGGCGGCGAAACCGTCAGGGTCGAAGCCTGCCCGGCCGAAAGTGCGGGAGGCCTGAGACGGGGGCGGCCCCCCGGGGGGCATGTCATCAAACGTCATGACGGCGGCGGCCCCGGGAGTGCTTCGCTTTTCGTTACTTTTCGTCATGCGCGGGCTTGACCCGCGCATCCACGCGCAGACTGCCGTGGTGAAGTCTGCGCGTGGATGGCCGGGTCAAGCCCGGCCATGAAGAACATGAAGAAAATGAAGAACATGACGAAATTGGGGATGTTCTCGGCGCCCGGCGGCGTGTCCGTGCGTCTGCTCCCCCTGGGGTTATGTCAGCGAATGTCATCAAACGGCGGCACGCCCCGGTTCCCCTATTCACGCTGCAAAGATCCGGCACCGGGGTGCGGCGGGCAGTGTGGCAGGGAATGGTGAAGGAATAGCTCACGCCGGGCCGGAGTCCTCCAGCGTCCGCCTCGCGATCCCGCCGACCAGGTCGGGCAGGACGTCGAAGGCGTAGGGGACGCAGAGGCGTTCCAGCGGGGTGTGGTAGTCGCGGCCCCAGGGGCCGGCGTTGACGATGGGAACTCCGCCCAGCGCCGGGCCGCCCAGGGCTGGACCAGAGTGCCAGGCGATGCCGGTGCCCCAGGGCGGGGTGTTGGCGGCGATGACGGGGATGGCGGCCTCGTCCGCCTGGCCCAGGAAGCTCATGTCCGAGATGCCGGGGAAATAGCGCAGCAGCCGGATCGTGGTGCCGTGGCGCCGGGCGACATCGGCGGCGGCCTCGGCGCAGGCGGTTTCCAGCCGGCGCGCCGCCGGGTCTTCCCCCAGGCTGGTCGCCAGGTAGGGCATCGACGCGAAGCCCAGGACGATCGCCGGGCCGGACCGGCCGCTCAGGTCCCAGGCGCGTTCGGTGACGATCCGGCTCTGTTCCGGAAGGTCGAGGCCGCGCGCCGCCGCGTCGCGGGCCGTCGCGGCCAGGGCTTCGGCCGCCTCCGGCCCCCGGCGCTCGACCTCCTGCCGGAGCACGTCGAAGGTCAGCACCGGCACTTCGCCCGTCGGGGTGCCGTGCCGCTCGCCGAGCCGGTCCGTGAAGTCGCGCGCCGCCCGGCCGGCGAGGCGCGCCACGATGCCCAGCACCTCGGCCGGGCCGCGCCGCTGGGTCATGACGTTCCAGAACATCCAGACCCGCTCGGGCGTGGTGACGTTGTAGCCCTGCTTGGTGTCCTTCATGCCGAGCAGCGTCACCCCGGCGGTGATCTCCTCCCCGCTTCCGCCCCGGGTGCGCTCCAGCAGGTCGGGCGCCCATTCCATCTCGGCCGCCAGAGCGCCGGCCAGCGCGCAGGCGCCCAGGCCGCGGAAGGCGTCGGAGGCGTGGGTCGCGCGGCCGACCACCAGGGCGCTGGGCAGGAGCTTGCCAATGGTGCCCAGTGCCACCGCCCGCCCCTCGGTTCCGTCGCCGTCCTCCACCAGGGCATCCAGGTTGACCGCCGCGACGATCTCCAGCCCCCGGTCGCGGCCCAGGCCGGCCAGGGAGGCGGCGGCGGCGCGGGCGCCGTCGGAATTGACCTCCTCGTCCGGCACGGCCAGGAACAGCAGGCTGCCCGGATAGTCCGGGTCCGCCGCGGCCTCCCCCATCGCCGCCAGCCCGGCGGCGAGGCCGGCCTTCATGTCCAGCAGCCCGCGGCCGGGCAGGAAGTCCGGCCCGTCCAGGTCGGCGAGCGCCAGCCGTTCCGCCGGGGTCGCCGCCTCCCGGCGCAGCCGTTCCGCCAGGGCGGCTTTCAGCGCCTCCGGCCGGCAGGCGAGAGGCGACAGGTCGCCGTAGTCGTCGATTCCCACGGTGTCGAAATGCCCGGTCAGCACGACGGTGCGCGGCCCCCTGCCCCGCAGCAGCGCGCAGACGCAGGCCCGCGGGTGCCGCCCGCCCGGCACGGGGATGGTCCAGACGTCGCCGGGCCGGCCGGCGAACAGGGGGCTGGCGCGCAGCAGGTCCACCAGCCGCCCGGCGAACCCGGCCTCGTCGGCGGTTCCGGTCACGCTGGGGATTTCCGTCAGGGCGATGGCCCAGCGGGCGGCGGCGGTACCGGGGAGTGTGCTCATGGAATCGGTTCCGGCTTGCTGTTGGCGACGGGGCGGACGGGCGGGCTCGTCCGCCCGCGAGCATAATACCAAGAGCTCTAAAGATTGACCTGTGCCCAGTCGCGGGTAGCGATGCTCTGGATTTTCCCCTGGGTTGAGGCGAGAACATTCCAGGCGTTGCAGCAGGCATCGAGGATGTCCTGGTATTTTGGGAAGACCCTGTTGCTGAGGTAGTTCTGTCGCAGGAACTGCCAGATGTTCTCGACTGGGTTCAACTCGGGAGCATAGGGCGGCAGGTGGAGTAGGGAGATGTTGTCCGGAAGCTTCAGCTTCCCGCCGTCCTGATGCCATCCCGCGCCGTCCAGAGTGAGTACGGCGTGGTGGCCGGGCAGGACAGAGGCGCTGATCTCGACGAGGTGCCTGTTCATCATGTCGATGTTCACGGTAGGCAGGACGAGTGCGACGCCGACATCGCGGGCCGGGCAGACGGCGCCGAAGATGTAGGCCCACTCGTAGCGGAGGTCCCTGGGCCGGCGTGGCCGGCTGCCCTTGGCGGCCCAGACGTATGTCAGGGTTCCCTGCTGGCCGACACGGGCTTCGTCCTGCCACCACAGTTCGACCGGTTTGTCGCGGGCGTGCTCCGGGATCGCACCGGCGACCAAGTCGGCAAAGTTTTTTTATGCGCCTCAAGGGCATGGCTGTCCTGGTTCGGGTGCTGCGGCCGGGCCGACAGGCGCACGAAGCCGAGGCGGCCGAGGAGCGTGCCGACGGTCTTCACGGCAATCCTCACGCCGAATTCCCGCTCGATGCGCGCGGCCAGATCGCAGCGGCGCCACCGCACGACACCGTCCACCTCGGGGGTCGGCCCTGTGCGTACCCAATCGGCGACCACCTCTTCCTGCTCCGGTGTCAGCAGGGGAGTGCGTCCCGGCGCCTTACGGTCCGACAAGCCCGACGGTCCCTGCGCATTATAGCGATGCACCCAGTCCCGCAGCGTCTGCCGGTCCATCCCGGTCGCGCGTGCCGCGGCCTCGCGGGACGAGCCCTCCAGCAACAGCGCAATCGCCAGAAGCCGCCGAACTGCATCGGCGTCCGATGTCCGTGTCGCCCGCAACCGAAGCTCCGCCGCTCCAAGCTCAAGCCGTGTCAGCGCAACCGCAACCATCCTCAACAATCCATCGCCAATTTCCAACGATGGATCGAATCATACTTCCTCAAATTTGGGAATCCCGGAACCGTAACTCACGAGTCACGCTCTTCGGCCCTTGGTATAAGGAGCATGCCGGGATGTGGCCAGCCCGGCGAGGGGGAACCGGCCCCGGCGGTTCCCTGGCCGGATCGTGATCCGGCGAAGGAGGTTTCGGTGAAGGTGAGCGCCTTGTCAGGATCAGAGAAGAATGACTTGATCGCTATAGGCAGCGACCTTCGCATCATGGGTCAACAATCGCAGGGGTTCGACCATCGACTGTGCGACCAGCAAACGGTCGAACGGATCTGCGTGCAGGTCGGGTAGCTGTTCGACTGCCGCGGCATGCTCGGGTGAAATGTTCAGCAGGACATATCCGGCCGCTCGAAAATAGTGGAGTGCTTCCGCGCCTGATATCGGCATGTCGGTAGGCTTGCCTCGCGCGAGCGCATGCTTGATGGCGATTTCCCAGACGCTCACCGTACTGACGGTGATGATATTGCCTGGATCGATAATCAGTTCTCGTATTCTGGCTGTCAGGTTCGGGCTATCAATGATAGCCCAGAGGGCAATATGGGTGTCCAGGAGCAATCTCATTCGGCGCTACCGCTGAACATTCCCTTTATCGTTTCATTGTCGGTGTCAATGTCGTCGGGTACGGAGAACCGCCCTTTCGCCACGCCGACTCGTGGGCCGGTCGGGACAGGCGACACGGGCACAAGCCGGGCGGCCGGCTTGCCGTCGCGGGAGATGATGATTTCAGCTTCGGTGCCGTTCTCAACCGCTTCAACCAGGCGGGACAGGTTGGATTTCGCCTCAATCATGCTGACGACAGCCATTTTTCGTCCTTCTTGACACAGGTTGGCGGATAAAAGCTATTCCTCCGCATTGGTCGGAGCAAGGGGGGAACCGGCCCGGGCGGGCGCATCATCGGCCGGCGAAGCGGTCTATCGTCATGTCGAGCAGGGCGCGCAGGCGTGCCAGCCGGCGCAGGTCACGGTGATAGCCGACCCAGACGTCGCGTCCTGGCGGCGGTTCGCCGAGGTCGATCGCCGCCAGCTCTTCCAGGGAGTCCCCGATCGGCCGGGGCAGCACCGCGAGCCCGGCGCCCGCGGCGCACATGCGGGCCTGGGCGTCCCGGTTGTTGCTGCGGAAGCCGATGCGGGCCTCGGGCAGCATGCGTTTCAGCCAGGCCACGTCCGGCATGGTGCCGAAACCCGTGTCCATGGTCACCAGGGTGCAGCCGCGGCCATCGCCCGTCCGTGGCAGCGGCCCGCCCGCGACGCCGTACAGGGCGTAGTCGATGCGCGTCAGCTTGCGCTGGACCACCTCCGGCTCCTGGAACGGGCGGATGCGGAAGGCGAGGTCCGCCTCCCGCCGCGCGAGGCTGAGCAGGCGCGCCTCGGTCAGAAGCTCGACCGTCACGCCGGGATGGCTGCGGGCGAAGGCGGCGAAGACCGGGGTCAGCATATGGGTGCCGAACCAGTCGGACGAGGACACCCGCACCACGCCTTCCAGCCCCCCGCCCTGGCCGGCCAGCTCGCGTTCCAGGGCGATGGCTTCCTCCTCCATCCGCTCGGCGTGGCGCAGCACGGCCGACCCCTCGTCGGTCAGCACGAAGCCGTCGCTCGTCCGCTGGAACAGGGCGTGGCCGACCGACTCCTCCAGCGCCCGCAGGCGCCGTCCCATGGTCGGCTGCGTCTGGCCGACGCGCCGCGCCGCCGCGCCCAGCGTGCCTTCGCGGGCGATGGCGAGGAAGATCCGAAGGTCGCTCCAGTCCATGACCGGACCATACGGAAATGCATGGATTCCGTACAGGGACGTTGATCGCCAAACGCCGGCGATGGGCCGACACTGCGCTCCTCGACGACACGGCAAAGATCATGGTGCAAGGATCATGGTACAAGGATCATGGAGATGATGAACGGGCGATCGAACATGATGCGGGCGCTGGTGCTGGACTCCCCCGGCGCCCCGTTCCGTCTGGCCGAGAGGACGCGGCCGGTGCCCGGACCCGGGCAAGTGCTGGTCCGGATCATGGCCAGCGGGGTCAACCCGCTCGACATCAAGATCCGCGCCGGGATCGCCGCGCATGCTAGGCAGCCGCTGCCGGCCGTCCTGGGCATCGACCTTGCGGGTGTGGTCGCGGCGGTCGGGCCGGGCGTCACCGCCTTCGAGCCGGGCGACGCGGTGTATGGCATGACCGGCGGCGTGGGCGGTCGGCAGGGCTCGCTCGCCGACTATGCGGCGGTGGAGGCCGAGCTTCTGGCGCCCAAGCCCGCCAACCTGACGATGCGGGAGGCGGCCGCCCTGCCGCTGGTCACCATCACCGCCTGGGAGGGCTTGGTGGACCGGGCCGGCGTCGGCGCCGGCCGGACGGTCCTGGTCCAGGGCGGTGCCGGCGGCGTCGGGCATGTCGCCATCCAGGTCGCCCGCGCCTTCGGGGCGACGGTGTGGGCGACGGGTTCGGCGGACAAGGCGGACGTGATCGCGCGGCTGGGCGCCAGGCCGATCGACTATCTGACCGAGCCGGTGGAGGACTATGTCGCCCGCCACACGCAGGGGCGCGGGTTCGACCTTGTCTACGACACCGTCGGCGGCCCGGTCCTGGACGCCTCCTTCCTTGCGGTCCGGCGGTTCGGGCATGTGGTCAGCGCGCTGGGATGGGGGACGCACGCGCTGGCCCCGCTGTCGTTCCGGGCCGCGACATATTCGGGTGTGTTCACCTTGCTGCCGATGCTGACCGGCGAGGGCAAGGCGCGCCACGGCGAGATCCTGCGGCAGGCGGCGGCGCTGGTGGAGGCCGGCAAGCTGCTTCCCCTGCTCGACCCGCGCCGCTTCTCCCTGGACCGGGCGGCCGACGCACATGCCGCGGTCGAATCCGGCACGGCCCGGGGCAAGGTCGTCGTCGAGATCGGGGACATGGGAGACGTCGGGGACACGGGAGACGCCGGGGACACGGGAGACGCCGGGAATATCGGGAACATCGGGGACGTCGGCGGCGCGTGATGCGTAAACCAGCGACGAAGGCACCTTTTCCGCCTGTCTGTTGAAGCCGAGCTTTCCTGGTGACAGGAAATCGATGGAGGCTGCGATGGCCGATGGCGGGCACTTGGGAGACCGTGAGCAGTTCTGGCGGGATCACGTGGCGGGCTGGAAGAGCAGCGGCCTGTCGCTGCGGCTGTACAGCGAGCGTCATGGGCTGAAGGCAGGCACGCTGGGCTACTGGAACTCCCGGCTCAAAGCGCAGGCCGCCGATGCCCTGACATCATCGGCCGGATCGGAGACCGTGGCGACGTTTCTGGCGGTCCATGTCGCCGAACCGGCGGTGAGTGTTTCGGAGCTGTGGGATGACCGGATCGAACTGGTTCTGAAGGGGGGCAGCGTCCTCCGGGTTGGGCGTGGCTTCGACGCCGTGACCCTGGGCCGGCTGCTCGACGTCGTCGAGAGGCGGTCGTGATCGGGCTGCCGGATGGCGTGCGTGTCTATCTGGCGGCGGGTCGGACCGACCTGCGCCGTGGCATCGACGGCCTTGCCGCACAGATCCAGACGGTGCTGCTCCAGGATCCCTTCAGTGGCCATCTTTTCGTTTTCCGAGGGCGTTCGGCGGATTGGGCGTCATTCAGCATACAGTTTCGAGTCGGCGCGGGTTGAGTATCCATGGCACCCGCTGTACGGGCAGACCCTCCGGGTAGTAAACCGGACAGCACGCAGCGGCCACCCGGTCATCTGGCTCGAGGAGCGCTCCGGAACAGCCCGGGAACTACCGGCCTGGATGTGCGACGCGGCGTACTGCCTGGGTATGGCGGTGTTAGGGCCACCCCAGACCGCCATCACGGCCCTTGGTGCATTGGCGGCAGTTCTCTCGGATCTGCGGCACACGGCCGGCGATCACACACCATCGGACAGATCCCTCACCGAGGAGGCTGCCGATGACCAGACGACCGCGACCGATGACCCAGTTCTCGCTGAACCTCAATGTTCCTCCCCCGGACGTCGTGGTTCCGGACGAGGTCGTGCAGGTGCTGGCGGACCTTCTCCTGGAAGCCGTGGGCGCTCGGTCGGGCATCGAGGACGGGGAGGACGGCCATGAGCCCCAAGATCACCGCTGACCATCTTGGCCGCGGTGCCGCGGTCTATGTCCGCCAGTCCTCACCCGGGCAAGTGGCCAACCACACGGAAAGCCGCCGTCGGCAGTATGACTTGGCCGATGCCGCACGCGCGGTGGGATTTGTCGATGTCATGATCATTGACGAGGATCTTGGCCGCTCCGGGTCCGGCCTCGAAGCCCGACCAGGATTCCAGAAGTTGGTGGCGGCGGTCTGCGCCGGCACCGTCGGCGCAGTCTACTGCATCGAGGCCTCACGGCTGGCCCGCAACGGCCGGGATTGGCATCACCTCATTGACCTCTGCGCTCTGGCCGGGTGTCAATCGGCTTCGAATAACCAGCCAGCATCGGCGTCCAATATCCAACCATTCTTTTGGTTGTAGAACCTCTTGTCCAGGGAGTCCACGGGAGGGACCCGCGCGCGCCGCGGAGTGCCCGTCATGACCGACGTAGCGGCGCGTGTGGGAGGAAACCTGTGGGCCCCCCTGGACAAGGCACGGGCGGAAGGAAGGTCAGGAGCGGTTCTTGAACCGCCAGCTTTCGTTCCCGGTCTCCAGGATGTCGCAGTGGTGCGTCAGCCGGTCGAGCAGGGCGGCCGTCATCTTGGTGTCGCCCCCGAAGACGGACGGCCACTCGGCGAAGCTCAGGTTCGTCGTGATGAACACCGACGTCCGGGAATAGAGCTTGCTCAGCGTATGGAACAGCAGCTGGCCGCCATTCTGGGAGAACGGCAGGTAGCCGAGCTCGTCCAGCACCACCAGATCGACGCGGGTCAGCTGGTCGGCGAGCTTGCCGGCCTGACCGGCCCGGGCCTCGGCCTCCAGCCGGTTCACCAGGTCGATGACGTTGAAGAACCGGGCGCGCGCGCCGCGGCGTACGCAGTTGGCGGTGATGGCGATGCAGATGTGCGTCTTGCCGGAACCCGTTCCGCCGACGAACACGGCGTTGCGCTGGGTCTCCAGGAAGCCGCCGTCGTGCAGGTCGCGCACCAGCGCTTCGTTCACCGGGCTGGCCGCGAAGTCGAACTCGGCAAGCGTCCTGGCCAGCGGCAGCCTGGCCGCGCCGAGCTGGTAGCGGATCGAGCGCGCCTTCTTCTCGGCGCGCTCCGCGGCCAGCAGGTCGCCCAGGATCTGCTGGACGGTGCGCTGCCGCTTCAGGCCGTCGGCCATCACCTCGTCGTAGACCGCGCGCATTCCCGCCAGGCTGAGCTCGGCCATCATCGCCATCAGCTCATGCCGCTCCATGACAGCCCTCCCGTGCCGCGCGCAGGCCGTCGTAGCGCGCGCAGTCGGCGGCCGGTTCGATCGTCAGCGTCAGCGCCGCCGGCACTGCCACGGGCGTCGTCGGGGTGACGTCGTGGCGCCGGGCGAGGATGTTCAGGATGACGTCCCGGCTGTGCGTCCCGCTCGCCAGCGCCTCGCGGCAGGCGGCCTCCACCGCGTCCAGGCCGTCGGTCAGGATGGCGGCGAGAATGCCGACGAACTGCCGGTCGGCTTCGTCGGAGCGGCCCAGCCGGACCCTCACCTTGGCCAGGGCCGCAGGCAGCTCCCACTGCCGGAACGGCGCCCCGTTGCGCAGCGCGCCGGGCTTGCGGGCGAGGACCGGCAGGTAGTGCAGCGGATCGTAGATCGTGTGGCCGTGCCCGAAGGCCCGCCGGTGCTCGGCCACCACCGTGCCGTCGCACCACGCCACGAGCCGGTCGGCGTAGGCGCGCACCTGCACCGGCTTGCCGGCCGCCACCGCCGCCACGCTGTAGCGGTTGCGCTCGAAGCGGATCAGGCAGGTCTTCGACGCGCTGGCCGTGATCTCGTGGAAGCCGTCGAAGGCATTGGCCACGGCGACCAGCGCCGGCCGCTCCGCCTCGAACACCGCCCACACCGTCCGGTCGGGGAACTCGGGATGCGGTGCGGTGCGCGCCCACGCCTCCACGGCGTGGCGCAGCCGCTCGTTTACTTCCTCCAGCGTTGCCGCCCGCAGGCGTGGGGTGAACAGGCGCTGGCGCAACGTGCCGACCTGGTTCTCGACCTGCCCCTTCTCCCAGCCCGAGGCCGGCGTGCAGGCCACCGGCTCGACCAGGTAGTGCGAGCACATCTGGGCGAAGCGGCGGTTGAAGCGCCGCTCCTTGCCGACGAACACGGCGTCAACCGCCGTCTTCATGTTGTCGTAGATGCCGCGCTCGCACAGGCCGCCGTAGAACGCCGCGGCGCGGGCGTGGGCGTCGAACACCATCTCCTGGGTCTGGCGGGGGTAGACCGCCACGAACGGCATCCGGCTGTGGCACAGGCGCACGTGGGCCACCTGCACCTTCGTCGTCACCCCGTCCAGGACGATCCACTCCTCCGCCCAGTCGAACTGGTAAGCCTCGCCCGGTGCGAAGGTCAGCGGCACGAATGCCTCGGCCGTCGTCGCCGGCTGGCGCCGCTTCCACCGCGTGATATAGCGCCGCACGGCGTCGTAGCCGCCCTCGAACCCGGCCACTGTCAACTGGTCGAAGAGCCCCCGGTAGTCGAGCCGGTCGCGCGCCGGCCGGCGGTCGTTCTCCGCGATCAACCGTTCCAGCTCCGCCTGGAACTGCCCCAGCTTTGGATACGGCTGCCGCGTCCGCTCGTACCGCGGCGCCGTCTCACCAGACCGCAGGTACTTCGCCACCGTTTCCCGGTTGATCTTCAACGCCCGGGCGATGGCCCGAACGCTCCGCCCCTTCGCGTGCTCCCGCCGTATCCGCGCGATCGTCTCCACTGTCAGCATCCCCGCGTGCCACCCCCTCGTCCAACCAAGGGTGGTATTGTGCCAGATCCGAGGCGGCCGGTTATTGGACGCCGATC
The DNA here is from genome assembly GCF_016806835.2 of Skermanella rosea. NCBI lineage: Bacteria > Pseudomonadati > Pseudomonadota > Alphaproteobacteria > Rhodospirillales > Azospirillaceae > Skermanella > Skermanella rosea. Next base: position 418,349 of record NZ_CP086112.1, on the reverse strand, counting down.
ACCTCCGAAACTGGCCTACTGTTCCACGCCGATGCACAGGCCGGGACCCTGGTCGTTGATCCCGACGGGGTTTACGATCCTTGTCTGATTAACGACCGGCTTCTGCTTGGCCTGAAGGGAACGATGTCGGAGTACGAACTCAGCCTGCTGCGCCAACGCGGCATCGAGGCCCGGGATGGCAAAGCTCGCAGGGGCGAGTTGCAGTTCACCCTGCCACCTGGCTATTGCTGGAACGAGGCCGGAAGGATTGAAATTGACCCTGATGAGCGTGTCGCCGGCGCGATCCGCATGCTGTTCAGCAAGTTCCGCGAATTGGGCAGCGCCCGCCAGGTCTTTCTCTGGGCGCGGGCAACCGACCTCTCGCTTCCTGTCGTGCGGCGCAATCTCACCGCCTGCAAGATCCTCTGGCAACCGCCGGCCTATCACACGGTCATCCAGGTCTTGAACAACCCGATCTATGCCGGCGCATACGTGTTCGGCCGGACGGCCAGCAGGACACGGGTCGTCGAGGGTCGGGCCCGCAAGACCACTGGGCACAGACGGGAACGCACCGAATGGAACGCCCTGCTGCGCGACAACCACGAAGGCTACATCACCTGGGCCGAGTTCGAGGAACATCAGCGCATGCTGGAGGAGAACGCCCACATGCAGAAGCGTGCCTCTCGCAAGGCCGGCCGGGGCGGGCGGGCCTTGCTGACGGGGCTGGTCCGGTGCGGACGCTGCGGCCGCAGGATGCGGGTGTTCTACGGCATGCAATCCGGGCATGCCCACCGCTACCAATGCCGGGGAGACGACGCCCACGTCGGTGTCGGCCTGTGCATCGGGATCGGTGGCGTCCGGGTCGATCGGGCGATCGTGGCCCAGATGCTGGAGGCCGTGTCTGGCCGTGCGGTGGAGGCCGCCCTGCTCGCCGCCGACCAGGCATCCGCCGCCGGGGCGGAGGAGCGGGCGGCCCTGGAACGTGAACTGGAAGCGGCCCGCTATGACACTTCGCTGGCTGCACGCCGGTACGATCTTGTGGACCCGGGCAAGCGCCATGTCGTGAGGGAACTGGAAGCTCGGTGGAATACCGCGCTGGAACGGGTGGCGCAAATTGAACGTCGGATTGCCGAGGCCGAGGCACGATCCGCGGCACGCCCGAAGGTGGACAAGGAGGCACTCCTGGGACTGGCTCACAACCTATCCGCAGCTTGGAATGCACCGACGGCCGACGCGCGGACCCGGCAGCGCCTGACCCGGCTGCTCGTGGAGGAAGTGGTGATTGACCTCGACGACGCGGCACACGAGGCGGTGCTGCGGATCCACTGGGTTGGCGGCCGTCACACCGAACTGCGCGTACCGCGTCGCAGAATAGAGGGTCGGCAGGAAAAGGGAAATCCGGGAGCCGTGGAGGTTGTGCGTCAGCTCTCCGGTCACTGGCCGGACCATGAGATCTCCGTCACGCTAAACCGCATGAAGTGCCGGAGCGAAAACGGGGAGACCTGGACGACCGTGAAGGTTCGGCTGTTACGAGAGCGGCTTGGCATTCCCGACTTCGATCCGTCGGTACCCCGTCCCGAGATGCTGACAGCCGAGAAAGCGGCGAAGCGGCTCGGCATCTCCATCCCGTCCGTGCATCGTCTCATCCAACGCGGGACCTTGCCGGCCACGCAACTTGTTCCGTCGGCTCCCTGGCACATCCCGGCTGCCGCCTTGGAGACCGATGCCGTACGAACGGGCGTGAACGAGGTCAAGGCGCGGCGTCCGAAAAACCTAATTGATTATCATAGAGATGAAACTATGCAGCTGCCAGGATTGTGAGAGGAGGGATGCACTATGTCATGCAGTTCGCGCACACGATCAAGGTTCTAATGTACGACACCACCGGCTTTCTGCTGATGCAGAAACGCCTGACCGAGGGAAAGTTCATCTGGCCAAGCCCGGCGGATGGCGTGGTGACGATCAGCCGTGCCCAGATGTCGCTGCTCGTTGACGGTCTGGACTGGCGATCAGCCAAGACAAAACCCATCGCGAAGCCCCTGCTTATCGTCTGAACAGAAGCCTGCATTACTTCTATGTTACTGCTTCTGCTGCGGTTTACGACGAGGGACGGCGCGGATACTTTCTTTACATGGATGATGCCCGGCACGACAGCAATCCTGCGAACCCGAAGGATGATCCGCTCGAGCGGATCGCCGTGCTGGAACGTCGGGTTGCGGTGCTGACGCGCGAGAACGAACGACTGGAGACGTTCCTGGCGGTTCTGCGCCACAGGATCTTCGGCCGTTCCTCGGAGAAGATGAGCCCGGATCAGTTCAGCCTGCTCGACACGGCAGCACCTGCCCCGGCCGATCCCGGCGAGGCGGAACCCTCGGGCGAGGACACGACCGGACGGCACCGCCGCAGCCGCGGGGGTCGGCGTCCTCTGCCCGACAGTCTGCCGCGGGTGACCCGCGAGATCCTGCCCGCCAGCACGCAGTGCCCGTGCTGCAGCCGGGAGATGGCCCGGATCGGCCAGGACGAGAGCAAACAGCTCCACCTCGTGCCGGCCCATGCCGAGGTTCACGTCACGGTCCGGCCCAAGTTCGCCTGCAGGACCTGCGGTGAACTGGCCCAGGCTCCGGCTCCTGACGACCGGCCGATCGAGCGCGGCCTGCCCACCGCCGGCACCATCGCCCAGGTCGTCATCGCCAAGTACCTCAACCACATGCCGCTGCACCGGCAGGCGGCGCACTACGCCCGGTTCGGCGCGCTGCTCGCCACCACCACCCTGTACGGCTGGGTCGAAGCGGCCGCGCGCGATCTGGCGCCGATTGCCGACCGCCTGCTCGAACTGCTGATCCGGCGGACCAAGATCCATGCCGACGACACGCCGGTGACCGTTCTCAATCCGGGCCGTTCCGGCACTCACGACGGCCGCTTCTGGGTCTATGCCGACGACACCCGGCCGCGCGGCGGCAGCGAACCCTCGATCGCGGTGTTCCGCTTCTCCGCCGGACGGGCCGGCAAGCATCCGGGCCAGCACTTGGCGGGCTTCACCGGCACCCTGCAGGCCGATGCCTTCTCCGGCTTCGATCACCTGTACCGGGGTGGTGCCATGGTCGAGGCCGGCTGCCTCGGCCACGCCCGGCGCAAGCTGGTCGATCTGGTGCGCGCCAAGGGCTCGCCGGTTGCCGGCGAGGGCGTGAAGCAGATTGCCGCGCTGTACCGCATCGAGCGGCGAATCTACGGGCTGCCGCCCGCGGAACGCCTGGCGGTGCGCCGGAGCGAGGCGGTGCCGCTGCTCGATGTCCTGCGGGCCTGGCTGACCGAGCGGCTGAGCCAGGTGGCGCCGCGCAGCGAACTGGCCAAGGCACTCGGCTACATGAACGCACAGTGGGATGCCTTGGCGCGCTACGCCGCCGATGGCACGCTGGAAATCGATAATCTGACGGCCGAGCGGGCGTTGCGCGGCATAGCCATCGGCAGGAAAAACTGGAACGTGATCGGCTCGGATGCCGCCGGCAAAGTCGCCGCCGTGATCTACAGCCTGGTGGAAACCTGCCGGTTGAACGGGATCAACCCGGAAGCCTACCTGACCGACGTCATCGGCCGGATCGGACGGACCAAGATCCAGGCGCTCGATACCTTGCTGCCGTTCAACTGGCGACCGCCCGACGCCAGCAGTTCCGCCGATCCAGGCCGCATGAACATCGCTCCTCACACTGCCGCCGCCGCCTGATCCGGCCGCGCCGAGGTCTCTCCCATCGGCAAATCCTCCCGCTGCCCACCATCGGGAATCTGCGCGCGTGATGGCGCTCGAGTAGGTGCCTTCGTCGCTGGTTTACCGTGATGCCGGGACCTGCCGGCCGGTTCCTCACAGGAGCTGGTCGGTCCGCCTCGGGTCCGGCCACGCGACTGCGATCAGCACCGGGCGGTCGTGGGCGGCGGTGCTGTCCGGCTCCGGGGCGAGCGGCACGGCGACGGCCTTGAGCATGCCGTCGCGCTCGGCGGCGCGGGGGCCGGGCGGGATCGGGCCGGAGGCCGCCGCCTGCGCCGCTGATGCGTTGAGGGGGCGTTCGGGAAGGTCCAGCGTGAAGCGCTCCGCCACCGCCAGCGCGTCGCTCCAGGCGTATAAGTAGCCGCCTCCGGCCAGCGCCCTGTCGCGGCAGGCCCGCGTCAGAAGATCGAAACCCGCTTCCGGCAGCCGCTCCCATTCCTCGTAGATGTCGCTTTCGCGGTCGGCGACGACCGTGACGTGCCGGGCCGTATCGAGATAGTGCTTGGCTGTCTGCGCGCCCTCCAGCCAGCGCATCGATTCCTTGCTCTCGATCGGCAGAGCCCGACGGTGCTTGGCCGCGGTTTCATGACGGGCGTAGACCTGCGCTCCGACAAGTCCCAGACAAGCTCCGCTTTCGGCCTCGACCGCCAGCACCGGATGGACGAACAGCCCGGCGTCCCGGCCATTGCCCACGGTGCCCAGGCCCCGCGTTCGTCCGGCATGGGCCTGATAGTTCAATTCGCTGGTGTCCTGGATGGCCAGAACATGCAGGCCGACGACGCGCGCCCGCATCTGCTCGCCGATCGTGCATTCCATTTCCACCAGTCTTACCTTGGCATTGTTCAGCCAACGCCCGAAGCGAGCCTCTTCGATCCGGTCGTTCGACAAACGCCGAATGCGGACGGTCGAGCGCTCGACCATCCTTTGCAGCAGTTGCCGCCCCCTTTTTTCAGCCGTTCATCGTTGAAACGGCCGACGATATCAACCTGAATGTCCATTCGTGACGCCCTCCGCCTGAGAACGTCACGAACAGAATCACATCCCCGCCAAACTACGCAACTACAGCGACAAACCCGAGTCAACCTGCCGCACCTAAAAAGATCTGTTGATAGATTAGCCCAAGGGGGAGAGGGGTTTGGTTGGTTTTCGTGACGCGCGGCGTCGAAGCCCGGGTTCAAGGGGGCGGGGCGACGTGGAGTGACTCGGTCGGCCCCCGCCGCCGGCACCCCTCCCCTCATCCCGGCGCGGTGCCGCCCAGTTCGTTGGTCACCGCGGCGGCGGCCTGCCGCACCAATCCGCCCAGCGAGGCCACGCGGTCGTCGGTCACGCGGGCCTTCGGGCCGGAGACCGACAGGGCGCCGATCGGCTGGCTGCGCTCGTCATAGATGGTCGCGGCGACGCAGCGCAGGCCGATCGCGTGTTCCTCGTTGTCCACCGCATAGGCGCGGGTGCGGACCTGTTCCAGGTCGGCTTCCAGGGCTTCCAGCGTGGTCAGGGTCGCGGCGGTGAAGCGGGGAAGGCCGCGCTGTTCCATCAGGTTGCGGACATAGTGCGGCGCCATGCGGGCCAGCAGCGCCTTGCCGGCGGCGGAGCAGTGCAGCGGCAGGCGGGAGCCGGGCGGGGCCAGGGCGCGCATCATCTGGTGGCATTCGACCTGGGCCAGATAGACCACCTCGTGGTTCTCGATGATCGCCAGGTTCACCGTCTCGCTCGCCTGGTCCATCAGCTGGCGCATGCGCGGGCGGGCGAGGTCCACGACGTTGCGGGTCTTCAGGAAGCCGCTGCCGCTGATGAAGGCCTGCACGCCGACATACCAGCTCCGGGTGGCGCCGTCGAAGCGGACATAGCGTTCCTGCTGGAGCGTGGTCAGCAGGCGGTGGGCGGTCGAGGGGGACAGGTCGGCGGCGCGGGCCAGCTCGGTCAGCGACATCGGGCCGTCGGCCTCGCCCAGGATCGTCATGATGTGGAGCGCGCGGACCAGGGACTGGACCGTCTGGGATCGGGGGTCGGCCGCCGTCGCGGACGCCGCCTTGGAGGGGGTCGGCGGTTCGGAACGTATCAATGTCTCTTCCTGGCTTCCCATCACCTGACCCACGTTGCCGAATGGAGTTCGTTCTCGTTCTCTTTCTTGGACCGGACGGTCTGTCTTCGTCTTGGCCGGGGGTGGCCCGGCGGTGTCCTCCGCTGCCTTCACCGTTGGGGCCGGGGCCGGGTTTCTCCCCTGTCGTCATAGCCGGGCTTGACCCGGCTATCTCTTCCGTTGCTGCCGCGGGTTCGGCCTGGGGGAGATGACCGGGTCAAGCCCGGTCATGACGTTCCAGGGCGGCTGGGGCTGCCGGTGCGGCCGGGGCGGCCGGGGCGGTTGGAGGGTTCGGGGCGGCGGGAGTGGTGGTGACCGCCCCGCTCCCCTACTCCGCCGCCTGGGCGGCTTCCCTCAGCGGTTCGACCCGGGCCGCGCAGTACTTGAACTCCGGGATCTTGCCGAAGGGGTCGAGCTGCGGGTTGGTCAGCACGTTGGCGGCGGCCTCGGCGTAGCAGAACGGCATGAAGATCAGGCCGGTCGGCACCGCATAGTCGGCCCGCGCCACCAGTTCCACATGGCCGCGCCGGGTGGAGACGCGCATCCGGTCGCCGCCGTTCAGGCCCAGCCGGCGCAGGTCGGCGGGGGCCATGTAGGCGACGGCTTCCGGCTCCAGGTCGTCCAGCACCTGCGCCCGGCGGGTCATCGCGCCGGTGTGCCAGTGCTCCAGCTGGCGGCCGGTGGTCAGAACCATCGGGTATTCGGCGTCGGGCTCCTCGGCCGGCGGGATGATCGCCGCCGGCACCAGCCGGCCGCGGCCCGTCTCGGTCGGGAAACCGTTGCCGAACACGATCTCGTGGCCCGGCTGGTCCGGCGCATCGCACGGGTACGTGACGGAATGCTCGCGCTCCAGCCGTTCCCACGTGATGTTCGCCAGCGACGGCATGGCCTTGGTCATCTCGGCGAAGATCTCGCTGGGATGGCTGTAGGTCCAGTTGAGGCCAAGCCGGTTGGCGAGCTGGGTGACGATCTCCCAGTCCTCCCGCGCCTCGCCCGGCAGCGGCAGGGCCTTGCGGCCCATCTGCACCTGGCGGTTGGTGTTGGTCGCCGTGCCGTCCTTCTCCGGCCAGGCGGAGGCCGGGAGGACCACGTCGGCGTACTTGGCCGTCTCGGTCAGGAAGATGTCCTGGACCACGAGATGGTCGAGCTTCGCCAGCGCCTCGCGGGCGTGGCCCACGTCCGGGTCGGACATGGCCGGGTTCTCGCCCATGATGTACATGCCGCTGATCTTGTCGTCATGGATCGCGTCCATGATCTCGACCACGGTCAGGCCGCGCTTGCCCGGCAGCTTGGTACCCCACAGGTCCTCGTAGAACTCGCGGATCGCCGGGGTTTCCACCGACTGGTAGTCGGGGAAGACCATGGGGATCAGGCCGGCGTCGGACGCGCCCTGCACGTTGTTCTGGCCGCGCAAGGGATGCAGGCCGGTGCCGGGGCGGCCGATCTGGCCGGTGGTCAGCGCCATCGCGATCAGGCAGCGCACGTTGTCGGTGCCGTGGGTGTGCTGGGACACGCCCATGCCCCAGAAGATGATCGAGGCCTCGGACCGGGCGTAGAGGCGCGCCACCGTGCGCAGCTCGTCGGCCGCGATGCCGCAGATCTCCTCCATCCGCTCGGGCGTGTAGTCCTTGACGTGCTCCTTCAGCTCCTCGAAGTCCTGGGTGTTGGCCTGGACATATTGCTGGTCGTAGAGGTTCTCGGTGATGATGACGTTGAGCATGGCGTTCAGCATCGCCACGTCGCGGCCGGGCTTGAACTGGAGCATGTGGGTGGCGAAGCGCTTCAGCGCCTGGCCGCGCGGGTCCATCACCACCAGCTTGGCGCCCCGCTCCACCGCGTTCTTGAAGAAGGTCGCGGCGACCGGGTGGTTCTCGGTCGGGTTGGCGCCGATCACCACGATCACCTCGGCGTCCTGGGCCGACATGAAGGGCGCCGTCACCGCGCCGGAGCCGATGCCCTCGATCAGCGCCGTCACCGAGGAGGCGTGGCACAGCCGGGTGCAGTGGTCGACGTTGTTGGTGCCGAAGCCGGTGCGGACCAGCTTCTGGAACAGGTAGGCCTCCTCGTTCGAGCCCTTGGCGGAGCCGAAGCCGGCCAGCGCGTCGCCGCCCCGCTCGTCGCGGATATTCGCCAGGCCCTTGGCCGCCACCTCCAGCGCCTCTTCCCAGCTGGCACGGCGGAAATGGGTCAGCGGGTTCTCGGGGTCGATGTCCACGTCATGCTTGGACACGCCCTCGCGGCGGATCAGCGGGACGGTCAGCCGGTCCTCGTGGTGGACATAGTCGAAGCCGAAGCGGCCCTTGACGCAAAGCCTGTTCTGGTTGGACGGGCCGTCGCGGCCGGTCACCGACAGGATCTTGTCGTCCTTGATGTTGTAGGTCAGCTGGCAGCCGACGCCGCAATAGGGGCAGACGCTGTCCACCTTGCGGTCGGGCGCCGCCGAGAAGACGCCGGTCTTGGCGTCCACCTGGGTGGCCGGCATCAGGGCGCCGGTCGGGCAGGCCTGGACGCACTCGCCGCAAGCGACGCAGGTGCTGACGCCCATGGGATCGTCGAAGTCGAAGACGATCTTCTCGGCGTGGCCGCGCATCGCCATGCCGATCACGTCGTTGACCTGGACCTCGCGGCAGGCGCGGACGCACAGGTTGCACTGGATGCAGGCGTCGAGCTGGACCGCCATGGCGGGGTGGCTGAAGTCCTTCTCCGGCGCCGGGTCGCCCAGCGGGAAGCGGCTGTCGGTCACGTCCAGCCTGTCGGCCCACTGCCAGAAGCGGGCGTCGGGGTCGTGCGCCTCCTTCCGGTCGGGCTGGTCGCCGACCAGCAGCTCGAACACCAGCTTGCGGGCCGACTTGGCGCTCTCGCTGGCGGTGTTGACCTTCATGCCGTTCTGCGGCTTGCGGATGCAGCTCGCGGCCAGGACGCGCTCGCCCTCGACCTCGACCATGCAGGCGCGGCAGTTGCCGTCGGGCCGGTAGCCGGGGGCCGGGGTGTAGCACAGGTGCGGGATCTCGGTGCCGCGACGGTTGGCGACCTGCCAGATGGTCTCGCCGGGACGGGCCTCGACCTCTTCGCCGTCGAGGAAAAATCGGATCGCCTCGGTCATGTCAGGTCCTCCGGGAAATGCTTCATGATCTGTTTGATGGGGTTCATGGCGGCCTGGCCCAGGCCGCAGATCGAGGCCGAGGTCATGACCTTCGCCAGCTCGCCCAGCAGCGGCTGGTCCCAGCGGGGACGCTCCAGCAGCTTGACGGCCTTCTCGGTGCCGGCGCGGCAGGGGGTGCACTGGCCGCAGCTCTCGTCCTCGAAGAACTTCATCAGGTTCAGGCCGACCGCCTTCATGTCGTCCTTGTCGGACAGCACGACCACGGCGGCGGAGCCGATGAAGCAGCCGTGCTGCTCAAGGGTGCCGAAGTCCAGCGGGATGTCGCCCATGCTGGCCGGCAGGATGCCGCCGGAGGCGCCGCCGGGCAGATAGCCCTTGAAGGTGTGGCCGTCCTCCATGCCGCCGCAGAACTCGTTTATCAGTTCCGTGATGGTGACGCCGGCGGGGGCCAGCTTGACGCCGGGCTCCTTCACGTGGCCGGAGACGGAGTAGCTGCGCAGGCCCTTGCGGCCGTTGCGGCCGTGGCTCGACCACCATTCCGGCCCCTTCTCCACGATGTCGCGGACCCAGAAGACGGTCTCGATGTTGTTGATCAGCGTCGGCTGGCCGAACAGGCCGACCTGGGACGGGAACGGCGGCTTGTGGCGCGGCAGGCCGCGCTTGCCCTCGATGCTTTCCAGCATCGCCGATTCCTCGCCGCAGATATAGGCGCCGGCGCCGCGCCGCATATGGATCTTCGTGTGACGGCTGAGGCCCGCCTGCTCGACCCGGGCAATCTCGCGGTCCAGGATCTCGCGGCACTGGGGGTATTCGTCGCGCAGATAGATGTAGACGTCGGTCGCCTCCACCGCCCAGGCGCCGATCAGCATCCCTTCCAGGAAGCGGTTGGGGTCGGTCTCCAGGTAGTGGCGATCCTTGAAGGTGCCGGGCTCGCCCTCGTCGCCGTTGATCGCCATCAGGCGTGGGCCGGGTTCGGCGCGGACGAAGCGCCACTTGCGCCCGGTCGGGAAGCCGGCGCCGCCCAGGCCGCGCAGGCTGGAGCCTTCGAGGGTGGTCAGGATCGATTCCAGGTCGCGGGTGCCGTCCAGGCACTGCTCCAGCAGCTTGTAGCCGCCGCCGGCGCGGTAGTCGTCGAACCCGTGATAGTCGGGGATGTGCGGGTGGGTGTGGCCGGCGTCGAGCGCCTGTTTCACGTTCTCCACCGTGGCGTGCTCGTGCAGGGCATGGCCGAGCGCCACCGCGGGGGCGTTGTGGCAGGCGCCCATGCAGGGTGCGCGGACGACGCGGACATTGGGGCCGACGGCGTCCGGCAGGGCTTCGAGCAGCTTGGCGGCACCCTTCAGCTCGCAGGTCAGGCTGTCGCACACCCGGATCGTGAGCGGCGGCGGGGCTTCCTCCCCGTCGAACACGATGTCGAAATGGGCGTAGAAGCTGGCGACCTCGTACACCTCGACCAGGGCCAGCCGCATCTCCTGCGCGAGCGCCACCAGGTGGCGCGCGTGCAGGGCATGGTAGCGGTCCTGAAGGAGGTGCAGGTGCTCGATCAGCAGGTCCGGACGGCGGGGACGGTCGCCAAGCAGGTCCCGGACCTCGGCCAGCGCGATCAGGTCTATCTGGCGCCCCCTCGGTTGCCCACGGGTCTTGCGGCGCCCCGCACCTGGGTGCTTTTGGTTGGGGTGCCCGTTGTTGGGTTCGTTGGGAATGGCCGTGTCCATGGTTTCCTGCCCCTGCTTCTTCGTTCTCTTCTTACCTCGTCCCCGGCAAGGTCCCGGTCAGCGTCCCATGGCCTGGAGCATGGTGCGTCCCAGGCTCGCCGGGCTGTCGGCGACGTGGATTCCGGCCGCTGCCAGGGCCTGTACCTTGAAGTCGGCGGTGTCGTTGCCGCCGGAGATCACCGCGCCGGCATGGCCCATGCGGCGGCCCGGCGGTGCCGTGCGGCCGGCGATGAACCCGACGACCGGCTTCTTCGTGCCGCTGGCCTTGATGAATTCGGCGCCCTTGACCTCGGCGTCGCCGCCGATCTCGCCGATCATGATTATACCCTCGGTCTCGTCGTCTTTCAGGAACAAATCGAGACTATCGACGAAATTCGTGCCGTTGACCGGGTCGCCGCCGATGCCGATGCAGGTGGTCTGGCCTAGGCCGGCCGCGGTCGTCTGCGCCACCGCCTCATATGTAAGCGTTCCCGAGCGGGAAACGATGCCGATCTTGCCGCGGCGGTGGATATGGCCGGGCATGATGCCGATCTTGCATTCGTCCGGCGTGATGATCCCGGGGCAGTTGGGGCCGATCAGCCGGGTCGCGGAGCCGGCCAGCGCCCGCTTCACCTTGACCATGTCGAGGACGGGGATGCCCTCGGTGATGCAGACGACGAGGGCGACCTCGGCGTCGATGGCTTCCAGGATCGCGTCGGCCGCGAAGGGCGGCGGGACGTAGATCACGCTGGCGTTGGCGCCGGTCTCGTTGACCGCGTCGGCGACCGTGTCGAAGACGGGCAGGTCCAGGTGCTTGGTGCCGCCCTTGCCGGGGGTCACGCCGCCGACCATCCGCGTGCCGTAGGCGATGGCCTGCTCGGAGTGGAAGGTCCCCTGCGCGCCGGTGAAGCCCTGGCAGATGACCCGCGTTTCGGAATTGACGAGAACCGACATGTCAGGCGGCCTTTCTCTGGACGGCGTCGACGATCTTCTTGGCCGCGTCGGCAAGATCGTCGGCGGAGAGGATGGGAAGGCCGGATTCGGCGAGGATGCGCTTGCCCATCTCGACGTTGGTGCCTTCGAGGCGGACGACCAGCGGGACATGGAGGGAGACTTCGCGGGCCGCGGCGACGACGCCCTCGGCGATCACGTCGCAGCGCATGATGCCGCCGAAGATGTTGACCAGGATGCCTTCGACGTTCTTGTCCGACAGGATCAGCTTGAACGCGGTGGTCACCCGCTCGCGCGTGGCGCCGCCGCCGACATCCAGGAAGTTGGCCGGCTCGCCGCCGTACAGTTTGATGATGTCCATGGTCGCCATCGCCAGGCCGGCGCCGTTGACCATGCAGCCGATGTTGCCGTCGAGCTTGATATAGTTCAGCTCGTGCTTGGCGGCCTCGCGCTCGGAGGCTTCCTCCTCGTCCGGGTCGCGCAGCTCCTCCACGTCCTTGTGGCGGAACAGGGCGTTGTCGTCGAAGTTCATCTTGGCGTCGAGCGCGATGATGTCGCCCGAGCCGGTCACCACCAGCGGGTTGATCTCGACGATCGAGGCGTCCAGGTCCACGAAGGCCTTGTAGGTCGCCAGGATCAGCTTGACCGCGGCGTTCACCTGCTTGCCTTCCAGGCCCAGGCCGAAGGCCAGCTTGCGGGCGTGAAAGCCGGAGATGCCGGTCGCGGGATCGATCGCGACCTTGATGATCTTTTCGGGGGTGTTGTGGGCGACCTCCTCGATCTCCATCCCGCCCTCGGTGGACGCCATGATGGTGACCCGCGAGGTGGCGCGGTCCAGCAGCAAGCCCAGGTACAGCTCGCGCTTGATGTCGCAGCCTTCCTCGATGTAGAGGCGCTTCACTTCCTTGCCGGCCGGGCCGGTCTGCTTGGTCACCAGGACCTGGTTCAGCATTTCCCGGGCGTTGGACGAGACGTCCTGGACCGACTTGACGACGCGGACGCCGCCCTTTCCTTCCGGGTTGTTCTGGAAACGGCCGGCGCCGCGGCCGCCGGCGTGGATCTGGGACTTCACGACCCAGACCGGGCCGCCCAGCTCGTTCGCGACCTTCTCGGCCTCCTCCGGCGTGAAGGCGACGCCGCCGCGCGGCACCACGACGCCGTAGCGCTTGAGCAGGGCCTTGGCCTGGTACTCATGGATGTTCATTACGGCCCTCCCTGGGCATTTATTCTTGTCCCGTACCGGGGGAGCGGGCGGAAACCCGCTCCCACGATGCGGAAAGTTTGAAGTCTTACAGCAAGCCGGCGGCGCGTGCCCACTTATACTTTGCGCCTAGCACCGCGACCGGGGTCTCGGTCGAGTAGGGGTATGCCACGATGCCGTGCTGGTACAGGTAGTCCGCGGCCTCCTCGACCTGGACGTCGCCGGCCAGGGACGCCACCACCGGCTTGTCGATGCCTTTGTCGCGCATTTCCTGAACGACCTCGGTGATCACCTTCGCGAACACCATCGGCGGGGTGATGATGGTGTGCCAGTAGCCCAGGATGAGGGCGTGGATGCGCTCGTCCTCCAGGCCCAGCCGGACCGTGTTCTGGTAGGTGGTCGGCGGCTCGCCGCCGGTGATGTCCACCGGGTTGCCGGCGGCGCCGAACGGCGGGATGAACTTGCGGAACGCCGCGTCCAGGTCCGACGGCATGGTCATCAGGTTCAGCCCGTTGTCCACGCAGGCGTCGGACAGCAGCACGCCCGAACCGCCGGCGCCGGTGATGATCACCACGTTCTCGCCCTTGGGCGTCGGCAGGACCGGCACGCCGCGGGCGAACTGGAGGAGATCCTGCAGCGACCGGGCGCGGATCACGCCGCTCTGCTTCAGCACGTCCTCGTAGATCTTGTCGTTGCCGGCGAGCGCGCCCGTGTGGGAGCTGGCGGCGCGGGCGCCCATGGAGGTGCGGCCGGCCTTGAGCACGACGACGGGCTTCTTCTTGGAGACGCGCTTGGCGGCTTCGGAGAAGGCGCGGCCGTCCTTCAGGTCCTCCAGGTGCATGGCGACGATCTGGGTGTTGTCGTCATGCTCGAAGAAGGTCAGCAGGTCGTCCTCGTCGATGTCCGACTTGTTTCCAAGGCCGACGATCGCGGAAACGCCCATCTTGGTCGAGCGGCTGAAGCCGATGATCGCCATGCCGATGCCGCCGGACTGGGACGACAGCGCCGCCTTGCCCTTGACGTCGAACGGGGTGCAGAAGGTCGCGCACAGGTTCAGCGGGGTGTAGTAGAAGCCGTAGATGTTCGGCCCCATCAGGCGGATGTCGTATTTCCGCGAGATCGCGACCAGCTCGTCCTGGCCTTCCACGTTGCCGGTCTCGGCGAAGCCCGACGGGATCAGGATGGCGCCGGCGATGCCCTTCTCGCCGACCTCGGTCAGGGCCTGGGCCACGAACTTGGCCGGGATCGCGAAGACGGCGATGTCGACGTTGCCGGGGATGTCCTTGACGCTCTTGTACGCCTTGTAGCCCAGGACCTCGTCCAGCTTGGGGTGGACCGGGTAGATGTCGCCCTTGTAGCCGCCGTTGATGAGGTTCTTCATCACGGAGTTGCCGATCTTGCCGTCCTCGGTCGAGGCGCCGATCACGGCCACCGCACCCGGCTTCATGATGCGGTTCATCTTGTTGAGGATCTGCTCCTCGTTCGGCCGGTAGCGCTGGACCTTCGCCTCGAAGTCGAGCACCACGCGGACGTCGGCGGCGGTGGCGCCGTCGGCCCGGGCGAACACCGGGTTCAGGTCCAACTCGACGATCTCGGGGACCTCGTCCACCAGGCGGGAGACGTTGACCAGGATGGTCGCCAGCGCCTCGCGGTCCACCGGCTCGGAGCCGCGGACGCCCTTCAGCATCTCGGCGGCCTGGATGCCGTCGAGCATGGAGAGCGCGTCGTCGCGGGTGATCGGGGCCAGGCGGAAGGTGATGTCCTTCAGCACCTCGACCAGGATGCCGCCCAGGCCGAAGGCGACCAGCTTGCCGAAGCTGGGGTCGGTCACGGCGCCGATGATGACTTCCTGGCCGCCCTTCAGCATCTGCTGGACCTGGATGCCGTGGATGTCGGCCTTGGCGTCATAGGCCTTGGCGTTGTCGATGATCTTCTGGAAGCCGGCGCGGGCCTCGTCGGCGTTCTTGACGCCGACCAGCACGCCGCCGGCCTCGGTCTTGTGCAGGATCTGCGGGGAGACGATCTTGAGCACGACGGGGAAGCCCATGCCTTCCGCGAGGCGGGCGGCGTCGTCGGCGGTCTTGGCGAGGCCTTCCTGCGGCACGGGGATGCCGTAGACGTCGCACAGCTCCTTGGCTTCGGGAGCGGTCAGGCTGTCGCGGCCCTCGGACTTGGCCTTGGCGAGCAGGCGGCTGACGACTTCCTTGGCATTGCCTTTGTCGATTACTGCAGTCATTGGGGTTTCCTCTCTGATACTCGCTGGAGTTTCCCGCTTGTTGCAGGCCGTGGAGGGGCTTTCGCGGAACCGCCCTTGGCCTCCACGGGTGTCGAATTCCTGTTTTGAGCTCCCGGGGGAGATACCCGGATCAAGTCCGGGTATGACGAGCAATAACGCTCTTCCCGTCATGCCCGGACTTGATCCGGGCATTTCCCGCAGGGGCCGCTTACTCGGCCGCCAGCCGCGTCGACTGTCCGACCGCGCCGGAGTTCTTGATCTCGGCGATCCGGTTGTCGTCGAAGCCGAGCACGTCGCGCAGGATCTCGTCGGTGTGCTCGCCCAGCAGCGGCGAGCGGGTGACCTCGGTCGGGCTGTCCGACAGCTTGATCGGGTTGCCGACGCTCAGGTACTTGCCGCGGGTCGGGTGATCGACCTCGACGATGGTGCCGGTCTTGCGCAAGGACTGGTCCTCGGCGATCTCCTTCATGGACAGGATCGGGCCGCAGGGGATGTCGTACTTGTTGAGGATTTCCATGGCCTCGAACTTGGTCTTGGTCATGGTCCATTCCTCGACCGTCGCGAAGATCTCCTTCAGCTTCGGCAGGCGGGCGGCCGGCTTGGCGTATTCCGGATCGGTGACCCATTCCGGCTTGTTGATGACGGTGCAGATCTTCTCCCACACCGGGGCCTGGGTGATGAAGTAGATGTAGGCGTTGGGATCGGTCTCCCAGCCCTTGCACTTCAGGATCCAGCCCGGCTGGCCGCCGCCCGACGCGTTGCCGGCGCGCGGCACGGTGTCGCCGAACTCGCCGTGCGGGTACTGCGGGTATTCCTTCAGCGGGCCGTGGGCCAGGCGCTGCTGGTCGCGCAGCTTGACGCGGCACAGGTTCAGCACGCCGTCCTGCATGGCCGCCAGGACCTGCTGGCCGCGGCCGGTGCTGTTGCGCTGGTACAGCGCCGCGACGATGCCCAGCGCCAGGTGCAGGCCGGTGCCGCTGTCGCCGATCTGGGCGCCGGTCACCAGCGGCGGGCCGTCGTCGAAGCCGGTGGTGGAGGCGGCGCCGCCGGCGCACTGGGCGACGTTCTCATAGACCTTGCAGTCCTCGAACGGGCCGGGGCCGAAACCCTTGACCGAGGCGACGATCATGCGCGGGTTCAGCTCCTGGATGCGCTCCCAGGAGAAGCCCATGCGCTTCAGCACGCCGGGGGCGAAGTTCTCGACCAGCACGTCGCAGGTCTTGACCAGCTCTTCCAGCACCTTCTTGCCTTCCGGCGACTTGGTGTCGAGCGTGATGGAACGCTTGTTGTGGTTCAGCATCGTGAAATAGAGGCTGTCCACGTCCGGAATGTCGCGCAGCTGACCACGGGTGATGTCGCCCTCGCCGGGCCGTTCCACCTTGATCACGTCGGCGCCGAACCAGGCGAGCAGCTGGGTGCAGGTCGGTCCCGACTGGACGTGGGTGAAATCCAGGATACGAACACCGTCTAGTGCCTTGGCCATTGCAATCCTCCCGAGGTCTTGTGTGGTGTGTTTCTGACCGCGTTTTTCTTGTTGGGCGGCCTGCCCGCGCGGGGCAGGCCGTTCTCGTCGGGGTCCAGGGGACCGGTTCCGTTACTGCGGCGGCGGTGCCTTGCGGACCGTGCTCTGCGGGTTGAGGCTGCCGATGTTGCCGCTCTCGGTGCCGGCCGCCGGGTCGATCACAGCGTTGATCAGGGTCGGCTTCCCGGAGTCCATCGCCTCGCTGACCGCGCGGTACAGCTCGTCGGGAGCGGTCACGTGGACGCCGACGCCGCCGAAGGCTTCCATCATCTTGTCGTAGCGGGAGTCCGGCACGAAGACCATCGGCGAGGGATCGTTGCCGCCGGTCGGGTTGACGTCGGTGCCGCGGTAGATGCCGCTGTTGTTGAAGACGACGATGCAGACCGGCAGCTTGTATCGGCAGATCGTCTCCACCTCCATGCCGGAGAACCCGAAGGCGCTGTCGCCCTCGATGGCGAGGACCGGCTTGCCGGTTTCCACGGCGGCGGCGACGGCATAGCCCATGCCGATGCCCATGACGCCCCAGGTGCCGACGTCCAGGCGCTTGCGCGGCTCGTACATGTCGATGATGCCGCGCGCCAGGTCGAGCGTGTTGGCGCCTTCGTTGACCAGGATGGCGTCCGGCCGCTCCTTGACGACCCGGCGCAGCGCGCCCAGGGCGCCGTGGAAGTTCATCGGCGACGCGTTGCTCATCAGCTTCGGCGCCATCTTGGCGATGTTGGCTTCGCGGCGCTCGGCGACCGCCTTGGTCCATTCGGCCGGCGGGGCGGGCCACTGGCCGTCCATCCCGGCGAGCAGGGCCGACACGCAGGAACCGATGTCGCCGACCACGGGGGCCACGATCTCGACGTTGCTGTCCATCTCCTTCGGCTCGATGTCGATCTGGATGAACTTCTTCGATCCTGGCTCGCCCCAGGTCTTGCCCTTGCCGTGCGACAGCAGCCAGTTGAGGCGGGCGCCCACCAGCAGCACGACGTCGGCATCCTTCAGCACCATCGAGCGCGCGGCGCCGGCCGACTGCGGATGGGTGTCGGGCAGCAGTCCCTTGGCCATGCTCATCTGGAGGAACGGAATGCCGCTCTTCTCGACCAGCGCGCGGATCTCCTGGTCGGCCTGGACGTAGGCAGCACCCTTACCGAGCAGGATCAGGGGCCGTTTGGCGTTCTTCAGGACGTCCAGGGCGCGCTTGATCGCGTTCGGGTCGGGCAGCTGGGCCGGGGCCGGATCGATCACCTTGACCAGGGACTTGCGGCCCGCCGCCTCGTCCATCACCTGGGAGAACAGCTTGGCCGGCAGGTCGAGATAGACGCCGCCCGGACGGCCGGAGACGGCGGCGCGGATGGCGCGCGCCACGGCGATGCCGATGTCCTGGGCGTGGAGCACGCGGAAGGCCGCCTTGCAGTGGGGCCGCGCGATCGCCAGCTGGTCCATCTCCTCGTAGTCGCCCTGCTGGAGGTCGACGATCTCGCGCTCCGACGACCCGCTGATCAGGATCATCGGGAAGCAGTTGGTGGTGGCGTTCGCCAGGGCGGTAAGGCCGTTGAGGAAGCCGGGGGCCGAGACCGTGAGGCAGACGCCGGGCTTCTTGGTCAGGAAGCCGGCGATCGCGGCGGCGTTGCCGGCGTTCTGCTCGTGCCGGAACGAGATGACCCGCAGCCCCTCGGCCTGCGCCATGCGGAGCAGGTCCGAGATCGGAATGCCGGGCACGGCGTAAAGGTGCTCGATGCCGTTGAGCTTGAGCGCGTCGATGACGAGCTGGAAGCCATCCGTCAACGCTTGCGGCGCATCGAATTGCGATGCGTCCGCGCCTTGGTTCTTGACCGCTGTTGCAGCCGCACTTGACATAACAGTAGCTCCTCCCCGAGCTCCTTAAGGTTCAAGATCGGTCAGTCGAGAAAGTCGCAGTGCTTCTCGACATGGGCCGCCAAGTCGAGCGTGTGGTCACGCACGAGCCGTTCGACCAGATCCGCGTCCCGCTTTTTCAGTGCATCGATGATGTGCTTGTGCTGCACGATCGACCGGTGGGCACGGTCATCCTGTTGAATGGTGATCTTGCGGATGGCC
Organism: Skermanella rosea; assembly: GCF_016806835.2. Classification (NCBI taxonomy): domain Bacteria; kingdom Pseudomonadati; phylum Pseudomonadota; class Alphaproteobacteria; order Rhodospirillales; family Azospirillaceae; genus Skermanella; species Skermanella rosea. The sequence continues at coordinate 399,759 of NZ_CP086112.1, read as the reverse complement.
CGGATATGGACGAACAGGTTCTCGGTGATCTCGATGATCAGATTGCAGTCCGACGACCGGATGATCGACTGGTGGAACTGGATGTTGGCGTCGGAATACTCGTCGAGGTGACCTTCGAGCCCGCCGTCGGAGAAGCCGGTGACCAGTTCCTCCAGGGCCAGGATCTCCGCGTCGGTGCAGCGCTGGGTGACCAGCCGGGCCGCCATGCTCTCCAGGGCCGCCCAGACCGTGATCATCTCGATGATCTCGCGCTTGGTCTTGCGGACCACGAAGATTCCGCGACGGGGGACCGAGCGGACGAAACCTTCCCGTTCCAGCAGCGCCATCGCCTCGCGGACCGGCGTACGGCTGACGCCCAGGGCCTCGCACAGCTGACGCTCGTCGAGCCGGATCTCGCTGGGGTGGTCGTAGATCCCCATCTGCGAGATCGCGCTTTTCAGCGCCGCATAGGCCTTGGTCTTGAAACTCGCCCCCGTGTCCAGGGGCTCGACCGCGAACTTCATGGTGTTCATCACTGTCTCCACCCGTCCCGGCTCTTTTGCTTTTCAGCGCTTCGTCCGGTGTTCGGCTCGGTATTCGCGTTCCGGCCTCTGAATGAAGAATACTGTATACCAGATACGGTCTACCCTACAAGGGGCTTTGTGAACAAACGAGAAATTTGTTTTGTCATGCGGGTGTGCGGACGCAACATTCTTGTTGCATCGCAGCAAACCGGCGTGGGGGGAGACGGGGGATATCCCGGCGCGGACTTGGCCCTGTCATGATGACGAACAGGGCCTTGTCGGTCGGGAAGAGCGAAGCGCGGGCGTCCATCAGGCGTTCGGCGCCGACCGGCGGCCCCGACGTGGCGTGTCCCGGATGGCCGGGGAACGGTTCCGGTTCCGGCCCTTGCATTCGGTTCCGGGCGTTGGGCCGCAGCCCAACGCATCGCAGGACATGAAGCGGGGGAATCGTCCGTTCCGGCCGGAACTCCAGGTCACTCGCCGGGGCGGAGGAGGCCGGGGAAAACGTCGCTCGGCGTTTGGGCGTCCATCAGGCGGTCCATGTAGGTGTCGTGTTGATCCGGCGTTGCGGTATCGATCAACCGTTCCACTTCTGCCGGCAGGGCGCCGAAGCGGCGGGTGAACTGGCGCTTGAGCAGGGCGGCCCTGCCCTTGGCAATGCCTTTGGCCTCGCCCTTGGCCTCGCCCTCGGCGATGCCTTCGGCCTTGCCCTCGGCGAGGAGTTCCCGTTCCCACTTCTTGATGCGTTCCGCCAGCATGCCCTGAACCTCCTCGATATCCATCGGCACCGTCGCGGCCGGCGGGGCGCCGACCAGACCCGCGACCGCGTGCGCCACCACATCGCCGAACGCCAGCCGCAGCGTGGCGTGACCGGGATGGTCGGCGAACCAGGCCGCCGCCTGGCTGACCAGGCCCGGCAAGTCCTCGGGCCGGTCGCAGATCTCGATCCGGAACAGCAGCGCCACGAGGCTGTCGTGCCGGGCCAAGTCCTCGGCGCGCAGCCGTCCCTCGTCGATCAGATGATAGCGGACCTGCGGCTGCCAAGGCCAGAGCGGCGAGTCCTCGGGCAATGCCACCAGGTCGGCGGTGTCGGCGGGGCAGTCCCAGCGGGCCTCGCCGGCGTAGAGCACGATCGGCAGCAGCGGCGGCAGCCGGCCGCCCGGGGCGAGGGCGCGCCCGGCGATGATCTGCTGCCAGAGCAGGCCGGAATAGACCTGCACCCGCACCGGCATGAACCGCTCCGGGGTCGATTGGAATTCCAGCAGCAGGTAGATGTGGACCATCTCGCCGGCCAGCGTCGGCACGCGCCAGATCACGTCGCCCTCGCGGCGGTCGCCCCGGGCGGCGTGGAACTTGGCGTTGACCCGTTCGAGCCGGGAGAAGTCCAGCAGGGCGGCGATCCCGGCGGGGAGGAAGCCGCGCACGAGCTGCTCGATCATCACCGGGTCGGAGAACAGGCGGTGGTACAGGGAGTCGGAGGCTTGCATCGTCGCGGGCGCCGGTCGGGTGATGGTCGCGCGAACAGCAGCACACTCCCGCAACCATCGGCAAGGCTTGGCCGGCCGCCGCGACCTTCTGACCCGGATAACGCCGAGGCTGGAGGCGGCCACGCCGGCGGTGATGATCCGATCAGGGCTTCAGCAGGTCGGCGACCGCGGCGAGGAGCTGACTGTCCCTGAACGGCTTCCCGAGATACCGGTCGAAGTCGATCCGGCCCGTGACGGCTTCCTCGGTCACCGCGGTGGCCAGGATGATCCTGACCTCTTCCAGGGGCGGGGTGTCCCGGATACGGCCGACCAGTTCCGCGCCGTCCATCAGCGGCATCATATAATCGGTGATGATCAGGTCGGGGCTGAAGCACTCGAGGTGCCGCAAGGCTCCCAATCCGTTGGACGCCTCGCGGACCTCGTGCCCGTACCGCGCGAGCAGCGCCGCGTTGGCCATGGTGTTGAGGACTTCGTCATCGACCAGGAGGATGCGCGCCATCAGCCGATCCTCCCGCCGGACGGGGCCTCGTCGTCGATGATGACGCCCCGGCCGTCGATGACGAAGGGCCTGATCGCTGCGTCGAAGGCGCTGTGCCGCATCTTGATCACCGACAGCAGGCGCCGGAGGGTCGAGTCCTTCTCGGCATAGCGCAGCAGCACGACGTTCTCGGCCACCGACGCCACGTCCTCCTGGACGGTCAGCTCCGGCAGGAAGAAATCCCTGGCTTCGGCCGTGCACAGCATCGTCGCCTGCTCGGCCCGGAGCAGCAGGGTGAGCGCCGTGAAGAACGCCTCGTTCCGATTGTCGAACACGGCGGCATTGCCCAGCGCGCCGGCACCGTCGATGAACACCCGGCGGGCGTCGGAGCCGCGGATCGCGTCGAGCAGCGTGTGGGCCATCTCGTCCAGCAGGGTCTCGGTGCGCGGATACCAGAGCACGCGGACCGCGCCCGAGGCGCACAGCCCCTCGAGGTCGATGCCGAGCCCGCGCGCCTTGTGCATCAGCTCCCCCGGCGCCTCGTAGCAGCTCAGCAGGATGCCGCGCTCGGCCGGGGAGCACCGGCCCATGAACATCAGCCCGCACGAGGTCTTGCCGCTGCCCGCCGGCCCGGCGACCAGGGTCGTCGATCCCGCCTTCGGGCCGCCGCCCATCATCGCGTCGAGCCTGGGAATGCCTGTGCTGACGCGCTCGACCGGCATACGGCCGGCATCGATCGGCGTCGCCAACGTCTCCAGCCGGGGCCAGACCTGCAGGCCGCCGCCCGTGATCTCGATCAGGTGGCGCCCCGGCAGGGTCGGGCTGCCGCGGAACTTGTGGACGATGAGGGACCGGACGGCGCGCGCCGAGAACAGATCCTCGCCCAGTTCCAGGATACCGTCGGCCACCGTGTGCTCCGGGCTGGACGACGGGCCGGTCGCGTTGATGATCAGCAGCATCGTGCATCGGCGCAACGCCGCGTCGCCCTGCAGCGCGTAGAGGAAGCGCCGGAACTCCCGGTCGCACTCCGCATATTCCTGGATGACGTGCAGCCCGTCGATCACCAGCACCGAGGGCTCGAACCTGTGGAGGGCGTCGCGCAGCAGATCGTGGAAGCCCTTGATGCCGTCCTCGATCAGCATCTGGAACCCGTTCACGTAGAAGAGCGGGTCGGGCACCAGCCGGGTGTCGGCGAAACCCAGCGAGGCCAGGTTCTGGAGCATCTGGTCGTGGGATTCCGCGGCCAGGGTGACGTAGACGGCCCGGCGCGCCTCGTGCGCCTGATGGAAGACGATCTGGTTGGCCAGGATGGTCTTGCCGCTTCCGGGCATGCCCTGGAGCACATAGACCCGGCCTTCCGCGAAGCCGCCCCCCAGGACGGCATCGAGCCCGCGGATTCCTGACGGCAGCCGCTGCGGGGAGGGTCGATCGGCCATGGGCGCCACCAGCGGTCAAGAGTGCTTCATATGCCTTTGCCGAACGGCGCGGCCAGACATCGCACCAACGCTTACCTTTGGTGTATGTTCCTTCGATACCCGTGTTTCCCGGGCGCGGGACGATGCGCTGTCAGTCCGGGACGAGGCCCGGGATGAGACCGGCGGCCTGGCGGTCGCGGGCGTCGGCGCTCCGGGAAAGCCCCTCCTTCACGTTCGCCCTGTCCTCGGCGGTGCGGTTCTGGCTCATCTTCCGCTTGGCGTCGATCCGGGCGATGGGCAGCCGCACACCGACGATGCCGCGCAGCTGCGCACCTACGAAGTCGGGCGGCGCGTCGCCGACGGCCCAGGGCCGGGGACGCGGCGCCTCGTGGAGATCGGTCAAGCGCGTGACGACGTCGAGCAGGCGGTCGGGATCGTCGTAGAACTCGACCGGGCCGTAGGCGTGGACCGCCACGTAGTTCCAGGTCGGAACGACCCTCCCGTCCCGGCCCTTGCCCTCGTACCAGGAGGGGGTGACATAGGCGTCCGGGCCCATGAAGATCGCCAGGGCCTCGCCGGCCGGTGCCTCCCTCCACTGGGGATTGGCCTTCGCGACGTGGCCATGGAGCGTGCCCATCTCCCCTTCGCGCTCGTCGAGGAACAGGGGCAGCGGCGTGCATACCAATCCGCCGGCCGTGGCCGTGACCAGGCTGGCGAGCCGGGCGGCCCGCATCGTCTCGTGGATGAATGGCAGGTCGCTCTCGCGGAACGCCGGGGGAATATACATCGGGACCTCCTTGACAGGACGGAGCTTTCCAGAAAACTGGTCCATGTTGAACGGCCAGTTTCCACCTTTTCGATCGGTCCAGTCGATGCTCGCGATCCCGCAGCCGGATGGTGCCAGGACCCTCGTCTCCCGCATATCCGGGGCGATCAAGGACCAGATCGCCGAAGGCGTCTATCCGCCCGGCGCACGTCTCCCGTCGTCTCGGGCTCTCGCCGCGGATCTGGGCGTGTCCCGGACGACCGTGACGGCCGCGTATGAACAGCTTGCCGCCGAGGGGTACCTGGAGGCGAGGCAGGGTGCGAGGCCGCAGGTCCCGAAGGGCCTCAAGGTGGAGCCGCCGGTGACGAGGCGGGACGTCGAGGCGATTCCGGCGCGCCTCTCGGCTTTCGGTCGAAGGCTGGCCGACCTTCCGAGGCAGCATCGGCCCGCGGCCGACGCGCCCGTCGCCGACTTCCGCTACGGCGATCTCGCCGCCTCGGATTTCCCCATGCTGATGTGGAAGCGGGCCGTCGATGCTGCGATCCTGCGCCGGCCGTCCCGCCTCCAGTACGGCGATCCGTCCGGCTCGCCCGAGCTCCGTTCGGCCCTGCAAGGCTATCTCTGGCGGGCACGGGGGCTCCGCTGCGATCCCGACCAGATCGTCGTGGTGAACGGGTCGCAGCAGGGCCTCGACCTGTGCGTGCGGCTGCTGCTCGATCCCGGGGAGCCGGCGGTCATCGAGGACCCGTGCTACGCGGCGGCACGCGACGTGCTCCTGGCCGCGGGCGCCCGGCTGGTCCCCCGGGCGGTGGATCGGGAAGGCATGCTCACGGAACGGCTCCCGCCCGCCCGGCTGGCCTACGTGACGCCGTCCCACCAGTTTCCGCTCGGCAGCGTCATGTCCGCCAGCCGCCGGCAGGACCTGCTGGCCTGGGCGCGGACCTGCGGGGCCTATGTCATCGAGGACGACTACGACGGCGAGTATCGCTACGACGTCGCCCCCATCCCCACCTTGCAAACCCTGGACGGGGCCAGGAACGTCATCTATCTCGGCACGGTGTCGAAGACGCTCTCTCCCGCCTTGCGGCTCGGCTACCTCGTGGTTCCGCCGGCCTTGGCCCCGGCTTTCCGCGCGGCGAAGCGGCTGGCGGACCGGCACACGCCGGGCCTGGAGCAGGAGGCCCTGGCGGACCTGATCGCCGGCGGCGCCTACGAACGGCATGTGCGGCGGGTGCGCCGGCGGAACGGGGAGCGGCGGGCCGCTCTCCTGACCGCCCTGCGGGCCCGGTTCCGCGACGGGGTCAGGGTCGTCGGCGCGGAGGCCGGGCTGCATGTCGTCGCCTGGTTCACGCGGTTCCCGATGGACCGGGAGGCCATGCTCGTCGCCGCGGCGCGGGCGGCGGGTGTCGGCGTCTATCCCGTCACGCCGCTCTACGACCCCGCGTCCGCTTCCGGCCGTCCGGACCATCCCGGCCTCGTGCTGGGATACGCGAGCCTCGACGGTCGCGATATCGCGCGCGGGGTCGAGCGGCTGGCCGCCGCGATCGAGGGCGTCGCCGCAGGGCGTCCGCCGCGGACCGGGTGACTTCAGGCGATCAGCGTCGCGGCGATCGTGACCATGACGATGCCGATGCCCACGTCCAGCACCCGCCATGCGCCCGGCCGCGCGAAGACGGGCCGCAGCAGGCGCGCGCCATAGCCCAGGGAAAAGAAGAAGAGGAAGGAGGCCGTCATCGCTCCGAGCGCGAACAGCCCTTTGTTCGCCGCGAACTGCGTGGACACGGAACCAAGCAGGACCACGGTGTCCAGGTAGACATGAGGGTTCAGCCATGTCAGCGCCAGGCAGGTCGCCAGCGTCGCGCCGAGGCTGGCGGGAACGGCGTCCGCCGGCATCAGCGCGTTCCCCGAGCGGGCCGCCGCCAGGAAACTGCGCAGGCCATAGGCGAACAGGAAGGCCGCGCCGGCATAGCGCGTCGCCGTTTCGAGCCAGGGTGCCCAGTCGGCGGCCCGGGCGAAACCGCCCACTCCCGCCAGGATCAGCAGGGCATCCGAAACCGCGCAGGTCAGGCAGACCGCCAGGACATGTTCGCCGCGCAAGCCCTGGCGGAGCACGAAGGCATTCTGCGCGCCGATGGCGACGATCAGGCTGAGACCCAGCAGAAGGCCGGGGAGGAAAGCGGACAGCATGGCGGGCCACCTTGGTTGCGGAGGCGGCTTCACTAGCACGGCGGACCGGATTAGCATGCTTAAAGATAATCAGCTTGATTAAGGGATGCTAATTCGTGCTCGATTACGCCCTGCTCTCCGCCCTGGCGGCCGTCATCCGCACCGGCAGCTTCGAACGGGCAGCATTGCAGCTTCACGTTACCCCCTCGGCGGTATCGCAAAGGGTCAAGCTCCTGGAGGAGAGGCTGGGGGCGATCCTGGTGGTGCGAGGCTCCCCCTGCGTCGGCACGCCCGCGGGGCAGCGCCTGTGCCAGCACGTGGAACAGGTGGCCCTGCTGGAGAGCGAGCTGCGCCAGGAGCTTCCGGGCTTCCGGCACGCCGGGCCGCCGGTGACCGTCCGCATCGCGGTGAACGCCGACAGCCTCGCCACCTGGTTCGTCACCGCGATGGCCGAGACGCGGGACTGCCTGTTCGACCTCGTCATCGACGACCAGGAGCACAGCGCGGATTGGCTGCGCCGGGGCGAGGTCCTGGCCGCCGTGACGTCCGGCGCCAAGCCGGTGCAAGGCTGCGACAGCACGCCGCTGGGCGCGCTGCGCTACGTCGCGACCGCCAGTCCGGAATTCGTCCGCCGGCATTTCCCCGACGGGTTGAATGCCGAGTCCCTCGCCCGTGCGCCGTGCCTGACCTTCAACAGCAAGGACCGGCTGCAGACGCTATGGACGCTGCAGGCCTTCGGCACGGAAATCTCGCCGGCCACCCATTGGCTGCCCTCCTCCCAGGCATTCATCGACGCGGCGCTGGTCGGCCTGGGATGGGGAATGAACCCCGAGATGCTGGTCGCCGACCATCTGCGGACCGGCCGGCTGGTCGCCCTGGTTCCGGACCAGCCGCTCGACGTACCGCTGTTCTGGCAGCGCAGCCGGATCGCGAGCAGCCGCCTGGGCGACATCACGCGAGCCGTCCTCCGCACGGCCGGCGCCATGCTGAAGTGACGGCAAATTCTATGCTCGTGCCAGTGCGTTATCGTTGGCGGCAAGCTTGGCGTCGAGGGCGGAAGCTCCGCGCATGGCCTGTCCGAGCAGCTGTTCCCTGGCCATCCCGCGAACGGCCTCCTTCGTGCCGGTCGATCACCGCGGCCTATTCGTCGAACGCCGCCGCCACACCCAGGGCCGGCCATTCGACCAAGCGACGGCGCATCGCGCCGATGCCATCCCGGCGGACCCTTACTGCCTCGGGTACGGTTCCGTCGTCGATGACGATACAAGCGTCGGGGGTTCGCCAACTGCCGGGTGTCGAGATCCTTGATGATCGCCGGTATCGCCGGTCCCGACGGCGCCTGGATCACGCCGCGCCAGGATCCGTTGACGCCCTTTTCGCGGGCATGCAACGGGTTCTGGACCGAGGCGATCAGCGCCAGCGTGCCCCTCCCATGCGGCGGGGAACGCAAATACTCCGCAGCGAATTAGAACTGCACCCGATCAGGTCGATCCGCCCGAGACAGCTGATCCGATGCGTTGCGCCATGGGCGCAACTACGACCTTCGGCCCGCATCACCTCCGCCCTGCATCGAGCCGTAGGTTGCGCCCATGGCGCAACACAGTGCGGCGAGTGGAACGGCAGGCTGCGAGGACCGGAGCGGTTCAACCTGATCGGGGACCGCTCTAGCGGTACATCAGGCAGCGGGATTGTCAACGGGCACCGACGGCCCCGCCTCACGCCTGATAGGCGATCCTGTCCGATATCTCCAGCACCCCGTCCAGGAAGCCCGCCAGCAACCGGTCGGCGGCGTCGCTGAAGCGGGTGACGCACTGCTCGGGAGAGGTCCCGGGCACCGGTCTGTAGTCCGCGTCGAACAGCGCGTCCAGGGTCAGGGTGCCAGCATCGATCGCCTCTTCCAGGATCGATGCGACGCGGTCGGCGCCGTCCCGCACCGCGCGGATGAACGGGGTGTCGACCGTCTCTACGTCGAGGCGGCTGGACAGGCCGATCAGCTTCTCGCTCGACGCCAGCAGGCCGTTCAGGCGGTCGCGGGCCTGGTTGAGGTTGCCGCTGGAGTGGGTGACGCCGGCGGACAGTTCGACGATGCGCTGCTCGACCGTGGCGATGCCGGTGCCGATCAGGCCGGCGGCGTCCTCGATGCGGTCCTGCTGGCGGTCCACGTCGCCGATGGCGCCGGCCAGCGTCTCCATCAGGTCGCCGATCCGGCTGGCGTCGCTGCCGACCGCCGACGCCTTCGACGCCGCGCCGGCTCCGCGGGCCGCCAGAGCCTTCACCTGCTCGGTCAGGTAGCGCAGGGTCGCGTCGATCTCCTGCGTCGCCACGGCGGTCTTGCCGGCCAGCGCCTTGACCTCGTGGGCCACCACGGCGAAGCCGCGTCCGGCCGACCCGGCGCGCGCCGCCTCGATCGTCGCATTCAGCGCCAGCAGGTTGGTCTGCTTGGCGATCGCGCTGATCTCCTGCGCGACCTTGCCGACGCGGGCCAGCGCGTCGGTCAGGTCGGCCGACTGTTTGTCGATCGCCGTCACGTCCTCGGTCAGGGTGTGCAGCCCGGCGAGCGCGTTGTCCACTTGGCCGCGGCCCTGGGCCACCTGCTCCTGGGCCTTGGCGGTCACCGCGCGGGCGGCCGCGGCGGCGGCGCTGACGTGCCCGGTCCCGGCCGCCATGTCGGCGGCGTCGCTGCGCAGTTCCGCCAGGACAGAGACCTGATGGGCGATCCGGCCGCTGACATCGTCGACATGGCCGGCCACGTCGGCGAACGCGACGCCAAGGCTTCCGACTTCCCGCGCCAGTTCCACGATGGCCGTTTCGGTATTGGCCGCCTGGTCGGCGCCGACGGACACGCTGTCTCTCATATGTCACCTCCCGTTTCAGGCTGGAGTTGACGAAGTCGCTCTCCAGTCATTTCCTAAGAAACTCCGTTGGTAGCCGGGGCAGCATCAGCCTGTTGGAGGACGTAGCCCAGCGACTTCGCCCGCCTCTGGAGGTTGGTCAGAACCCTCTGCCGGTAGCGCTCCTCGTAGTAGGAGGCGCCGGGATCAGCATAGTCCATCCCATGGCGCAGGGTGTTGTAGAAGAGCACCGCGATCTTGCGAGCCGTGGCGGTGACGGCCTTGGCCTTGCCGACACGGCCCGACAAGCGGCGGAAGAAGGCGCCCAGCGCCGTATCCGTCCGTCCGACCGTCACCGCCGCCAACCGCAGCAGCGACGCCGCCCGGTTGCTGGAACGGCGCGTTCGCGAGGACAGAACCTTCCCTCCGGAGATCTTGTTGCTCGGCGCCAAGCCAAGCCAGGAGGTGAAGTGCTTGGCGCTCGGCCACGCCGAGAGATCGGTCCCGCATTCGCCGACCAGCTTCAGCGCCAGATAGGGACCCAGCCCGTGGATCTGCGTCAGGTCGACCCCGAGCACGGCGTGCAGCGCCGTTCTGACGTCGAAGTCGACGGCGTTCGGCTGCCGCGTGGTCGTTCGGGCGGGGGGCAGCTCACCGACAGGCTTCGCCGACTGGGCCTCGATGCGCTTCAGCGTCGCTTCGATCTTCCTGTCACAAGCGACAACCTTCTCCTGGCAGGCGTCGTAAAGCGCCAGCGCCTGTTCCAACGCGAAGAGATGCTCGGCACGCCAGGTGCCGGTCAGCGCCCGCTGAATGGTTTCGACATCGGCACGGCAGCGCCGGTCGCGGTTGGCGGCCAACACGCCGGGGTCACGCTCTCCGGCGACGATGGCGCGCAGGATGCGCAGGCCGGTGACCCCCATGATGTCCGACACCACGTGATGCACCTGGACATTCATCTGCATCAGGGCTTTCTGCATGTGCTGGATGTGCGTCGCCGCCAGCTCCACAAGCCGCTCGCGCTGGCGTAGATACGCGCGCAATGCGGCGATCTCGCCCTTGGGAAGAAAACTGGCGCGCAGCAGACCGAACTCGTGCAGGCGCTGCAACCACTGGGCATCGCTGACGTCGGTCTTGCGGCCCGGCACATGCTTGGCGTCGCGGGCATTGACCAGCAGAACCTCGAAGCCGCGCTGCTCCAGGATCTCGAACACGGGAATCCAGTAGACCCCGGTCGACTCCATGGCGATCGTCTCGATCCCGCACTCCTGGAACCAGTCCGCCAGACGATGGAGATCATCGGTGAAGGTGCCGAACGTGCGGACCGGCTCCGAGGCGCGATCCGGTCCAACCGCCGCGACATGCATCTTCGCCCCCACGTCGATGGCGGCCGCCCGAGGATGGATGGGGGACATCGCCCGTGATTGGACCGGCTTGTTCGTTCCAGTCATGCCAGCATCTCCCTGTGTCGCTAAACAGCGGGAGGGGCTGGACTGCGCAGGATATCAATTTCCTAACCGGGATCACCGCGAGGCGTCACCACTCTCAAGTGCGCAACAATCCATGGACCACGTTTTTTTACGGGATCATCCGCCACCAAAAATTCGTCGGCCGCTCCCCTCCGCCGTCAGATTCTACCTCGGGACCGTTTCTCTGGCCACAGGCGGGCCGGAGGCCGGCGAGGGTTTTTGAGGAGATGGTACCGGGCGGCAGTTAACAGTTGATTCAAACACCCCGGAGTCTTTCGGCCTATCCGTTCCGGCCGGCGTGTTCTCGAAGGACGGTAATCCACGCTGCCCCGAAGCGCTGATGTGCTTAACGTGGATCAATTACCCCCGCCGGCGAACCGGTACGATCCACCCCGATCCCGCTTGCGGGCGCGTGTCAGACACGGGGGGAAACATGCCGAAAATGAAAGCCGCCATCTTCGTCGAACCCGGCCGCATCGTGCTGGACGAGAAGCCCGTACCGGACGTCGGGCCGCTCGATGCCCTGGTCCGGATCACCACGACCACCATCTGCGGCACCGACGTCCATATCCTGAAAGGCGAGTACCCGGTCGCCCGCGGCCTGACGGTCGGGCACGAGCCGGTCGGCGTGATCGAGAAGCTGGGCTCGGCCGTCCAGGGCTACCGGGAGGGCCAGCGGGTGATCGCAGGCGCCATCTGCCCCAGCGGCCACAGCCACGCCTCGCTGTGCGGCTTCCATTCGCAGGATGGCGCCGGGACGGCGCATGGCTGGAAAGCGATCGGGGGCTGGAAGTTCGGCAACACCATCGACGGCTGCCAGGCCGAGTTCGTGCTGGTGCCGGACGCCATGGCGAACCTCGCCCCGGTGCCCGACGGGCTGAGCGACGAGGAGGTCCTGATGTGCCCGGACATCATGTCCACGGGCTTCTCCGGCGCCGAGCGGGCGGGGATCAGGATCGGCGACACCGTCGCGGTGTTCGCCCAGGGGCCGATCGGCCTGTGCGCCACGGCGGGCGCCAAGCTGTGCGGCGCCACGCTGGTGATCGGGGTGGACACGGTGCGGGAGCGGCTGGAGGCGTCCCGCCGGATGGGGGCCGACCGGGTGGTCGATTTCAAGGCCGGCGATCCGGTGGAGCAGATCATGGCGCTGACGGACGGGCGCGGGGTGGACGTCGCGATCGAGGCGCTGGGCACCCAGGCGACGTTCGAGGCCTGCCTGCGCGTCCTGCGGCCGGGCGGCACGCTTTCGAGCCTGGGCGTCTATTCCACCGACCTGCACATCCCCCTGGGGCCGTTCGCCGCCGGCCTGGGCGACCACACCATCGTCACGTCCCTGTGCCCCGGCGGCAAGGAGCGCATGCGACGGCTGATGAACGTGGTGGCGTCCCACCGGGTCGATCTCCGCCCGATGGTGACGCACCGCTTCAAGCTGGACGACATCGAGGCCGCCTACGAGCTGTTCTCGCACCAGCGCGACGGCGTCCTGAAGGTCGCCGTCACCCCGTGACGCTTTGCCCGGCCCGTCATTGATGGGCCTGCGACAGCATGATGCGGAACCGGGCCAGCGCCGCCGCGAGGAACAGGCCGCCGAGGCCGGCCAGCACGAGGAGCTGCGGCCAGACCACCTCCAGCCCCGCGGCCCGGAACAGTACCGCCTGGGACAGCGTGACGAAATGGACGGTGGGGGAGACCTGGATCAGCGTTTCCAGCACCGGCGGCATGCCCTCGATCGGCGAGGTGGCGCCCGAGAGCATGTTCAGGATCAGGAAGACCGGGATCGCCATGAGCGCGAACTGGGGCATCGACCGGACCAGGGTGGCGAGCAGGATCCCGAGCGACGTGGTCGCGAACAGGTAGGCCGCCGCCCCGGCCAGGAACAGCGCCATCGACCCCTCGACCGGGACCCCCAGCGCGCCCTGGACCACGAAGCGCAGCGACAGTCCCGCCGCCACCAGGATCACCAGGCCGTTGGCCCAGATCTTGGCGACGGCGATCTCGCTCGCCCGGACCGGCATGACCAGCAGGTGCTCGATCGTGCCGTGCTCCCGCTCCCGGATGACGGCGGCGCCGACCAGCAGGATCGACAGGATCGTGATGTTCTCCATCACCGCCATGACGGAGTGGAACCAGGCGCCCTCCAGGTTCGGGTTGAACCAGGCGCGCGTCACGGCATCAATGGGAACCGCCGTCGCCTCGCCGCGCGCCCGCAGGAAGTCGATCGCCTCCCGCTGCACGATGGCCTCGATGTACCCGGCGCCGACCCCCGCCTGGGTCATCGCCGTGGCGTCGATGTTGAGCTGAAGCTCCGGCTGGCGTCCGCGCAGCGCGTCGGCCTCGAACCGCGGCGGGATGTCCAGCACGAAGGTCCGCTCGCCCCGGTCCATGGCCGGGTCCAGCTCGGCCCGGTCGATCAGCGCGGGCGGCCGGAAGTAAGGTTGCAGGAACGCTTCGCGCAGCCGGGACGACAGGGCGGAGTGGTCGCCGTCCACCACCGCGACGCTGGCGTTCTCGATCTCGGTCTTCACGCCGGTCGCCACGCTGTAGACCGAGAACGAGAAGGAATAGAGGATGAAGGCGAACAGCACCTTGTCGCCGGCGAGGCTCGCCAGCTCCTTCAGGCCGAGGCGGAAGACGTTCGATAGCCAGATGGGCATGGTCAACGCTCCTGCTTCCTGAGCAAGCGGCTGGCGATCATCAGGAACCCCGCGCCGAACGCGAACAGCATCAGGAATTCGAGCTGGAAATCCGCGAACGGCCGCCCTTTCGCGAAGGTGCCGATGCTGACGTTCTGGAACCACAGGGAGGGGAATCCCAGCCCGATGTACCGCCCGGCCCCTTCCACCGTGGCCGCGGGATAGAGATATCCCGAGAAATTGATGGCCGGCACGGTGACCAGCACGGCGGTCGCGATGATCGCCGCGACCTGGCTCCTGACGAAGGTCGAGACCACCAGCCCGACCCCCGTGGCGGCGAACACGTAGAGGAGAGCCCCCAGCGCCAGGGCCGCCATGGATCCCTTCACGGTCACGCCGAACAGGACGGCGACCAGCAGGGTCAGCGACAGGAAGCTGAGGAAGCCGATCGCGACATAGGGCGCCTGCTTGCCCAGCAGGAACTCGCCAACGGTCGCCGGAGACGCCTGGAGATTGCTGATCGAGCCGATCTCCCTCTCCCGCACCACGCCCAGCGCGGTCAGCATGGACGGGACGATGATCAGCAGGATCATGATGCAGCCGGGCGTGATCGCGACGGCGCTGCGGAATTCCTGGTTGTAGCGGAACCGTGCCTCGACCTGGACCGGGTATGGCGAAACCGCCTCCCCGGCCGTACGCCGGGCGAGGTCCTGCGCATAGGAGGACACGATGCCGTCCACGTAGCCGCGCGCCGTCTCGGCCCGGAACGGCATCGACCCGTCGAGCAGGAACGCCACCTGCGGCCGGTGGCCGTCCAGCAGGTCGCGGCCGAAGCCGGGCGGGATGTCGATGGCGACCCGCAGCTCGCCCGACCGGAGCCGCGCGTCGATCTCGCTTTCGCTGTCCATCGGCGGCCTCTGGTCGAAATAGCGGGAGCCCGCGAAGCTTTCGACGAACTGCCGGCTCTCGGCGCTCCGGTCGCGGTCGAACACGGCGAAGGGAAGGTCCTCCACGTCGAAGGTGACGCCATAGCCGAAGGTGACCATGAGCACGATCGGGCTGAGCAGGGCGAAGGCGAGCCGGACGGGGTCCCGCAGGATCTCGATCATCTCCCGCCGCGCGAAGGCGAAGATCCGTCCGAAGGACGCGGCGAGCGTGGCATGGTCCGGCGGCTTCGCGTCGGCCGTGGCGGGCGGTGCCGCCACGCCCTGCCTCGCCCCCTGCCCCGCCCCGGACTCCGCGTCCTCGCCGGTCGCCTCCACCAGGCAGGCGACGAAGGCGTCCTCCAGGGATGCCGCGCCGCGCGCTTCGCGGATCTCCCGCGGCGTGCCGACGGCCAGCGTCCGCCCGGCATGCATCAGCGAGATGCGGTCGCACCGCTCGGCCTCGTTCATGAAGTGGGTCGAGACGAAGACGGTGACGCCGTCGCGCCGCGCCAGCTCGCCCAGGTGACGCCAGAACATGTCCCGCGCCGCCGGGTCCACGCCCGACGTCGGCTCGTCCAGGATCAGCACTTCCGGCCGGTGGAGGCAGGCGGCGGCCAGCTGAAGGCGCTGGCGGATGCCGAGCGGCAGGCTGTTCGGCCGGGCGTCGGCCACGCCGGCGAGGTCGAACCGCTCCAGCGCCTCGCGGGTGCGCGGCCCGACCTCCGCCGCCGGGATTCGGTACAGCCGCGCGTGCAGGTCCAGGTTGGCGCGGACCGACAGCTCCTCGTACAGCGAGAAGGACTGCGACATGTAGCCGACCCGCATGCGCGTCGCGATGTCGCCCGCCGCCACGGGACGGCCCAGCAGTTCGGCCCGCCCCTCGGTGGCCGGCAGCAGTCCGGTCAGCATCTTCATGGTCGTGGTCTTGCCGCAGCCGTTGGAGCCGAGGAAGCCGAAGATCTCCCCGCGCTCGATCCGGAAGCTGACCCCGTCCACGGCGGTGAAGTCGCCGAACCGGCGGGTCAGCCCCTCCGCCAGGATGGCCGGCGGCGCTCCAGGATCCGGGGTGCGGGGCGGCAGCGGGGTCCAGCCCTCGGCCGGCCCGGTCCCCCTGCCCCGCTGGAGGGCGGCGAACGCCTCGTCCAGGGTCGCGGCGCCGGTCCGGGCCAGCACCTCGGCGGTCGGGCCGGCGGCCAGGATCGTGCCGCCGTCCATCGCGACCAGACGCTCGAACCGTTCCGCCTCCTCCATGTAGGCGGTGGCGACCAGCACGGTCATGCCCGGCCGGCCGGCCCGGATGTCGTCGATCAGGCGCCAGAACTGCCGGCGCGACAGCGGATCGACGCCGGTGGTCGGCTCGTCCAGGATCAGCAGGTCCGGATCGTGGATCAACGCGCAGCACAGCGACAGCTTCTGCCGCATGCCGCCCGACAGCTTGCCGGCGGGGCGGTCGGGAAACGGGTGCAGGCCGGTGGCGTGAAGCAGCCGGTCGATGCGCGCCCGGCGGTCCGCCCGGGACAGGCCGAACAGGCTGCCGAAGAAGTCGATGTTCTCGACCACCGACAGGGTCGGATAGAGGTTCCGCCCCAGCCCCTGGGGCATGTAGGCGATGCCGGGCGCCGCCCGGTCGCGGTGCGCTGCCGAGGCCATGTCGCCGCCCAGCACCCGGACGGTGCCCGCCTGCCCCCGCTTGACGCCGGCGATCAGCGCCAGCAGCGTGGATTTGCCGACGCCGTCCGGGCCGACCACGGCGGTCGCCGTGCCGCCGGGGATCCGGAGCGAGACGCCGTCGAGCGCCGCGG
Organism: Skermanella rosea; assembly: GCF_016806835.2. Lineage (NCBI taxonomy): Bacteria > Pseudomonadati > Pseudomonadota > Alphaproteobacteria > Rhodospirillales > Azospirillaceae > Skermanella > Skermanella rosea. The sequence goes on along the minus strand of NZ_CP086112.1, from coordinate 383,283 downwards.
TGCGCCCGTAGCGGTGCGAGACGCCCTCCAGCGCGACCCCGTCGTCACCGGACATCGGCGGTCTCCGCCCCCTCGGGAGTTGGCGGAAGCTTTGGCGCGAGCTCGGCCGGCCACTCCGCCGCCCGGTCGATCCGGACATAGGCGTTTCCGGTGAGCCCCGCGCGCACATAGTCGCGGTAGGTCTCCAGCAGCTTGGGATCGATCGCCAGCTTGACGCGGTACATCAGCTTCTCGCGCTCGTCGGAGGTCTCGACCGCCTTGGGGGTGAACTGCGCCTCCGCCGCGATGAACGACACCGTGGCCGGCACCACGTAGCTGGGCGCCGCGTCGAGCACGATCCGGGCATCCGAGCCGTGCGCCACCCGCCCCGCCTGGCCGGTGGGCAGGAAGACCGTCATGAAGACGTCGGTCAGGTCCAGGACGGTGACCACGCGCCCTCCCGCTCCCAGCACCTCGCCCGCCCGGGCGAGCCGGTATTCCACCCGGCCGGAGACGGGGGTCTTCAGGGTCATGTCGGCGATGGTCGCCTCGATCTGGGCGACCTGCGCCTCGGCGGCCTCCCGCGCGGCCCCGGCGTCCCGGACGGCGGCCCTGGCGCCGAGGATCTGGGCCTTGGCAACCTCGTTCTGCGCCCGGCGCCGGTCCACCTCGGCGGTCGAGACGGCGGCGCGCCGTTCCAACTCCACGACGCGGCGCAGCTCGACCTCGGAAAGCTGCTGTTCCGCCTCGCGGATCGCGACCTCCGCCTCGGCCTTGCCGATGCTCTCGACCGCACGCCGGACGGCGGCCTTGGCCGCGAGGAGCTGGGCCTGGAGTTCCGTGACGTCCATGCGGGCCACGATGTCGCCGGCCTGGATGGCGTCGCCCTCGCGGACGCGGATCTCGGCGACGCGGCCGGCGAGCTTGGTGGCGATATCGACCCGTTCGACCTCGATCCGGCCGTTGGCCGACGCCAGGCCGGCCGGCAGGGCGCGGGACTGCTGCGTGTCCCAATAGGCATAGCCGCCGGCGGCGATCCCGACGACGGCGAGCAGGGCGAGAAGGGGTGCGGCGCGCATGGAGAGCATTGTCCTGGTTTCGGCGGCGGTACGGCTTGACCGCTGTCTTCGTACGGCTGGCTTGGACGAAATCCTGGCCGGGCCGGGGGCGGCCGGTCATTGCTTCAGGTCAAACGCCGGGCGGCTAAGCCCTTTGCCCCCTGCCCGGCGTCTTCCGGTTGACAGGCCCGGTGCGAGGCGACCATCCTCGACCGTAGTTGACCGCTCCGCAAGAGCCCGAGGCATGTCCGAACGCCGTACCGCGATTCATTCCTATCCGACTTTCGACGAGCTGCGGTCCCGCCGCCTGGCGGAGCGTCGCGCCGCCGCGGTGCGGGCCGTGCGGGACGCGGAGAAGGTCGCGGCGGCGGCCGGCGGCCGCTTGGTGGTGTTCGGCTCGCTCGCCGAGGGCGGCTTCGACGAGCGGTCCGACATCGACGTCGCCCTGATGGCCGTCCCCGCCGGCCGGGACGGCGACGTCGCCCTGGACGTGGAACTGGCCCTGGCAGACGCCGGCTTCACCGCCGACGTTATCCCGGAACGCTTCCTGTCGGAGTCCCTCAGAAACCGTATCGCGGAGCGAGGCATTGAACCCGGCGCTCTGGGCTGACATCGGGCGCGACCTGGACGCGGCGACCCGGTACGCCGAATCCGCCGCCCGGCGCGCGGCCTCCCTCGAGTCGGATTCCGGCGACATGGACGAGGATATACGCGAGGACCGCGAGGCGGCGATCGGACTGCTGCTTCACAACTGCTATGGCGCCTTGGAATCGGCCTTGGAGCGGATCATCCGGGCGATCGACGGAGCCCTGCCCAACAGTTCCTCCTTCCACTCCGACCTGATCCGCCGGGCTCAGGTGCCCGTCCAGGGAGTTCGCCCGGCGGTGATCTCTCCCGAGACCGGCCGGGGACTCCAGAAGCTGCGGGCCTTCCGCCACGTCTTTCGCCACGCTTACGATGGCTACGATTACAGCAGGGCCGCCGAGAACGTTTCCATCGCGGCGGCGACCGTCCCGGCGTTCCGGCAGGATGTCCGTGACTTCGAACAGGCGATGGGACGCGGCTGACCCGCCGGGACCCTCCTTTCCAGGTCTAGCGGAAGGCATCCGCGCTGTTTTCCATCGCCCCCCTTCGTAGCCGCCCTGCGACATCAAACCGTCTGCCCAGAGGCGCCGATGGATCGTACCGCATTGCAGCAAGCTACGAATTGGAAATGATATGTCCGACTCAATTTACGCCAGGGTTCGCCGGAACCCGAACTACCAGGTGCTGGTCAGGCGGCGCGGGCGTCTCGCCGCCGTGCTGTCCGCGCTGGTCCTGGTGTCCTACTACAGCTTCATGATGGTCGTGGCCTTCGCGCCGGGCCTGCTCGGCCGGCCCCTGGGCGAAGGCGCCACGCTGTCGGTCGGCGTGCCGATCGGCGCGGGGATCATCGTCGTGTCCTGGCTGCTGACCGGCGTCTATTCCTACTTCGCGAACGGCCCGTTCGACGACCTGACCAACGAGCTGATCCGGGAGACGGCGGAATGAGGCGCCTGCTGTCCCCCGTCGCGGCCATGAGCCTTGCGGCCCTCGCCCTGGCCGCCCCGGCGCTGGCCGCACCCGCCGACCTGGGCGGGGCGGAGAAGCAGGCCGTGAACGTGACGGCCATCGTCATGTTCTTCATCTTCGTCGTCGGCACGCTCGGCATCACCTACTGGGCGGCCAGCCGCACCAAGTCGGCGGCCGACTTCTATACCGCCGGCGGCGGCATCACCGGCTTCCAGAACGGGCTGGCGATCGCCGGCGACTACATGTCGGCGGCGACGCTGCTGGGCCTGTCGAGCCTTGTGTTCGCCACCGGGTTCGACGGCTTCATCTACATCATCAGCTTCTTCGTCGGCTGGCCGATCATCCTGTTCCTGATCGCCGAGCGGCTGCGCAACCTGGGCCGCTTCACCTTCGCCGACATCGCGTCGTATCGGCTGGACCAGACCAAGGTGCGGACCTTCGCGGCGATCGGGTCGCTGACGGTCGTCTGCTTCTACCTGATCGTCCAGATGGTCGGCGCCGGCCAGCTGATCAAACTGCTGTTCGGGCTGGATTACGCCGTCGCCGTGATCGTGGTCGGCGTGCTGATGGTGGTCTACGTGACCTTCGGCGGCATGATCGCGACCACCTGGGTGCAGATCATCAAGGCGGGGCTGCTGCTGGGCGGAGGGTCGCTGCTCGGGCTGCTGGCCCTGTCGCGCTTCGGCTTCGACCTG